>JAZUHY010000033.1:0-152895 GCA_045641985.1 Candidatus Cryptobacteroides sp.
GATTTTCCGGCCGGGAGACCTCGCAAAACGGTCTGACGGTTCAGCCATGACTTCGTCGCTACTGAAGTGTTCGGCAAACTTGGGCTCCCCCACAGCTGGGTACGAATCATACATTCCCGGAAAATCCAGCGCTGAAAATGAACTATGGTTGCAAGATAAACACAATTGTTGAAAAATCAAGCGGGGGAAGTGCCTTTTTCCATTAAACCGTCGTGCTCCCGGTTGAGAGGGTTCGTCATCATCGGAAAGATTACTATATTTGTAGAGAACGATGAACGAAATTAACAATACGCATATGAAAACTCTTCTATTCCTTCTCGCCCTGATGGCTTCTCCCGTCATAGCGACGGCCGCTGAAGCACCCCGGCCCGATTCTGCCGGCAAACCGATGGTATATATGGTGTCGAACGCACACTTCGACACTCAATGGCGCTGGACTGTGCAAACATCCATCGACAGCTATCTGTACAGTACCCTCGTGCAGAACTTCGCCCTCTTTGAGGAGTATCCCGAGTATGTTTTCAACTTCGAAGGGGGAGTCAAGTATGCCTGGGCCAAGGAATATTATCCGGAGCTCTATGCCAAACTGAAAAAATATGTCAAGGAAGGCCGCTGGCACATTTCCGGCGCATCCTGGGATGCGACCGATCCCAATATGCCTTCCATAGAGTCCTTTATCCGCAACATTATGCTTGGGCAGCGTTTTTATCGGGAGGAATTCGGTGTGCTGTCCACTGATATCATGCTGCCGGACTGCTTCGGTTTCGGAATCCAGCTGCCTTCCGTGGCCGCCCACTGCGGACTCATAGGCTTCGGAACCCAGAAACTCGGCTGGCGTCATAAACCGTTCTATGCAAACGGGATGAAGTATCCGTTCCATTTCGGAATATGGAAGGGGCTTGACGGTGGCAAGGTTATGGCGGCTATGGACGGAGGCGGCTATGGCTGGAGTCCGAGTGAGCCGGTTACGGACTGGCCCGGATTCAAGAAGGTTTTTGATTACTTCTCCGACATCCCCGCAATTTACAGGTACTTCGGCACTGGCGACAGAGGAGGTTCAGCCACCCCTACCGGTGTAAGGTATATAAATGACGCCATCCACAATCCGGGGCCGGGCTACAATCTGAAGTTCGCCACATCGGACGATATGTTCAAGGATTTCCTGTGGGACAAGAGACTCCCGGAATATCAGGGCGAACTGCTGATGGACGTCCACGCCACAGGCTGCTACACATCGAAGGCGGAGATGAAGAATCTCAACCGCCGCAACGAGTGGCTTCTGGGGTCGGCGGAGACCGTGTCGGCAATTTCCGATATGTTCGGCGGCATCAGCTATCCTCATTATATAATTGACAACGGCTGGAAGAGGGTCATCTGGCATCAGTTCCACGATGACCTCACCGGTACCAGCATCCCCGAGGCTTATCAGTTCTCATACAATGACGAATACATCACAATGAGGCAGATGAATTCCGTAGTTGAGAGCGCGGTGAAATCGTTTGCTCCCGCCCTCGACACCAGGGCCAAGGGCGTGCCCGTTGTGGTCTATAACCCTATTTCGGCGGACAATCCAAGCGTCACAAGCGTCAGGTTGGAAATTCCGGAAGGATGCAGATCCGTGGATGTGTATGCTCCGTCCGGCCGGAAAGTGAAATCCCAGGTCATCAGCAGGGAAGGGAATGCGGTCTGCGTCGCTTTTGCCGGCAAGGACCCTTCTTTGAGTCTTTCCGCCTATGATTTCAGGCCGTCAACGAGGGCCGAAAAGACCTCATCCGTACTGAAGGCCTCCGCAAAGGGCATTGAAAACAGGATTTACAAGCTTTCCTTCGATGCCAACGGCGACATCTGTTCGATAATTGACAAGCGATGCGGTCGTGAACTTGTCCGGAAAGGGGAGGCGTTCTCGCTGGCCTTCTTTGACGGCAACGCCTCTACGGAATGGCCTTCCTGGGAGATTGTCAAGGGAGTGATGGACCGCAAGCCTTCTGCCGTCAGCGACGACGTGAAGATTTCGGTTTCGAAGTGCGGCCCCCTTATGGCGGCAGTGCGTATCGAGAGAAAGCACGCAGGCTCGACTTTCGTTCAGGAGGTGGTCCTGACGGACGGTGCGGCGGACGACAGGATTGATGTCGTCAACACCGTTGACTGGCAGTCCCGGGCCTCCCTGCTGAAGGCAAGTTTCCCCGTGTCCTTCGATGCTCCCGAGGCCGAATACGATATGGGAATGGGCCACATAGCCAGGGGGAACAATACAGACATCGCATACGAGGTGTTCGCCCATCAGTGGGCCGATATGACGGCTCCGGACGGCAGCTACGGCGTCACGATAATGAACGACAACAAATACGGTTGGGATAAGCCCGATGACCATACTCTTCGTCTGACTCTTTTTCACACCCCGGACGGAGACAACGGATTTACCGAGCAGAGCAGTCAGGACCTCGGCAGGCACAGCTTCACATATTCCATCGTGGGCCACCCCGGTGCTTTGGTGCCTTCGAAGGCCGACATAGATGCGGACTGCCTGAATCAGGGCAAGTTCGCATATGTGACCGAAGCTCATACAGGAAGTCTGGGGAAGACCTTCTCTATAGCAGGAACAAGCAATCCTTCACTTCGCATCAAAGCCCTCAAGAAGGCTCAGGACGGTGACGGACTGGTTGTGCGTGTGTATGAAATATCCGGAAAGGGAGCAGAGGGCAAGGTGATGTTCAATTCCGCCATCGCAAGTGCGGAGGAACTGAACGGCATTGAGGACAGAATCGGAGATGCGTCATTCTCCGGCAAGTCGCTTGAAGTCAAGTCTTCTCCTTTCGCCCTCAAGACTTTCCGCTTGCGTCTGGCGGAGCCTTCTGTCAGGCTGGCCGCAAAAGAATACGAGACCGTGCAGCTTCCTTTCGATATTGTGGCCATCACCACCGATGTCTTCACCACCCAGGGCAAACTCGGCAGGGAGCACAAGTCCTTCGCCGCCGAGATTCTTCCCAAAACCTTGGAGTACAAGGGGATTCCTTTCGAATTCGGCGTGCCTGACTATCGTAATGCCCTGTTGTGCAACGGCCAGAAACTCACACTGCCGGAGGGGACGAAAACCGTACATCTCCTTGTGACCGGCAACAAGCCCGAAGACACTTCCTGCGTTGAGTTCAAGGCGGGAGGCAAGAGCTTCGGATTCGGTGTTTCCGGCTATTCCGGTTTCTATGGCTCCTACGGATGGCCCGGCTACTACGGCTCCTGGCTCAGGAACGATGACGTCGCCTATGTGGGAACCCATACTCACAGTCCGGAAAAGGGCAACGAATCATATGTTTTCACATATATGTATCTTCTGGACATCCCCGTTGACGGAGCATCCGAAATGGAATTGCCGTCGGGCAAGGACGTTGTTCTTCTGTCGGCAACGGCGGAGAAGTAGTTTGTTTTGTGGAATCTGCCAAATCGGAATTTTTTATGAAAATCGGTATATGTAACGACCACGCGGCTTTTGACTATAAGACCAGGCTCGTGGCTTACCTTCTCGGCAAAGGGCACGAAGTCGTCAATTTCGGTTGCGACAGCCCCGAGAGCTGTGACTATCCCGATTTCGCGCATAAGCTGGCAAGCGCCCTGGAGAAGGGTGAGGTTGATGCCGGGATAGCGATGTGCGGAACGGGAAACGGAATGGCAATGAGCCTCAACAGGCACAGGGGAATACGTGCTGGGCTGGCCTGGAACACCGCTGTTGCTCGCGTCATAAAGGAACACAACAACACCAATGTCCTGGTTATGCCGGCCCGGTTCGTGTCGTATAAGATGATAACTTCAATGACACGCGTATGGCTGACCACCGGATTTGCCGGTGGCCGCCATCAGAGGCGTATCGATAAGATTGAGATTTAGAGACTGAAGATATAGTCTATTCTCCTGCGACATTCCTCTTTCCCGATGAGAGAGAGGATGTCCGCTATTCCGAGGCCGGAGGCGCTACCCGAGAGTGCGAGCCTCAGGCAGTTCATAACCTTTCCCATAGGCCATTCGTTGGCCTTGATGTAGTTCACGAGATTCTCCTCGATGGCTTCCTTTGTCCATTCGATGCCGGATGACAGAAGATTGTTCACCGCCTGCTTCATCAGACTGTAGTTCTCCTCTTTCCAGAACTTCGACAAATCTTTCCCGTTGAACTCCACAGGTGCCGTGAACAGATACCAGGCGATGTCCCAGAAATCCTTCACGAACGTCGCCCTTTCCTTGACCAGCCCAACCACACGGGTTACATACTCCGCACTGACAGACGGTGCCGCTGACTCCGTCGTGTTGTCATTTGCTTTTGCGGCATCTGACATCAACGCGACGGTGCCATCAGGGCAAGGTGCCGGTGTCTCCACCGTGGCGCCATTATCCCCAATATTATCTGGTGCCGCGGTGGAGATACCGGTACCGTCACCCAATTTGCATAGAAGTATCGGCATAAACAGCTCTGCGAGCTCGGCATCCGACTTCGTGCGCAAATACTCCCTGTTGAACCATTTCGCCTTCTCCGGATTGAACTTCGCTCCGGCTTTCTGGACCTTGTCCATAGAGAATGCCCTGATGAGTTCATCCATCGAGAATATTTCCTGTTCCGTTCCCGGATTCCATCCGAGAAGAGCAAGCATATTGACAAATGCCTCCGGGAAATAACCGTCCTCACGATAGCCGTGCGACGTTTCTCCATCTGCATTGGTCCATAGCAGAGGGAATACCGGGAATCCCATCTTGTCACCGTCCCGCTTGCTCAGCTTGCCGTTCCCGACAGGTTTCAGCAGAAGTGAAAGGTGGGCGAAACGGGGCATAGTGTCCTCCCAGCCGAATGCCTTGTAAAGCAGATAGTGCAGGGGGAGCGATGGCAACCATTCCTCACCGCGTATGACCTCCGTTATTTCCATCAGGTGGTCATCGACTATATTGGCAAGGTGATATGTGGGCAGTTCGTCAGCTCTTTTCCATAGCACTTTGTCGTCCAGCGTTGACGTGTTGACCTCGATGTGCCCGCGGATAAGGTCATCCATAGGCACGACGGTGTCTTCCGGCATCTTGAAACGCACGGTCCAGTCATTGCGCGTCTTGAGCAGTTCCGCCACTTCGGCGGCAGGAATAGTCAGCGAATTGCGGAGAGCCTTGCGTGTCTCATAGTTATAGATGAATGTCCGGCCCGCGGCTTCGGCTTCAGCGCGTTTTGCTTCAAGTTCCTCCGCGGTGTCAAATGCGTAGTATGCGAATCCGGCATCAACCAGCTGTTCTGCATATTTGCGGTAGATGCCCCTTCTCTGGCTCTGTCTGTAGGGAGCATGGGGATGTCTGGCGGATGCTTCTTCCACGACCTTGCCGTTGGCGTCCACACCTTCGTCGGGAATGATTCCGCACCAGCGCAGGGCCTCTATGATGTACTGCTCCGCCCCCGGCACGAATCTGTGTGAGTCGGTATCCTCAATGCGGATTATAAAATCTCCGCCGTTCTGCTTGGCGTACAGGTAGTTATACAATGCCGTGCGCACTCCGCCCATATGGAGGGGGCCGGTGGGCGACGGCGCGAATCTCACTCTTGTCCTTTTCATATCTCCTTCTTCTTTTTTGCTCTGTCAATGGCCGGAACCGTTTCAAGCTCATTGTCCTGTCCGTCGCCGACCAGAAGCACCGGCTTCTTGTCGGGGTCATAACAGAAGGCCGGGGTAAAGGCTTCATTGGAGTAGATGATGTGGGAATTGCTGTCTTCCGGCAGCGACAGCCCGTCTTCGGAGGCGAGTTTCTCTTTGTTGTAAACGAAATCCTTGTCGATGAAAATGAGCTTGCCCAGATTGATGTCGGGACCAATAAGGTTGTTGAATGCGAATCCGGTGGCGATGGCCGTTATCTGGATTCTGTCTCCCGCATCGGGGTCTTCATCGAAAATAAGACCGCGCTTGAAATTGTTGGCTCCTCCGGTGTATTCGCTGATCTTTGCATTCACCTCACCGAGATCCGCCATCTTCAGACCTTTTTCGTTTTTGCCGGTGGTGATGTTTATGAGGACGTTCTTGGCTGTCTTGAGGTCGAAGTCATTGAGGAGAGGGGATTCGAAAGCCTGCTTTATGGCATCTTCTATACGGTTGTGCCCCGTTCCCGTACCGCATCCCATCAGGGCCATTCCGCTGTTCTTCATCATTGTCTTCACGTCCTCGAAATCGACGTTGATATATCCGGGTTTGTTGATTATCTCGATGATTCCCTTCACGGCCGTGGCCAGTACCTCATCCGCCTTCGGAAAAGCATCATATATGAGCAGGTCGCCGAAGTAATCGTAAAGTTTTTCGTTGTTGATAATCAGCAGCGAATCCACGTTGCGCTCAAGCTCGTGAATGCCGTCGATGGCTCTTGAAAGGGCTTCGTTCCCTTCATTGCTGAACGGAAGCGTGACAACCGCCACCGTCAGAATGCCCTTTTCGTGGGCCATCTTTGCGATTACCGGAGTCGCGCCGGTGCCGGTGCCTCCTCCCATTCCGGCGGTGAGGAACAGCATCTTCGTTTTTTCCCCGAAGACTATTCTGGAAATTTCCTCCTGGGCTTCAATGGCGGCGTTGCGCCCCTTTGTGGGGTCTGTGCCGGCTCCCAGTCCTCTTCCCATCTGAATCTTGACGGGAACGTTGCTTTTCTGGAGAGCCTGCGAATCGGTGTTGCAGACCACGAAGTCGCATCCTTCGATGTTCTGGTCATACATATACGAGACTGCGTTGCAGCCTCCGCCGCCCACGCCTACGACCTTGATGATAGAGTCCTTGGTCTCCCAGTTCTGCGGGGTGATGTCCGTGATGAAGTCTTCCATATCCTTATTCTATTGATTCAAACAAATTTCCTATAGTGTCAATCACTTTGTGGCCCCAGTAGATGCGGAACCCTTTTCTTTCTTTTTTGCCGCGCTCCTCTTTCTTTGCCGTATCTTTTTCATCGGGCATTTCCGGGAAAAGGGTCCCCTGAAGTTCCTGAGCCGCCACCGTCTCCGACCCGCTCTCCGTTCCGTTCATTGCTCCGGCATCAGCGCCTGTCTCCGGGGACGTTACATTTTCCGCCTCCGTCTGGACCTCCTCGGGTTCGGGTTGCGGCTCCGTCTTGAGCTCCGGCTCGGTCGTGCAGTTCAGATGGCGGTCTTCTTTTGCAAGCAGAAGCATTCCCACGGAAGCTGCGGCGGATGTTTCGCTGAGACCGGGGAACCCGCTTGCCGAGATGAATTTGCTCCTCGGATAACCGATTCTTACATTGAAGCCGGAAAGTTCCCTGATGAAATTGGCGCAGCCCGTAAGGTTGGCGCAGCCGCCGGTGAGGACTATTCCGTTGCGGAGCTTGTCGGAGTATCCGCTTTCCTGAATCGTGTATAGCATAGCATCCACAATCTCTTTAACTCTGGCCGTGATAATCTCGGAGAGGTATTTCACTTCAACCTGCTTGCTGCCGCCGTCCTCGTTGTATTCCACCTGGATAATCTTGTCTTTCATAGAGAGAAGCCGGTCGGGCATACAGGCGCCGTAGGCCATCTTTATATTCTCTGCCAGTGCCTCCCTGAAGCCGCAGATGTATTTGATGTCGGTTGTGATTACCTTGCCGCCGAAAGGTATCGCTGTATATTGTCTGAGGATACCCCTCTGGTAGATTGACAGGGATGTGACTCCGGCACCCATTTCAATGAGCGCGACACCGTTCTCCTTTTCCTCATCGCTCAGGACGGCATCGGCTGTTGCCTTGGGAAGGAAGAATTTGCGTGCGGGTGCCACACCGGCGTTATTGAGCATAATGTCTATGTTCTTGACGGCTTTTCTTGCACCTACAAATATCTTGAAATTGCCCTCAAGCGTATTGCTTGCCATACCGACGATGTCTTCTTCCGGAAGATTGATTGACTCATCGGTGCTGAAGGATTGGGTTACCGCACCGTAGATTTCCTCTTTGTCGGGATCCTCCAGAGGATAGGTGTCCAGAGCGAGGTTCTTGATGGCATCCACGTCCTCCTGGCTGATGCAGGAAGATGCGTCGCTGCATTCCATGCTGGCGGATGCGGTTTCCTGACGGACGCTGAAGCGGGGAAGCCCGATGACTACCTGGAGAATCCTGATGCCGAGCTCTTCCTCTGCACTGCTGATGATTTCTTTCAGAGGCACTGCGGCGCGCTTGGGATTGAGCACTTTGCTCTGGCGGACACAGTCCGATGCTGTCTCTTTGTAAAAAATGATTTCGATGCTTTCACCATAGACTCTTGCTACAGTCAGTGCAATTTTGCTTGTGCCGAGATCGACGGTCGCTATGTATCTTTCTTCCATATTATTTTTTATTATTTTCTGCAGACTATCTGGTTGTTGTATTTGACGTTGACGGACGAATAGTATCCTTCCTCGTGAGAGGGGACAATCTGAGTATAATATTCCGATATCCGGGAGAATTTCGCTTCGAAATTGTCAGGATGGCCGAAAATGATTTTTTCCCGGCCTTCTTCGGGCTGGAGTATGATGTCGCCGTTGGACGCAACGGACATAGCGGGGAACCTGTCCCTCCATTTCCTGTTCCTTTCCATATAGTTGAGCAGGCCGAGGATGCTTCCTATCCATTCGCGTTCCTCCGGTTTCGGCGCCATCCCCCTGTATCCGGGGCTCGTGCTTACCGGAATATGTCCCTTGATGACAGGCACGGGTGCGGTGTAAGTGCTGTGGAGAGGGAATATTCCTCCTCTGTCATCCACATAGAAACCTCCGCCCTGTCTGTCGAATCTTGCGACCGGTATGCGCTGCTCTATGCTCACGTGCATAATGCCGTCACGGGTGACCCAGGCCTCGCTCTTGAGTACGGCGCTCTTCGAGTCAAGCACTTCCTCAATCCGGTACAGTCTGATGCTGTCTATCTTTTTCCCTACCACCTGGCCGTATCCGTTGAGGATATAGGATTTGACATCCGTTTCCGTTACGAACTGGTGCTCTCCCTCAATGCGGATTTCCATATCCCGGCAGGTTATGAGCTCTTTCTCTGCACTGTCGTGCCGGCGCAGAACCAGAGCCCCTGCGCAGAACAGTGCGGCAGTTGCCAGAACAATCGGATATTTCAACCAGGCTTTCATCTATCTTTTTTCGAGCATTTCCCTGATGGGTTCGATGAATCTGTCTATGTTGCCGGCTCCGAAGGTTACGAGCACGTCGATGTCTTCCTTTTCCAGCATCGGCATAAGCTCTTCCTTGGAGATGAGTACCTTCTCCGCCGCCGTAACGTCCTTGAAAATAATCTCTGAAGTGACCCCCGGAATGGGCTCTTCCCGCGCAGGGTAGATGTCGAGGAGAATCAGTTTGTCGAGTCCGCTCAGCGCTTTCGCGAAGTCCGGGGCGAGGTCTCTTGTCCTTGTGTAGAGGTGAGGCTGGAAGATGCCGGTAATCTTCCTGCCGGGGAATATTTCCCTGATGGAGGATATGGCTGTGGCGAGTTCTTCAGGATGATGCGCATAATCATCGATGTAGGTTATCCTGCCGTTGTTTATATGCTCGTCAAGCCTTCTTTTTGCTCCCTGGAAGGAGGCTATGGCGTGGTGTATGCTGTCGGGAGCGACGCCGTAGAGGAGGCATATCGCCGCCGCGGCGACGCTGTTCTCCACGTTCACCCATCCGAGAGTGCCTACGCGGATGCCGCTTATCTTTCCGTCGGGATACACAAGATCATAGGTGAAATGCCCGCTTGCATCCACGGACAGGTTTTCCGCGTGGAAATCCGCACGAGTGTCTTTGTAGTGGTATGTGAGAATTTTCGCATCGGTGTGCCCGGCGGTAAGCGGCAACCCGTATTTGAGAATCACGCAGTCCTTGACCTGGGAAGCGAACTGCCGGAAGGCCTCCTGCACGTGGGCGAGATCTCCATAGATGTCGAGATGGTCTGCATCCATTGCCGTGATGACTGCAATGGAGGGGTGCAGCTGCAGGAAGGAACGGTCGAATTCGTCGGCCTCGGCCACGACGGTGGGAGTGTGGCTTACCAGGAAATTGGTGTCGTAGTTCTTGGAAATGCCACCGAGGAATGCGGAACAGCCGCTGCCGGATTCGGTGAGTATATGGGCCACGAGGGTGGATGTGGTAGTCTTGCCGTGAGTTCCGGCAACTGCCAGACAAGTCTGGCCCTTAGTTATTTCCCCGAGGATTTTGGAGCGTTTGACCACCCGGTAGCCGTGAGTCTGCACATAGACAAGTTCGCTCATATCGGCGGGTATGGCGGGAGTATATACCACCAGGGTGTCTTCAACGTTCTTCGGGACGAAATCGGGATTGTCTTCGTAGTGCACTCCGATACCCTCCGCCTCCAATTGGCGCGTGAGGTCCGAGGGAGTCCTGTCATAACCGCTGACGCGGAGTCCCTTGAATTTGTAATATCTGGCGATGGCGCTCATTCCGATGCCTCCAATGCCTATGAAATATACGTCTGTCATTACTTTACAAGTTTGTAAACCTCATCTATTATTGTCTTGGCGGCATCAAGCCGTGCCAGCGGCGCAACGTTCCTTTCTATTTCCGCGATTGCGGCACTGTCGTGCACAAGCTCCAAAGCGGCAGAAAGCAGTTTTTCCGCCGCTTCCGAATCCTTGACTATCATTGCGGCCCCCTTGTTCACGAGTGCCATAGCATTGTGCGTCTGGTGGTCTTCGGCGACATTCGGAGAGGGTACGAACACCGCGGCCTTGTGCGCGGCGCAGATTTCCGAGATGGAAGAGGCGCCGGAACGGCTGATGATGACGTCGGCGCAGGCGTAGGCCAGGTCCATCCTCCCTATGAAGTCGGTGTGATGGATGAACGGCAGGTCGCGTCCGCTCATAAAGGCATCGATTCCCGCTTTGTAGTATTTGCCGCACTGCCACAATATCTCCACGTCTTCTCCTCCGGGGCATCCCGCTTCTATCCAGACTTTCATTGACTTGTTGAGTGTTCCGCTGCCAAGGCTTCCCCCCACGACGAGTATGTGCTTTCTGGCAGGACTCAAGTTGTAGTATTTCAGACCTTCGGCCTTCTCGGCCTCTCCGTACGGATGAATTTCCGAGCGGATGGGATTCCCGCTGAACCTTATCTTGTCGACGGGGAAGAATCTTTCCATTCCGTCGTAAGCCACGCAGATGCTTCCGGCGCGCTTCGCCAGAATCTTGTTGGTCAGACCCGCGAAACCGTTCTGCTCCTGGATGAGGGTGGGAATCTTTTTGCCCGAAGCCTTCCACAGGAGGGGCGCGCTGGCGTATCCTCCCACACCCACAACGATGTCGGGTTTGAACTCGTCAATTACCCTGCCGGCCTTGCGGAGACTCTGGCAGAGCTTGAACGGCACTTTGATGTCGTTGATGATGTTGGCGGGCGTGAGCCTTCTCTGAAGTCCGAGTATGGGAAGCCCCACAATCCTGTAACCGGCTGCGGGAACCTTCTCCATCTCCATACGCCCTTCAGCCCCGACAAACAGAATCTCGGTTTCGGGGTTGACTTCCCTGAGTTTGTTGGCGATGCTCACCGCGGGGAAGATGTGCCCTCCGGTGCCGCCGCCGCTGATTATTACACGAAGTTTTTTGTATTTCATAGTTTCTCAAGAATGTCCAGATCGTTGATGTTGTCGTGATGTTCCATAAGCGGTTCCGCCTCTTCCTGCTGTTTTTCCATAGGCTTGGAGGCAGTCCTGCTGATGGAAAGTATTATTCCGAACGCAAGGCAGAAGCATAGGAACGCCGAGTTTCCGTGGCTTATGAGAGGCAGAGTCTGTCCTGTCATAGGCCCTATGTCCGCGTTGACGAACATATGCAGGAAAGCCTGTCCGGTGATGAGTACGCAAAGTCCGGCCACCGTGAGTTTTGCGAATTTGTCGTCCTTGCAGTTCCTGACGATGAGCGCTCCTCTTGCCATAAGGCTGACGTACAGGAAAATCACCACGATTGCCCCTACAAGCCCGTACTCCTCGATAATGAAACTGAACATATAGTCCTCCGACATATCGGGCACCACGTAGCGCTGTGTGCTCTGCCCCGGGCCCTTCCCAAAAATCCCGCCCTCGTGGATGGCGATTCTCGCACTGTACGGCTGGCGTATCTCGTCAAGTGCGTCATAGTAGTCTTTTGAGCCCATACGGCTGTCCAACACTATCCTTTCCCAGTCCGTATCTTCCGTCAGACGGCTCACTGCCGTCCCGATTCTTTCGAGGTACTTGCCATCGGAAATCTTGTAGATGAGAAAGCATCCGCCTATCGTCACAAGCGCAAACAATGCCAGAAGGCCCATTTCCTTGAAGTTGCCTCCACCGAGCAGGATGACTATGAACATTATGCCCGCGATGAATACCGAAGCGGTGTTGCTGCCCGGAATCACCATCAGAGTCACAAGCACGAAAGGTGCGTAGATATATGTCAGTTTCTGGTATTTGACATCCGCCGGCCATTTCAGCTTCTTCCTGTCGAAGGCATCCAGCGCCCAGGCCATATATACCACCATAGACACCTTCACCACTTCATATACGTGTATCTGGAAACCTCCCAACTGCAATATTCTTCGGGCTCCGTTCAACTCTATGGATTTGATGAAGGGAGTGTCAATCTTCGATATGAGCAGCAGCAGCAGGAGTATTGAGACAAGGGCGCCCCATTTTGCAAACCATCTGAAGACTTTGATATTCTTGATGTTGTAGCACAGTACTATGAGACCGAGTCCGAGGACGGCAATAATCGACTGCCCTCTCACAATGTCGAGCCTCGTCTGGTTGCCTGTGAGCAGGCGGGACGTGGAGGAGAACAGGCATACGATGGATATCATTATCAGCATAAGTGCGACTATCCATACCACCTTGTCTCCTTCAAGGCTGTCGAAGAATGTCCAGAATGTCCTCTTTTTTTTGCTCATATTACAGTTTCCTTACAGCCGCCTTGAACTGGTCGCCGCGGTCTTCGTAGCATTTGAACAGGTCGAAACTTGCGCAGCAGGGGCTCAGGAGCACCACGTCTCCGGCTTCGGCGAACTTGCCGGAAGCCCTGACCGCTTCTTCGGCGGAAAGCGTATCGACCATATTCTCCGCCCCCACTATGCTTTCGAATGCGGCGTGTATCTTCCTGTTGTCAACCCCAAGGCAGACAATGGCCTTCACCTTATCCTTCACCAGCTTGTCAAGAACGGAATAGTCATTTCCCTTGTCGGTGCCGCCGACTATCCAAACCACGGGCCTTGTCTGACATTCGAGCGCATACCAGGCGGCATCCACGTTGGTCGCTTTCGAGTCGTTGACGTAAAGAACGTTCTTTATGGTAAGGACCGGCTCCAGCCTGTGCTCGATGGGCTGGAAACTCTTGAGGGATTTGCGGATGACCTCACTGTCGATGCCGGAAGCCTTGGCGGCAAGCGCCGCGGCCATCGAATTGTAAATGTTGTGCTTGCCGCCGAGAGCGAGTTCCCTGAGGTAGATGGCGGTTTCGTCATCTTCATACTTGAGGACGATGCGGTCGTTGTCGAGGTATGCTCCCTGCTCGACTTTCTTCTCCTGGGAGAAGGGCAGCATCTTTGCCTTGAGCACTATCTTGTTGAGGTGCTCGATGGTGATGGCGTCGTCGGAATCAAAGATGAAGCAGTCGTCGGGACGCAGATTCCGGGCAATGCGGAACTTGGACTTGACATAGTTCTCCATCATATTGTCGTAGCGGTCAAGATGATCGGGAGTTATGTTCATTATTATTGCAATGTCGGGACGGAAGTCATAGCAGTTGTCGAGCTGGAAACTGCTTATTTCCAGCACATAGTAGTCGTGCTTCTCCGTGGCTACCTGAAGTGCGTAGCTTTTGCCTATATTGCCGCCCAGACCTGCGTCCAGGCCTGCGTTGACCAGCAGGTAATGGATCAGAGTGGTGGTCGTGGTCTTGCCGTTGGACCCCGTTATGCATATCTTCTTGGCCGTGTCGTACCTCGAAGCGAATTCTATTTCCGAAATGATGTGTATGCCTTTTTCGTCGAGTTTCCTGACCATAGGGGCCGTTGCGGGTATGCCGGGGCTTTTCACAACCTCGTCGGCATTGAGGATGAGACTCTCGGTGTGGCCTCCTTCTTCGTAGGGAATATCCCATTTCCGGAGGGTGTCCGAATACTCGTCCCTGATTTTTCCGTTGTCTGAAAGGAATACGTCAAATCCTTTCACCTTTGCCAGTACGGCGGCTCCGATTCCGCTCTCCGCTCCGCCCAATACTACCAATCTTGCCATAATTATCTGATTTTCAATAATGCCAGTGTTGATACCGCCAGAATAATGCCCACTATCCAGAAATGGCTCACGATTCTTGGTTCGGGAATGCCCTTTCTCTGGAAATGATGGTGGATGGGAGCCATCAGGAATACCCTGCGGCCTTCACCGTATTTCTTGCGCGTATATTTGAAGTAATATCTCTGAATGAGGACTGACAGACTTTCTACCAGGAATATGCCGCAGAGTATGGGCAGAAGGAGTTCCTTGCGGATGAGAATGGCGCTGACGCCGATTACTCCGCCTATCGTGAGGCTTCCCGTGTCGCCCATAAACACGCGGGCCGGGAATGTGTTGTACCACAGAAAACCTATCAGCGCACCGACGAAGGCCGCCATATAGATGGCAACTTCACCGGAACCGGGGATGTACATAATGTTGAGGTAGCGCGCATCGATGACGTCACCGCTTAACCAGGCCATTATTCCTATGACCGCCCCGACTATGGCTGACGTCCCGGCACTCAGCCCGTCCATTCCGTCCGTGAGGTTGGTGCCGTTGGAACAGGCGAGAATCACGAAGATGATGATTATCATATACAGGCCCCATGTCCAATAGACTCCCATCTGCCCGCTGAACGGAGAAAGCCAGCTGTAGTCGAATTCGTGTGCCTTCACGAAAGGGATGGTGGTGACGATGTTGTCTGTATGGATGGAGGTGCTGACGCACATCGTAACGGCTACGAACAGTCCGAGGGCGAACTGCAGGATGAGCTTCCCTTTTTCGCTGAGCCCTTCCTTGTTGTGCTTGAAAACCTTGATGCTGTCATCGGCAAAACCGATGGCTCCGCACCACAGGGTGGTGACCAGAAGCAGGATGGTATAGATGCTGGTGAGGTCACAGACCAGCAGGGCGGATACGGTGACAGCGAGGATGATGATTATCCCGCCCATGGTGGGCGTGCCTTTCTTCTGCATCTGCCCTTCCAGGCCGAGGTCTCTGATTGTTTCTCCTATCTGTTTTTTCTGCAGCCACTTGATGATGGAATTGCCCGCAATGAAGGCAATCAGCATACTGATGATTGCGGCGAGCATCGCGCGGAACGAGAGGTAGTTCATCAACCCCAATCCCGGGATGTCGAAAGTCTGGTTGAGCCAATGTGAGAGATGGTATAACATTATGCTATGGTCTTGAAGGTTTCGTTCACTATGTCACGCTCGTCGAAATGCCTCTTTTCCGTTCCGATGATCTGATAGGTCTCGTGCCCTTTGCCGGCGAGCAGTATGGTAGCTCCTCTCGGAGCTGTGAGAATTGCAGTCCTGATGGCTTCCCTGCGGTCGGGAATGCTGATTGCTTTTGCGGCACCGAGAGGGGAGAATCCCTTTTTGATTTCCTCGATGATGTCTTCCGTGCGCTCGGTGCGGCTGTTGTCGGAGGTGACGAAAATGCTGTCGGCGAATTTTTCCGCGACGGCCGCCATTTCAGGCCTCTTGGTCCTGTCTCTGTCTCCGCCACATCCGAAGAGGCATATCAGGCTGCGCTCGGGCGCCACGTCGCGGAGGGTGTTGAGAACATTCTCAAGAGCGTCGGGCGTGTGCGCGTAGTCGATGATGACGCTGAGGTCCCGGGGACCACGGAGTGTTTCGAGCCTTCCGGGTGCGGATTCAAGTCTGCTGATGGCTACAAGCGCCTCCTCTTTCGATGTGCCGAGCTCGACGGCAGTGCAAAATACGGCCAGGATGTTGTAGGCGTTGTGCGCTCCGACGAGTCTGGTCCACACCTCTGTGCCGTCAATCTTGAGCATCATCCCTTCGAAACTCTCCTCCACAATCCTGCAACTGTGGTCCGCTCCGGAATGACAGGAGTAGGTGACGGTCTTTGCCTTTGTATTCTGGACCATCACAAGGGCGTTCCTGTCGTCGGTGTTTATTATGGCGGAAGCGGTGGCGGGCAGATTGTCGAAGAACAGCTTCTTGCATCTGAGATATTCTGCGAAGCTTCCGTGGTAGTCGAGATGGTCGTGGGTGAGATTGGAGAAAATGCCCGCTCTGAATTCCAGTCCGGTCACCCGGTCCTGCTCTACGCCTATCGAACTCACCTCCATGAAGCAGAACTCGCAGCCGGCTTCCACCATTTCGCTCATCAATGCATTGATGGTGATGGGGTCTGCCGTCGTGTTCTCTGTCTCAAGACGCCTTGAGCCTACGTAATTGGCTATTGTGGAGAGCAGGCCGCATTCGTAGCCCAGATTGCGGAACATATTGTACAACAGTGTCACCGTGGTTGTCTTGCCGTTGGTGCCGGTGATGCCGACGAGTTTGAGCTTGCCGGAAGGATGGCCGTAGAAGGCATCTGCGATAAGGGCGAGGCCGCGCCTGTCCGCACTGACAGCCGCCACGGCACCGGCAGCCATTGCGGATTCCACGAACTTGTGTCCGTCCACCTTGCAGCCCTTGACTGCTATGAACAGGGAGCCCGGAACCACCTTCCTCGAATCGCTGCAGATGGCAACGATTTCGCTGTCCGGATTTCCGTGCAGAATTTCCGCTCCCGAATTTCTTATTGCTTCTCCGAGTCGCATATTTCTATTGTCTTTTGCCAGTATGGGTCTATCGTATATAATTTGTCTATTAGCGCTTTTATGGCTCTGGCCGGTATCCCGCCGCCCTGATAGCTCCTGATGGTCGGATAGGAATACACTGTGCTGATGACCGAGTATTGAGGGTCATCGGCGGGGAAGTATCCCACGAAGGTTCCCTGATATTTTCTTCTTCCGCCCGGATCGTGATATGGGTCCGCTCCTCGCTGTCCCTTGGGGAACGTGCCGAATGAGGTGCCTGTCTTGCCGGCGACGGAGACCTTGCATCCGCGCAGGCTCCACTTTGCCGTGCCGTCTTCCGTTACAGCCTTCAAGGCCCTGGTGAGCGTGTCGGCAACGGCTCTGCTGCATATTGAGTTGTTGAGAACGGAAGGTCCGTCCACAAGGTAAGGCTTCATCATTTTCCCTTTCCCCGCTATGGCATTGTAGAATGTGAGCACATGGAGGGGGGTTACTTCGGTGGCGTAACCGTAGCCGACGCGGGCCAGGTCGGAAGCTCGTTCCGGGAACGGAATGTTGGGCTTCTGGAGACCGTCGAGGTCGAAATCGAAGTTGTCGCTGAGCCCGAACTCCCTGATATGGTCCATCAACTTCTTCCTGTCTGCGCCGTAGTAGTCCAGGGCCAGTTTTGCGAACACATAATTGGAAGATATCTTGAAGCCGTCAATGATGCTGATTGTTCTGGTCTGGTCGTCTCTTTCGTGGTCTCTGATGTGCTGGTCGTCCACCCGGGCATCGGGAATTCTGCCGTGATTGGTAGGGACAAGGACATCGAGGGAATCTATGTATCCGTCCTGCAGGACAGATACAAGAGTGACGGTCTTGAAGACGGAGCCGGGCTCGTGCCTGCGTCCGATTGCCATATTCTCGATTTCCTCGAATCTTCCGGTCAGGTGGTTTTTCTTGAGGTTTACCATTGCCCTTATGGCCCCTGTTCTTACTTCCATCAGAACGAGACAGGCTCCCTCTATGTCATTGTTGCCGTCTATCTGGGCCATCAGCGCATCGTTCGCCACCTCCTGATAGTCTATGTTGATGGTCGTGATGATGTCCTTGCCGTCTTCGGGCTTGACGTACAGGCTGTCGAAGTTTCTGACGACCTTGCCCTTGTCCGCCTGTCTGAACCATTCCTTCCCGTCCTTGCCGTGCAGGACATCGTTGTATCTTCCCTCTATGCCTACCAGATTGTTGCTCACGCCAGGATTGCTGCCCCTTACGAAACCGATTGTCCTTCTTGCCAGCGAACCGTAGGGGTACCTGCGGGTGTTCTTCTGTTCCACGATAAGGCCGCCCCTGTTCTTCCCGTCCCTGAACAGGGGGAATGTTTTGACCCTGTTGAGCGTCTTGTGGTCTATCTGACCGCCTATCGCGAGGTATCTCTGACCGTTCTTGCGGCCCTGCTTCATCATCTGATAATACTGCGCGGCTGTCTTGCCCGGGAAAACGGCAGGGAGTTCCTCGGACAGAGCCTTTGCCTTCTCGTGCCACTCGTCCTCCTTGCCCACCGTGCAATCCATATGTATGTAGTATATCGGGTAACTCATTGCGAGCAGGCGTCCTTCGCAGTCCAGAATGTTGCCTCTGACGGGCTCCAGGACCTTCTGTGTGTTTTTAGGCCTGAGCGGAACGGCAATCTTGGCCTCCGGTTTCCAGATAATCTGCATATAGATTATCTTGCCGATAAGCAGGAGACTGGCCAGCAGCAAAAACAGGTAAATCGCATAGATAATCATACCTATGCGGTCCCTCTTGGTTCCCTGGTTCTGACTTTCCATCATTTCTCCAATAAAATTGCCGGTTTTTCCGGTTCCCTGACAGATGAACCCATCGAGTTCAGCATTGCTTCCACCGTGGTGCGCTTGCCGAGCGTGGCCACGTCAAAAGTTTTTTCCGAACACAGGATTTCCATCTCCTTGAGGATTTCCTTGTTTTTCTCAACCTTGGTGAAGGTGTTGTCAATCATCAGGCTGATCCATATCGTGAGGACTATCATAAGGAAGGTATAGAGGATGTGGACGGAATACCTGCCCACGTTGAGGCGCAGGAGGAACTCTCCCTTGATGACGGCACTGAAGATGTTCTTCAGGAGAGAACCTACGTCAGCCATACTCCATTTGCTTTCCTTCTGCTCTTTCATATCTTCTCCGCTATGCGCAGTTTCGCGCTGCGTGCGCGTGTGTTGTTTTGTATTTCCTGTTCTTCCGGGAGAATCGGTTTGCGGTTGACCTGCCTGAACGGCGTTTCCGACCTCCCGAACATATCTGTCCTCACGATGCCCTGGACGTTGCCCGCCTTGATGAAGTTCTTGACCATCCTGTCTTCGAGTGAGTGGTATGTGATTACGGCAAGACGTCCTCCCTTCCTGAGGGCCCTGGCCGATCCGCAGAGGAACTTCTCAAGCGATTTCATCTCCTGATTGACTTCAATCCGGAGTGCCTGATAGACTTTTGCGAGGAACTTGTGCCCGGCGAAAGAAGGCAGGGCGGCCGCAATGGCATTGTCGAGGTCGTCCGTGGTTAGGATGGGAGACTTTGCTCGTGCGTCGCAGACAAGCTGCGCGATTCTCCGCGCATTGTCCACTTCGCCGTAGATTTTCAGAATATTCTCCAATTCTTCTTGCGTATAAGAATTGACAATATCCGCTGCAGTCGTTTTTCCCTGCACATTCATTCGCATATCGAGCGTTGCGCTGTACCGGAAACTGAATCCCCGGCCGGCGGTATCGAACTGGTGCGAACTGACTCCGAGATCGGCGAGTATGCCGTCGAAGCCGTCCGTCGTTTCCGTCAACGAGTAGTTGTGAATAAACCTGAAATTGTTGTGGATGAGGGTGAAGCGCTTGTCGAAGATGGCGTTCTCCAATGCATCTTCGTCCCTGTCGAAACTGACAAGCCGGCCTTCGGGAGAGAGTCTGCCCAATATCTCGCGGCTGTGGCCCCCTCCTCCGAATGTGGCATCGGCATAGATGCCGTCCGGGTTCAGTACCAGGGCGTCAACACTCTCTTTCAACAAAACGGGATTGTGGTATTCAGACATCGCTCATCCTCCCTATCTTTTGGAGAGGCTTCTGGCGATGGCGATGAAATCTTTATTGGACAGTTTGGATGCTTCGAATTTCTCCTTCGACCAAATCTCAATCTTGAAGTCAACACCAAAGAAGACGACCTCTTTGTCAATACCTATGGCGTCAAGAAGACTACGGGAAATGGAAATCCTGCCGAGTCTGGCATCGGGCTCAACCACGTCCCTGTCCCGCATATACTGCCTCCAGAATTCGACGTGGTCGGGGTTGAAGAAATCGAGAGCGTCCTTTATCCTGCCGGACTGCGACTCCCACTCCTCGTAGGTGTACATATCCAGACAGTCGCTGTAGATGCTCTTCTTGATGACGAACCTCATATCGCTTCCTGCCGGAAGGGCATTCTTCAACGGCGCAGGGAAGACAACTCTGCCCTTGTCGTCAATTTTTGAAGTATGTTCTCCGATGAAAGTGACCATAATTTTCTTATACGCAGTCGCAAATATAGAGAAAATTTTCCACTTTCTACCATTTCCTTACATTTTTTTACACAATTTATATTTTTTGTTTTTTACCGTCCGTAAAAAGCAAAGAGGATGGCCCAGCCATCCTCTTTGTTGTTTTACCCCCGCTGCTTTGCAGCTGCCCCCAGGGGCTATGCCGCTTACACTGCGTTCCAGCGGGCGCCTCCGTGGCTCAATATTCATTAGTCGACCTCCATTTCGTTGGTGTTTGCCCGCTCTATTGAATCAGCGCTACGATTTCGCCCTTGACGACGTCCTTGCCCTGAGCTGCCGGGACGGCGATGATGCGGCCGTCCGTGGCGGGGATGATTTCTTCCATCCCGTATCTTGTCTGGACATAGCCGCAGGCTTGTCCGGCCTTGACTCCGGTGCCGGCAACAGGGGCGGTGCTCCTGTCTGTCACGTCTATCTCCCAGAGAATCTTTCCGGCGGCCGGTGCCTGTACCGGAATTGCGGCGGGGTGCAGCTCCATCAAAGACTTGATGTCAAATTCGGGCATTTCAACTACAGGCCGCCTGACGACGACGGGGGCTCCGGCCTTGTCCTTGAGTTCCTCCAACTCCGTGTTGAAGCGCTGCTTGGCCACGCCCGATTTGTAGTCGCGGTACTGGCGTTCGTGCATTGCCATCTCAAAGAGCTCCTCGTCATCCTGGCCGCAGTCCCAGCCTTCCTGCTTCATCATTTCGCGGAATTTCGGGAGCTCGTCGGGATATTCGTCCTGGGGATTGCCGGTGTAGAATTCAAAGCCCTTTTCCTTTGCGAGAGCCACGATAGCGGGATCCAGCTTGCCCGGAAGAGTCCCCATACGGCCGAGTATCATCCCCCAGGTGTCCTTGTCTATGGTGCTGAAACGTTCCTTGCCCTGAGACATCGCAAGCAGATTCATAAGTGCTGTGTTCTTGACGTATTGGCTGAAAGGTGTCACCAGCGGTGGATATCCCAGACGTGGCCAGACATATTCCACTTCGTTGAAAAGCTTGAGCATCAGGGTGTCGAGGTCGCTTTCGGGCTTGCCGAAGGCCTTTTCCGATGCGTTGATGGCGGCTTTGAATCCTTTGAGGTCCGCCATCATCGAGCCCATCATTCCGCCGGGAAGCCCGCAACCCACCAGAAGCGAAGTCATCCTGGAATTGGAGGGATTGATCCAGTAGCCCAGAAAATCGTCGATGAACTCCTGGGTGAGCGTGCGGACCTGCATATAGGCATCCATATTGATGTCCTTGACGAGGAATCCGTCCGCCTTGAGCATCTTCTGAATGGTAATCACGTCCGGATGCACCTTGCCCCAGCTCAGAGGCTCCATCGCCACGTCCAGATAATCGGCTCCGGCACGCGCGACCTCCAGCATTGAGGCCGTGGAGAATCCGGGACCGCAGTGTCCGTGGTACTGGACCTTGACCGAAGGATAATTCTTCTTGATTGCGGCCACGAGTGCGGCAAGGTCGGCAGGCCTGCCGATACCGGCCATATCCTTGAGGCAGATTTCGTCCGTACCGTACTCCACCAGCTTCTCCACCACGCCCATATAGTATTCCAGAGTATGGACCGGAGAGTGGGTTATGGACAGGGCCGCCTGCGAAATCATTCCGGCCTTCTTCGCATATTCGATGCTCAGCTTGAGGTTCCTGTGGTCATTGAGTCCGCAGAAGGAGCGCGCAATGTCCGTTCCCTGGGCCTTTTTGACCTTGAACATAAGTTCCCTTACGTCGGCCGGAACGGGATTCATTCTCAGTCCGTTGAGACCACGTTCGAGCATATGGGTCCGAATGCCGGCCTTCTGGAACGGTGCGGTCCATTTCCTGACAGCGATGTTCGGATTCTCGCCGTAAAGGAGATTCACCTGCTCGAATGCGCCTCCGTTTGTCTCCACGCGGTCGAAACATCCCATATCGACAATCGCCGGAGCCACTCTGACAAGTTGGTCAACCCGGGGCTGATACTTTCCGGAGGACTGCCACATATCCCTGTAAACGAGGGAGAATTTTATTTCTTTTGCCATAATCCTTAATGATAAGTGTCGCGAATTTCGTCATTTCCCGCGTTTTTTCCAAAAGAGGGGTGTGGTTTTTCTGTTTTTTATCTTATTTGTCGTTTTCAAGACTTATCTTGCGGGTATGAAGATGAAAGAAATGGGAGCGGCGGAAAGACCGCGGGAGAAGATGGAGGCCGTGGGCCCGGAGGCGTTGAGCAACGGAGAACTGCTGGCGGTGATACTGCGCAGCGGGAGCGCAGGGGAGAACGTGACGGATTTGTCGAGGCGGCTGCTTGCCTTGGGCGGCAACACTCTGACGGGGCTCTTTTCCCTGAGTCCGGAACGGATGGCGGGGCTGAAGGGGCTCGGCCCTTGCAAGGTGGCTTCCGTGCTGGCGGCGCTGGAGTTGGGGAGACGCTTCTCGTCCGAGGGGAGCAATCTGAACAAGAAAGCCGTCACCACGGCCGACATCGCCTACGAAATGATGCGGCCGCACTTCAAGGGCCTCAAACACGAGGAATGCTGGGTGATGTACCTTAACAGCTCCAACTACGTTCTGGAAAAACGGAAGATGACTACCGGGGCGGGGGACCAGACCGTCATAGACATAAAGAAAGTCGTGCGGACTGCTTTGGACAAGGAGGCGTCATCCCTTATCCTGTTCCACAACCACCCCAGCGGCAACCCGCATCCGAGCGAAGCCGATATCGAATATACGGGCCGCCTGCACAAGGCTCTCAAGCCTTTCAACATTTCACTTCTGGACCACATCGTGGTCTGTGACGACTGCTATTTCAGTTTCTCCGACGACAGGATGCGTTGCAAATAATATTTGGAGAGTATGAAATAATTCGTATCTTTGCAACCCGAACACGGTGAGATTAGTCCAGTTGGTAGAGCACCAGATTGTGGTTCTGGGTGTCGTGGGTTCGAGCCCCACATCTCACCCTCAGATACCGGAAGACGAGTCTTCCGGTATCTTCGTTTTTGGGGGCTCTGCCCCCTGGGGATGTCTTTGATAATGATGAAAAAAAAGAGTATATTTGCGATGATTGTTGCTATGAAGTCAAGGATTATTGTTGTTTTAACATCGTCGCTGATACTGGCGGGAGTGGCTGCTGCCGCCCCCAACCACAACTATATGTGGTTCGATTGCGAGGCTAATTACAAGATGCTTTCGAGTCCGGACAGCATCAGATTCTACCTCGAGCGCGTGCGTTCCATAGGCTTTGACAATGTTGTCGTGGATGTCAAGTCCATTATGGGCGAGGTGCTTTATGACAGCCGGATTGCTCCGTATATGAGTCCGTTCGACGGGACAGAAAGACCCCGTGACTATGATATGATGGCCTGGTTCATCAAATACGGCCATGAACTGGGGATGAATGTCTTTGCCAGTTTGAATGTGTTCTGCGGCGGGCACAACCATATGGGCAGGGGTATAATATACGCCGATCGCAAGGACTGGCAGAGCATTTGCTACGAGAAGGGGAAACTTGTGCCCATCAGCAGGATAAAGAAGAACTACAACGGTATGCTCAATCCGGCGGATCCGGCTGTGCAGGAGTATGAGCTGGCCATATTGAAGGAGTTCGTGAGCGCGTATCCGCAGTGTGACGGACTGATTTTTGACCGTGTGCGCTATGATGGGATGACATCCGATTTCAGCCCCTTGAGCCGTTCCCTTTTCGAGGAATTCTTAGGGCACGCTGTGGAGAACTTCCCGGAGGATATCCTGAGCTGGTACGATTCCAAAGGACGGCTTCGCAGGGAGTGGGCTCGTGGAAAATATTTCAAGGAGTGGTGCGAATGGCGCGCCGGAGTCATACACGATTTCGTGGAGAGGGCTCACCGTGAACTCAAGGCCATCAATCCGAATCTTCAGATAGGAGATTACACCGGAGCGTGGTATCCCACATATTACCAGGTTGGCGTGAACTGGGCCGCTGACAGTTATGACCCATCGGCCGATTTCGACTGGGCCACGCCGACATACAAGAATACAGGCTATGCACAGTTGCTTGATGTCTATATGACAGGCCTGTATTATTCCCATATTACCATGGAAGACATAGACAAGGCCACAGGGAGACTGAAAGGGCAGAGTTCTGAAGCCGGCCTTCACCTCGAACTGAAGTATTGTTACAGTGTAGAGGGGGGGGGTAAACTAGCGACTGAAATAACGAGGGGCGTCGTCCCCGTCATAGGCTCGATTTACGTCGAGCAGTATCTGGGTCAGATGAAGAAATTTGCACCTGCGGTGGAGCAGTCCATACACTCCACCGCAGGTGTTATGGTTTTTGATATAAGCCATCTCAACAAGCATAGTTTGTGGAAGGATTTGGAGAGAGCAATGCGAAATACAAATCAAATACAATGATATATGTTTAAAAAAGTTTCAAGTATTCTGCTGTGTCTGACTCTGGCGTGCGGCATCGCATTTGCTCAGAGTACGCTGACGGGTACCATAAAAGACGCCTCCGGAGTTCCTCTGGCCGGCGTGATGGTGCTCGTTCAGGGGACGACCAACGGCGCTGTTACGGATTTGGAAGGCAGATATTCCATAGAGGTGCCTTCGAAGGGTTCCGTGGTGGAGTATTCCTGTCTGGGGCTCGCTACCGAAACCTTCAGGTACAATGGAGAGTCGGTTCACGACGTGATTCTTCAGGAGGACACCCTCTTCCTGGATGATGCTGTTGTCGTGGGATACGGCGTACAGAAGAAGTCTTCCCTGACGGCGGCGGTTTCCGCCATAAAGGGAGACGAACTGCTCAAGGCTCCTTCTACCAATGTTTCGCAGGTCCTTGCGGGTCGTTTGCCCGGCATTTCTTCAGTGCAGGAGTCCGGAGAGCCCGGTCTGGATCAGGCATCCCTTCGCATCCGCGGTTCCGTTTATGGAGTAGCCTACGTGGTGGACGGTTTCCCGGTTGACAACATCAATGATATCGACCCCGCCGACATCGAGAGCGTCTCGGTTCTCAAGGATGGTGCCTCTGCCGCCGTTTATGGTCTTCAGGCTGCCGGAGGCGTGATAATCATCACCACACGCAAAGGAGAGAAAGGCAAGACCAGGATTACTTACAACGGCTCTGTCGGAGCTTCGATGAACGCCAATTTCCCGCAGTTTATGAACGGCCCGCAGTTCGCATATTACTACAACATGGCCCGGATGATGGACCAGCTGGCGAACGGCGAGATAGCATCGGCCGATCAGTACGAAGTTTATTTCACGAAGCGGAATGTAGAGGCTATGGTGAATGGTGATTCTTCCGACGGATGGGACAATGTGGACTATATCAATAAGATATACGGTACCGGCTTCACCCAGAAGCACAATGTCACAGTGCAGGGAGGCAACGAAAATGCGAGGCACTTCACTTCTTTCGGCATTATGAGCCAGAAGGGCAATATAGACAATTTCAATTACCGGCGCTATAACATCCGTTCCAACGTTGACGGGGGTTTGGGTGAAAACTTCCGCTACAAGGTGGGAATCAGCGGTGTGATAAGCCGCCGTGAGACACCTGCATACCTCTCAGGAGGATCCGATTCCGACGGTGGCACGGAGGCCGGTTGGTTCAGCATTTCGCGTCAGGCTATTCAGATGCATCCCTATCTTCCCGAGAAATACGATGGCTTATATACCGGTGCGGTGCAGAACAATCAGTCTTTTCTGGTAAGCCCCCTCGCCGCCATCTATGATTCCGGTTTCAAAAAGACCAATGGCTCGCAGATTAACGTCAACGCCGAGCTGCAGTACAATGTGCCCTGGCTCAAGGGTCTTGTGCTGAAGGCTTCCGGTTCGTACGCTTACGGCACTTCCTACAACAAGAATCTCAGCACGCCCTATGCGATGATGTCGCATATAAAGAATGATGCCGGTGAATGGGTGTGGAACAAACGCACCGACAACCCCCACGTCTCCGACAATGTGACCAACCTCGGTGAAGGCACCACCTTTTCCGAGCAGATAGTCGGGCAGGGAAGCATCAGTTACACCAACAGTTTCGGTAAGAACAACGTTGACGCTCTCGCTCTCGTCGAGCTGCGCCAGTACCGCGGCAACGGCCTTGCCGCATATGTGAAGAACCTGCCTTTCGCTTCCCTTCCAGAACTGAGCAACGGTGTGGCCACCAACGACCCTGTTTCAGGTTGGAGCAGCGCTTCGAGGAGTGCGGGTTACGTGTTCCGTCTCAGATATGATTATGACGAGAAATATCTGGCGGAGTTTACGGGCCGTTATGACGGTTCCTACAAGTTCGCCGGAATGACAAAGACTCGCTGGGGCTTCTTCCCTTCAGGCTCAGTGGGTTGGCGTATGTCCAAAGAAGACTTTATGAAAGGCGTCAGCTGTATAGACGACCTCAAGATACGAGGCAGTGTCGGCCTTTTGGGAAACGACAGCGTGAGTGAATATATGTTCCTCAGCACCTACAGCCAGTACGGTTCACAGGTTGCCTACGGCCTGCTCAACGGCAGCACAAAGGTCGTTCCCGGCTATTATGCCTCAGGCATTCCCAATACTGACCTCACCTGGGAGAAAACGCTCAGTTGGAATGCCGGCTTCGACCTTACTATGTGGGGAGGGATGCTCGGCTTCGAGTTCGATGCCTTCTACAACTACACCTACGATATGCTGACCTATCAGAGTACGGGCTATCCGAGCTCGATGGGCGGCTACTATCCCACCTGGATCAACAAGAATGCCATCGACGCGAAGGGCGTGGACATAATGATAAGCCACCGCAACCATTTCAACCTTGCCGGAAAGCCTTTCTATTATGACATTGCCGCAAGCGCCACGTGGTCCCACACCCGTTGGCTGGTCTATGAAGACGAGCCCAACATCGTGGACTACCGCAAGGTGGCAGGTACCACCTACGGCAGCATACTCTGCTGGCAGACTGACGGCCTTTTCAGGAGCGAGACGGAGATAGACAACAGCGCCTGGTACAGCACTCGTCCCAATGTAGGTGACATCAAATACAAGGATTTGAACGGCGACGGCAAGATAGACGAGGACGACAAGGGTTATTTCGGACGCAGCAACCGTCCCCAGCTCACCTTCGGCCTCAACCTGAATTTCAACTGGAACGGATTTGACTTCAACGCCCAGTTCACCGGCGGTGCCCTGTTCGACGTTTCTCTCACCGGAACCTATTACAACGGTTACGATGACAACACAATCTGGACACAGACATTCAAGGAGGGAGGCAACTCTCCTCTGTTCCTTGTCCGGAATGCATACAGCGAATTCAATAAGGAGGGCACCTTCCCCCGTTTGACACTCAGCACCACCAGCCACGGCGGTGACAACGGACTCAGCAGCACATTCTGGATACGTGACGGCAAATATGTGCGTCTGAAGACAGCCCAGTTGGGATATACCCTCCCCAAGAAGTGGATGGACGCTGTAAAGATAGAGGCCCTGCGCTTCTTCGTGGAAGGTCAGAACCTCTTCACCATCGACGGACTTCCCGAGGGCATTGACCCCGAGAGCCCCGGAGTGAACAACGGTTATTATCCCCAGCAACGTCTGCTGATGGGCGGCATAACATTAACATTCTAAGGAGGACAGGATTATGAAAAAACATATCGCAATCATCGCTTCAGCCCTCGCGCTGGTATCCTGCAACAAATTCCTGGATATGACTCCCACGGACAGTGTGTCTTCAAAAATTATGTGGGAGAGCACGCAGAATGCCGAATACAACATCAACTACCTGTACACCTATATCTGGGACCTCAATTCCCAGCCTACGGTGATAGGGCTCACCGAATCCCTCACGGATGAGTTGAAATACACCTCTTACAACTACTATTCTCTTTGCTATATCCCTTCAGAGTTCTCATACGGCGGTTCCGTGATGACGGCTTCCTATGTGGATTCGTATATGGGATATTGGGGAACCCTCTATCTGGCCATACGCCAGGTAAATGAAGCCATAAGTTATCTCAAGTCCTTCGGGCAGATGTCCGCCTCCGACAAGGGCCGTCTGGAAGGAGAGCTCCGCTACCTGCGAGGATATCTGTATTTCGAACTTGTCAAACGATACAAGGACGTGATAATCTACGATGAGGACTTGTCCAAAATCAAGAAGGATGTGGCGTTGAATACCGAGGAAGCGGCCTGGGATTTCATAAGCAAGGACCTTCATTTCGCAGGGGAGAACCTTCCTGCCGCCGACGCTGCGAACGGCCGTCTCAACAAGGGAATCGCTTATGCGACCATTTCCCGCGCAATGCTTTATGCGAAACGCTATGATGAGGTCATTGCCGCCGCCGATTCCGTAAAGGCTCTGGGATACGTTCTCGAAGAGGAATATGCCGATGCCTTTATGAAGCCCCTTTCCGCAGGCAACAGGGAGGCTATTCTGCAATATACTTTCGATTACAGCACAGGCATTACCCATAGTTTCAACTTCTACTACACTCCCGGTGGAGACTATGCCTTGATAGACAGCAAAGGGGGTGCATACGGCGTCCCCACCCAGGAAATGGTGGAGAGTTATGAGTATGCGAATGGCGGTTTCCCCAACTGGGCGCCCTGGCACACTTCCGCCGGCACCGTGGCTGCTCCTCCCTATGCGGAGCTTGAGCCCCGTTTCCACGCAACCATACTGTACAACGGTGCTTCCTGGAAAGGCCGTGCAATCGAGCCTTTCGTCGGGGGAACCGACGGCTGGGCCACCTGGAAGACCGACAAGGAGCCCAAAGGCAAGACCGTCACGGGTTATTATCTTCGCAAACTCGTGGATGAGACTTATGACGTGAATACGTCAGGCGGGAGCAATCCCTTCACTTTCATCCGTTTTGCCGAGGTCCTTCTGAATCAGGCGGAGGCTTATGTCAAATGTTCGGCCCCTCAGGAGAATAAGGCAAATGAAATCATCCGCGAAATCCGCACCCGCGTCGGGCTGCCCTATGCCAGCAAATCCGGTACGGCCCTCTGGGATGCGATACGCCAGGAACGCAAGGTGGAACTTGCCTACGAAGGACTCCGCTACTGGGATATGCGCCGCTGGGAGCTTGCAACGGAAGATTACCCCACAGGTCTTGCCAATTATCAGCAGCACGGTCTGAAAATCACGAAGACAGGTGATAGTTTCCTCTACCAATATGTGAGTGTCGATGACAGGGATCGCACTTTTGCATCCAAACTCTACCGTTTCCCTATGCCGGAAAGCGAACTCAATTCCAATTCACTTGTGAACCAGTACGAAGAATGGAAATAATTATGAAAAAGATATTCATTTCATTGACAATAATCGCCGCAGGAGTTTTCTCTTCCTGCCACGAGCCGCTGCTGATTGAATCGAACGCCGACCGTCAGGGCATCACAAGCCTCAGTGTCATTTTCACCACCGGCAAGTATGCCGATATGGAGATGACGCGGTATGCCATTCCCGAAGACGTATATGAGGAAGGCTATTTCGACATTCCCCTTCCCTGGTACTATCCGGAGACTTCGGATGACGTAACCAAGGATTATCTGTTTGAGCTGAAGGTTCAGGCCGAGCTTCAGCCCAATTTCAAAATTTCCCCGCAATTGGGAATACTTGACCTTACCGAGGAGCATAAATATACCCTTACGGATCCCAAGGGCAATACACGTCCTATCACCATCACAGCCCACCGTGCGCATTCTTCAAATGCCGAGCTTGTGTCGTTTTTGATAAACGATATGATGATGAGTTGTATAATCTACAAGGATACGAAGGAAATCCTCGTGCCTTATCTCGGTGATCTCTCATCGGTGTCGGTCAGCGGCCAGGTGTCTCCTCACGCCACTCTTTCGAAAATTTCGGGAAAGAGCTACAATGCCGGTTCAAAATATAATCTGAATGCGGGCGCTACGGTTTCAGTCCTTGCCGATGACCAGAAGACAGAGATTGAATATACCGTGAAGCAGGGAATGCCCGATAAGATAGATATGGGCCTCAATCCTGCATCTGTGGCACCTCTGTTCTGTATCGATGCAGTGACGATGGCCGGACTTCCGGCTTACAATCAACCCTCGTATGTTTCTCTTGCCGCACTTGAAAACTGTCTGGTTGTCAGTGTCGGGGGAGGGGCCGTTCCTGTATGTTTCAATGGTTTCAACGGAGCCCGCACAGGCCAGATTGCTCTTGGAGAGGCTGTGGCCGACGTGATAGCCAATGATGATGCGGAGCACCTGCTCATTGCCAATTTTGCTCAGGGGGGAGATAATAGGGAAGACGTGAGGATTTACGTCACTTCATCCGTGCAGACGGCTCCGACACTGCTTGGAACCTTCACCAATCCATTGAGTGTTCCCGTAGGACACAGGATGAAGGTACTTGGCAATGTGGACACCGATGCGGTGGTGGTGTTCACTGCCGAGGGCATCAGCGGAGTGACCTATGCCAGCGAGGCGGTGTGCATATATGTTCACAACGGACAGATTCAGGGTGAACCGGAAGTGTTGGATTTGTTGGCATATGGACACGATTGGGGAGCCGCCCCTGTCGGAATGGCTACGGTTGTTCCGGCCTCCCTGACCCCCGCAAAAGACGGATGTTTCCTTACGTACTACCAGGGTACAAAGCTCAATTCCGACGCGGGAGGAGCGATGATTCTTCATTATCTCAACAAGGGGAAAGACAATGCAGTAGGCGGTTTCGCCAATTCCAACTGGAATCCAAACTGCTTGGATATAAAGAGTTTCAATGAAGCCAGATATATGTGTATGCTTATTGTCGGCCACTTCCCTCAATGGTCAACGACCCCGATGCTATATATGTTCGACGTCACGGATCCCGAATCGGCATCGCTTATGTTTTCCGATACGGAAATTGGCAGTTTCCAGCAATCACAACCTGTCGAGGGCGTATCTGCGGCCGGTGATGTCTGCCTGGCTCCGACCGCGGACGGCTACAGGATGTATCTGTATTATTATGATTACGGCAATCAGACTATTGGCGCATATACTGCGGATTGCATAAAAAAATGAGTATGAAAAGAATATTTTCGATATTGGCTGTGGCCGCCGTATTGTTCGGTGGCACAGGTTGCATCAAGAGGGACAATTCCATACCGGACTGGCCCTGGCACGATCCTGACGACCCGGACGGAGAGTGGGTGGATATAACTGCCGATTGTGGCTTTATGCCCGAATACGTTCAGATTCTGCAGTCGCCCTCCCGTCTGCAGAACAGGAATGCCGTTGCGTATATCGCAAAGGTTGATATGACAAAAACCGATATGAACGTCTGGGCTCTGAATGACCCTGAACTTGACGGTTCTTCGGATGCGCTGAAGACACCGAAGGAATGCTATGAAGCCGTGGGCAAGCCTTGCGTCATAATCAATGGCGGTTATTTCTATTCGGACAGCGGAATCAACTATCCCGCCAGTCTGGCCATAAGCAACGGCACCCTCCTTTCTCCGAACATCAACTATGCTTCGGAAGACTGGGTGGTGATATATTATCCCACCAGAGGTGTTTTCCTCCAGCAGGCCGACGGTTTTGTTGCGGGATGGACCTATTTCCAGAATGCCGACAATCACTGGCTTTACACTGCACCGGCAGAGAATGCCTGGGGTGCGGCTCCTCTGCAAGTGCCTGACGAGAATTTCCCTACTGCATCTCAGAGTGTTGTGGCCAAGAATGGTGTCGGCGGCGGCCCTGTGCTCATCAAGAACGGCGAAATTGTCTGCACCTATCGTCAGGAGCTTTTCAACGGCGAAACTTCCGGCATACTCTGCGATACCCGCCACCCTCGTACGGCTATCGGCATCACTGCCGACAAGCATCTCGTAATGTTCGTATGCGAGGGCCGTGATATGACTCCCGGCGTTCCCGGTTACACTCTCGACGAATTGGCGAGGATTATGCTTGCCCAGGGTTGTGTCGAAGCTATGAATCTCGACGGCGGCGGATCCACCTGTATGCTGCTCAACGGGAAGGAGACAGTCAAGCCTTCCGATGGCGAGGAAAGGTCTGTGGGCTGCTGCATATATATAAAATGATGAAGAGGTTGTTCATAATATTGCTTGCCGGTCTTTGCGCCGTGACTTCCTGCATAGACGACCCCGTCGTATTGCCTTGGGAGCCGGTGACGCCTGCAAATCCGGAGCCTCAGCCTCAGCCTCAGTTTGAAGGCAAACCCCGCTATGTCTGGATTGACGCATCCGCCAATTTCCAATATTACGCCAATGATGCCCGGTACATCGCGGCCGATATGTCGCGCGTGAAGGATGCAGGTTTTACCGATGTCATAGTGGACGTGCGTCCCACAGAGGGCACCGTTCTGTTCAAATCTTCAAAAGCTCCAGCAACAAAGCGTCTTGCCTCCTGGGTACGCAGCTCCACCGGCTCCACCTCGTACAAGTTCGTCGAGAGGACCGCCGATTTCGATTACCTGCAGGCATTCATCGATGCCGGACACGCTGTCGGGCTTCGCGTGAATGCCGCGATAAACACATTCGTATGCGGTTACGGCGGTATTTACGGTCTTGAAAGCGAGGGCCCGATATTCAGCGGAAACATCCCTGAAAGCTGGGCAACCGTGGTCAATTATTCCGACGGAGTACGAAGCAGTTTTTACAAAGGCGTTGAAGGTGCGGTGTTTATGAACCCGGCCAATGACAGGGTTCAGGATTATATGCTGACAGTCATAGGGGAACTTGCTTCCTACAAGGACCTTGACGGCATTATCCTCGACCGCTGCCGTTATGATGACAACGAGCTCGGAAGCGATTTCTCGTCTGAAAGCAAGGCCAAATTCACTGAATATCTCGGTGTGGAACCCTCGAAGTGGCCTGTTTTCGACCCCGGAACCACTTCCAGCCTGCCTTCCAGGATGACTGACGAGCAGAAAGCCTGGGTCAGCTTCAGGGCCAAGGTTATTCACGATTTCGTGGCCGCGGCTTCGGACAAGGTTCACGGAATCAACCCGAAAATACGTTTCGGCTGTTATGCCGGCGCCTGGTATTCAACCTATTATACAAGCGGCGTGAATTGGGCAAGCCCGAAATATGACACGGCAAGGAAAGAAAAAAGCTATTCCGGTAAGGTAGATGCCAACTACAGTGACTTCGGATACGCCGACCATTGCGATTTTATGATGCTGGGCTGCTATGCTTCCGCTTCGAGCATTTATGGATCCGGGGAGTGGACGATGCAGGGATTCTGTAATCTCGGCCGTACAAGGCTTGCCGGTGATACCGAATTTGCCGGAGGCCCTGATGTGGGTAATCCCACAGGCTGGGAGAGAGGCGGCCGGGGCTCAAAGATTCCTGATACGATAAATGCCTGCATAAATGCGGCGGACGGCTATTTCCTCTTCGACCTTTGCCATATACGTATGTATGACTACTGGTCGGATTTCAAGAAAGGTTTCGACGATTATATCAAAACACTATAACAAACCATTTATTAACTAAAAAACTTATTTTATGAAAAAAACATTTTTGATGCTGGGCATCTCTGTTCTTGCAGTGCTCGCATCCTGCAAGAAAGAAGCGAGCATTGTGAGTGATGTTCTTGAGATTATCAACGCTCCCAGCGAAACCACAATTGCAAAGGAAGGTACGGAAAATCCAATCGTTGTCACCTTCAAGGCCTCAAAACCCTGGACTGCTGCGGCCGAGCAGGGGAACGGGGATTTTGTAACTCTTTCTCCAAAATCGGGCGATCCCGCCGACGTGTGCACATTGAAGGTGAATGTCGCTGAAAATGATACTGAAGCCGACCGCGATTTCAAGGTTATTATCCAATCTGAAGGTTTGAAACCCATCGAACTCAGTTTCACACAGCAGAGCCAGTTCCATATGAACATCGCTACCACCGAGTACAATGTTTCAAAGGATGGCGATGAGTTTACAATCACCGTTGATGCCAATGTCGATTTTACCGTCACAGACTATTCGGACAAATTCACCTGGCAGCACGTTGCCCCCTCAAATGACGGCAAGACTTACAAAGTCACCATCGATGCAAACACTTCCCGGACTCCTCGTCAGTCATATATCAAATTCACCTCTTCTGCTATTCAGGTGCCTGTTAACGGAGAAAGCGGTGAGCCTACAGGCGAGACGAAGGATCTTGCAATCCGTGTTTACTTCACTCAGGCAGGTCTTGCAACCCTTGTATGGCAGAAGAGCCTAACAGCATATGGAAGTGTAGCAACAGTAGGCGGTGTGCATCGTCTTCTCATCAATGAAGGACAGCCTGTTCTTTCTGATGGTTCAAAAATGCATCTTCTCGATGCAAACACCGGTAATATTCTATACGCGGAAGAACTTTCAGCCGACAATGTTACAACTGACGACGCAGGCAACCTTATCTATGCCGCTGCAACTTCTTATCTCGACACACTCAATATTCATTATATTACTGCAGATGCCGAGGAAGAGGGAATTCTCATCACATATAATCATAATGAAGTATATAGCACATCTCTTTCAAATATCCGCGTAAAGGGTGATATCAAAGGGGATGCTCTTGTTGTAGCCTTCACCGATTTATATGTTTATGCAGTTTGCTGGGAAATCAAGGATGGTGAGGTAAAAGAGCGCGTTCTTGTTCCCCTTCCTACAATAGCCGATTGGACTAATTGGACTGGCATAGTCTGGCAGGCTTCACGTAACGGCTGCGTTGTTCCCGTCAGCACATCACTTGAAGACGGCCTTCTCTATATCGCGTATGACGGTCGCTATGTTCTTACTAAGGTGGATACTGATGGCACTGAAACGGAAATTTATTCTCCTTATGACGTTCCTGCAGAGGAAGGCGGAAACGAGAATTTCAACTGCATTTCCACTACAATCTGGAACGGTGCGTATATGGTTGCTTTTGAGAGAGGGCAGTTCTTCTCTTATGGTAATTGTACTGACTTCTATCTTTTGGATCAGGCAAATAATACTGTCGATTATTTCGATCACAATTTGTTCGGAGTAAATACAACTTACCTCGGTACAGATGACGGCGAAAATGCTTCCAGCGATATACTGCTCTATCCAGAATCCAACGGTGACCTCTCAGTTTATGTTGTCGATGCTCTAGCTGATGTAATATACAAAGTCAAGATTGAGAAATAATGTTGATTTATTCTATGAAAAAAGGCGGCCTGAGGGCCGCCTTTTTCAGTTCGTATCTTTTCATTGACAATCCCGCCTCCGGTCACGACGGTTGTAAAGTTCAACAACTTCCTCGGACGGCTATGTTTCATAGGAATCCGGACATTCTATAAGATGTTGGTTAAGAGCATATTCTTTGATTCGGAGGGCATCGGAGAGCTGCGGCATATGTTCAATGACAAGAAGCTCGAAAGTGTTGCCTGCCCACGTATAGAACGGTTTGCTTCTCTGTACAGAGCGCCACGAAGCGAACTCCGGATTTTCGCAGAAACGCAGGTAAAACAGCGTAAAGAAGTCCATAAGTTGGTAGATGGTCTTTTTGCGCTGGCCACCATAGAGGGTATAACTGCGTATAATGCTGGAGTCTATGAGGTTTTCCAGGACATCGGAGAAGTTGCCACCGCCTTGAACTCTTGTCTGGCTTTATCCTTGTTGAAATAAATGGTGTTGATGTTGTCAGCCATAGTCCTGTCCGGCCTGAAACGGTCCATATAGTAAGGTACACCGCCAATTTTTACAAACTTGTCGGCGGTCCGGGTTAGAGTATGGTTTGTAAAAAACACAGTATTATCCTGCTCTTGCGAAGGACAGGTGAAATTAGTAGTTTTGCCTGTATGAAAAGATGGTTCGGATTATTTGCCTTGGCCGTGGCAATATCCTGCAGCTCACAGGATAATAAATACTACGACGTCATAGTTGCCGGAGGCGGTGCGTCGGGCGTGTGCGCCGGCATACAGGCGGCGCGGAGCGGGGCGGAAACACTGATTCTGGAAGAAGGGCCCTGGCTGGGCGGTATGCTGACATCGGCCGGAGTGAGCGCCATAGACGGGAACTTTAATCTGCGTGACGGCCTTTTCGGCGAGTTCTGCGATTCCCTTGCGGCAAGGTATGGTGGCTATGAAGCCCTCAGGACGGGGTGGGTGAGCAACATCCTCTTTCAGCCTCACGTAGGGGTTGAGGTGTTGGACAATATGGCCTCCGGCGAGCCCGGGCTGACCGTCAGAAAAAATACAGGTATCCGCTGTGTCGAAAAGTTGAAATGCGGATGGAAGGTCATTACGGACGGAGGCTCGTACCTCTGCCAGGTGCTCATTGACTGCACCGAACTGGGTGACGTGGCCCGGATGTGCGGAGCGAAGTACAGCATAGGCAACGCCGACGGCATAATCCAGGATCTGACCTATGTGGTGACCATAAGGGATTACGGCCCGGATGCCGACAGGACCATACCCGAACCTGAAGGATATGACGAGGCTCTCTATTCCAACTGCTGCCTCAATCCCTGCAACGTTCTTCCATTTGAAAAGGGACAGACCCTCTGGAGCCCCGAAATGATGCTCAGTTACGGCCGTCTGCCTGGCGGTGACATAATGCTCAACTGGCCCATCGAGGGTAATGACTTCTATGCCAATATTATTGATGCTACCCCAGAAGAAAGGTCCGAGGCAATCAGGCAGGCCAAGAACAAGGCCCTCGGTTATCTCTATTTCATCCAGACCGTTTTAGGCTTCAAAAATTACGGCATAGCGGAAGGGGAGTATCCCACTGATGACGGACTGCCGCTGATTCCGTATTACAGGGAAAGCCGGCGCATAGAAGGCGAGGCACGTTTCACTTTCGAGGCGGCGTCTGCCCCTTATGACTGTCCGGAGCCGCTCTATCGCACAGGAGTCGCTGTTGGGGATTATCCGGTGGACCATCACCATTATGCCCATTCTGAATGGAAAATTCTACACAAATCCTATTCTCCCATACCCTCGTTCACCGTCCCTGCGGGCGCTATGATACCCATTGGAGTCGAGGACCTTATCGTTGCGGAGAAGTCAATATGTACGGATTGCATAGTCAATGGCACCACCCGTCTGCAGCCCGTGGTTATGGAACTGGGGCAGGCGGCGGGAGTAATGGCCGCAATGGCTGTCCGGCAGGGTTGCCGGGTGCGTGACCTGAGTGTGAGGGAGATACAGAGCGAGCTCCTGAATGCCGGAGCGAGGATACAACCGTATCTTGACCTGAAAGCCTCCGATTCTGATTTCAAGGCTCTGCAGAGATCCGGATCAATGGGACATTTCCGAGCAGAAGGCCGTTTCGAAAATTGGCGGGGCGAGTCCTGGCTTCTTTCGGGTCACCCCGAGCGTCTCGACTCCATCCGTCTGACCGACAATCCCGCCGTCTTTTCCGCTCAGCCTATAAGTTGGCGGGGGAACTGAGGCGATTCGGCTCAAGTTTTTCTACATAGACTCTGCCGAATCGGTCGGTCACGCGGACCTCGGGATCCTCTGCCGAGGGATTATATCTGCAGCGGAAGAGATTCGGAGAAGGGAAATATGCCAGCCAGGAAATCTTGTAGATACTTATATCAGTGAAAATCTCCTTGGCGTGGGGGTCCGTGCCGACAAAATTTTCCATATCGCAGACCTTGCGGCCGTTCTCCCAATACTCCACTTCCCACTTCTCGTCCTGATCCCAGACGTGGGCTATGATTTCACCGGGATAGTCCGGATGGTCGGTATAGACCTTCATCTGGCAGTCGGCCGGAAGGTTGTCGCCCTTGTAATACCAGCTCAGCTTCCTGCCGTCGCGGTCGAATACTTTGAACCCCGGAGGACATCCGTCAATGCATACATCCCCGCACCACCAGGCACCGCACAGACCGCCGATGTTGTGCTCCACGATATTGTGGCTTATCGTTACATTGGAGTTGGTGTGCATATGGCCTGTAAGTATCGTGGTGTGATAGGGTTCCAGTATCTTGTACAGGGCCGTATTGTTGCACAGCAGGTCCGCGATGTCGGGATATGAGAAATCCTTTGTCGCAACCTTGTAAAGGGTAGTGGGAATGTGCATACAGACTACAAGTTCCGAACCCTTCTTCACGTTGGCAAGGTCTTTTTCCAGCCAGGAAAGCTGTCTTTCGTCGAGATAGCCGATGTAATACCAGTCCTTTCCCACAAAGAAATTGTCGTTCAGCACCACGTAATGGACCTCTCCCACATTGAAACTGTAGTAAGTGGGGCCGAAGGTATTTTCGTAATCGGTGTGCGAAGTCTCGGAACTCCGCCCCCAGTTTGTCATATCGTGATTGCCTATCACGTTGCGCCACAATATGTTGCCGCGCTCGAAAATTCTGTTGATGCGTGGATAGAGGCTGTGGTTCCATCCCACCATATCACCCAGGTTGATGCCGAAGCACCAGCAATCCTTGATTCCGTCCGTCACGCCTCTGATATCCTCCAGACGCCCTTTCAGAGGTTCAAGGTCTTCCGGGTCGGAAATCTGCGGATCGGCCACGACTATCACCTTGTGGCGCTTGTCGTCGAAACGGTTGCGCGTGAGCGTGAAATCATATGTCTTTTTGGAGGAACCGGTGTTTTTTCCGTCAATCATTTTGTAGAAGCAGTCATCTCCTCCCATAGTCGTGGAGACGTAGCCCGCCGGAGTGGTGATGAACACAAAACGCCCCGAGTTCTCGCTGTAGGGGAGAGAATAATGCCCCTTGCTGTCAGTCAGGACAATGTTGACCCCGTCAGACACGGCTACTCCTTTCACTCCCTTGTCACCGCAACTTACGTTGCCTTCCAGTCCGAGGCAAACTTCTTCCGCCGGCATATTGCCTACAGACATTACGCACGCCAGCGCTACTGCAATAAATGTTTTCATTATATCCTGTTCATTACGCGAGTCACTCGCGTGTGTTCAACTTCTCCAGAACAAGCGCATTCTGGTGCACAAAGTTGTCGCAAAATACATCAGTGCGGTAATTGTCAAACCCCTGACAATACCCCAGAACGGCGAACCGGCGCAAAGACGGTCGATGTGGCCGAGCAGGCCGCAGCCATACAGCAGCGGGCATATCACAAACCAGCATACGGTGTATGCTATCATAGGATTCTGGCCTGAAGCGGCCAAAAAGCCTCCCTTCCATCCCTTGTTTTCGAGGTAAAGCAGGAAATATGTGACGATGCAGGACATTCCTCCGGTAGTGAGCAGGTAGGACAGGTTGCAATGGTCCTTAGCTATCCCTCCATCGGGGAAATCGAACAGAATGCCGGCAATCAGCATAACGAAGCCCAGGGTTGCCACCGGCAGATTCCTGATATTCCTGTTAACGTTCAGGACAAAGAATATTGCGGTCAGAGACAGTGTGATGCACAGGTCACAGACCGTCTGCCTGCAATACAGGCCCCACAATTGGACAGCCGCCGCCGCGAGGGCCACAGCCGCAGCCCATCCTTCTTGCCCCGAACGGGACAGCGCTGATGACCTTTTGAGGCTGGTTTCCAGCAGTATGTCTCCCACGAGGGAGGCGGGGATGATGAGTATCATATACTGCAGGAATCCCCAATTGAACACCCAGTTGAGCCATTCGGGGATTTGGGGCAGGGCAATCAATGAAGTGTACGAAAGTATGGCCTTCAGACCTATGGCAATCAGCCATACACTCGTGCGCATCAGTGTGCTGTTGCGGGTGAACAGCCAGATGAATCCGCCCCAGAAGGCCACCGTGGCCAGAATCATAATGATGATGTCGTTGTCGTGCAGGCTCATCGGCACCTTGAATATGAAGGCCTCCGCGGCCATCAGCGCCGCCACGAGGACATAGCCTGCCACGTTGACCGTCCGCTTGTCTGTCCTTACCAGGCTGAGAAACATTCCCGTCCAGAGCAGGATGGAGAAGCCTCCCTTGACGATATCGGAACCCTGCCATTTGTAGATGCCGCCGGCATTGCCTATGACGAGGGAGAAGAGCACAAGCGTTACCCATCTGCGCAGCAGGAAAAGCAGGATGTCCGAATTGCCCTTGCCGCTGTCGAGACGCCTGCTGATGGCGAAGGGGAAGGCCGCCCCCATACTGAAGAGGAAGAAGGGGAACACAAGGTCCACCCAGGTGATACCTCTGATTTCGGGATGGAAAACATAATCCGGAGGAGGAACCTGACAATGGAACATCCACGCCGGAAGACCGCTGTTCGAGGCGATTGCCGCGCAGAGTATCATCATACCCATTGTGAATCCTCTCAGTGCATCGATGGAAATGATGCGCCTGTTATTGCTGCCTGCTGACATTACTTTTTCCAGTATTCTTCGATTTCCTCAAGTGTCTTGCCTGTGGTTTCGGGCACAAGTTTCCACATAATCAGCATATACGGTACGCACATCACTGCGAACAGGAAGAAGGTCCCGGCAGGGGAGAGGGTAGCCATACACCAGGGCGTGAACTGGCCGATGAGATAGGTCCCGACCCATAGCACGAGGCCTGCGATGCTCATCGCGAGCCCGCGCACCCTGTTGGGATACATCTCGCTCAGCAGCACGAACACCACGGCACTTATGCTGATTGCCTGGCAGAAAATGTACAGAAGGAAGAAAACGAGCAGAACCGTGCCGGCTCCTTCCGTAGCGAATATGATGCCTATGGCGATAAGGCAGAGTATCATTCCGCTGACGCCGAAATAGATGAGTTTCTTGCGGCCCACCTTGTCGATGATAAATACGGCGAGTACGGTGGTCAGCATATTCACAAGCCCTACAAGCACAGTGGAGAAGGATGAGTCCTCAGCCGCAAGGCCTGCGTCGGCGAAAATGTCGGGACCATAGTATATTACAGCATTGACGCCCATAAACTGTCCGAGTATGGCGATGGCCGAACCAATCAGCACGGCGCGTATGATTCCTTTCTCTGTCAGGGCCTTCCATTCGGATTTCACCTCTCCGGCAATGGATTCCCTGGTCCTGAGGCATTCTTCCTCTGCACCTTCGGCAGTGGCTTTCAGTCTGCGGAAAATACTCATTGCCTTTTCGTTCTGCCCCTTGACTATCAACCATTTGGGGCTCTCCGGGATAAAGAAGACAATGAAGAAGAACAGCAGGGTGATGACGGCCTCGCTGCCGAGCATTCCGCGCCACAATTCATCGCTGAGCACCCATTTGAAGAAACCGCCGAACTGCACAGTGCCGGAGTTCTTGAGTATGATGAAGTTGATGAGATAGGCCAGAACAATGCCCAGAGTCACGGCAAACTGGTAAAGCGACACCATCGTGCCCCTGATTTTCGCCGGAGACACTTCCGAAATGTAGATGGGGGAGACTATGCTCACAATACCTATTCCTATGCCGCCTATGATGCGGTAAATCACAAGGTCGGTCATACCTATGCACAGGCAGCATCCTATTGCTGAAACGCTGAACAGCACGGCTGCAATCAACATTGATTTCTTCCTTCCCAGAAAATCGCTGAGCATACCGGCAATCGCGGCTCCGAAGATGGTTCCCACAAGGGCGCACCCCACGTACCAGCCCTTGGCCATCTCGTCCAGACCGAACTGGGCGCTCACCTGGGCCGTGGTGCCGGATATGACAGCCGTGTCATAGCCGAACAGTATTCCTCCCAGTGCGGCTACGAACGAGAGGAACAATACATACGGGAAATTGTCTTTCATAGCCGTTATCTGATATTGAAGTAGTCCTTGTATCTGTCATAGAGATGTCCGGCCTGCAGATATGCGCTCTGTGGACTCATAAAGTGACTGAACTCGAAGGTGATGGCCTTGTCGTAGCCGCAGCGCTTGGCGGCCTCGAGCTTCATTCGGAGCTTGTCGAACTTGATGGGCAGGAAGTTGATGGGCATATCGCGGTCGAAGCTTTCGGCATTGGTCCAGCACTGCATTCCGTAGCGGTCCGCCAACTTCTTGTTGACGCTGAAGAAAGCGTCCAGTTCGTCATAATCTATGTGGCCGTCCTGGAATGCGCAGGCATCCACCACGTCGTGTATGCCGTCGAAAATCTCGTTCCATTCCTCTTCGTGCTTCTGCACGGAAACACCTTTCTTGCTCTTGAGAGATGTACCCATAATGGCTTTCTTGCCGTCTATCCAGGGGGATATGAATGTGGGCAGCCCGCCGGAAACATCCTTGCACATACGCCCCATCTCGTGGAACGCGCCTATCGCCCCCTTGGTGTTGCGGCTTATCTCGGTGCTGATATACCAGCCCTGGAAACTCTTGTGGTGGCCGTAAGCCTGCCATACTTCATCGATGACGAATTTGTTGTACTCCAGTTCCCAACTCATATCGCGTGTGTCCCAGTAGTGGCCGGTGTCATACAGGCCGAAATAGAATTTCATCCCGTATTTGTCGGCCAGCGAGAGGAAAAGTTCCACAAGGTCTATGGAAGGCATATAGCACCCCTTCTTCAGAAGGAACCGGCTGGGCCAGGTGATGAACTTGCGGTAGCCGCTGCGTATCATTATGACCGTGTCTATGCCTATGGCCTTCATATTCTGGAAATCCCTGTCCCATTCCACAGGACCCCAGTTCTGGTGGGGGATGTCGTGGGATATCTCATCGAGGAATGTTCCGGTGATGCGGAGTCCCGCTTCTTTAGGAACTATCAGGTAAGAGCCGTCCTCACTTGTCGGAAATCCGGGTTCGGCTATATCCTTGTCGGCAACTGCGCCTCTGCGCCTGCAGCTCTCCACAAAGGGAGTGACAGCCATTGCGGCAGTAGCTGCCGCCGCTGTTTTCAAGAATGTTCTTCGATCTGTCATATTGCGTGTGCTCTTTGGTTATTCGATAGGTTTGACCGGCATTTCCCAGCCGGTGAGGGTGGCGACATAGGGAATGATGCAGGAGGCCACTTTCCTATGGCCTTTGTAATTGGGATGGCTGCAGGAACCCAGGTCTCCCGAATCGTCGTGGGCTCCCGGCAGTATGACGGCGCAGCGCGCGTTGCTGTCTCCTGTGCTTTCCACGGCTATGCGCACATATTCACTCATAAGGGGGTCGGCATTGGATGCCACACAAAGGACAGGAACGTCGGGACCGTAATTGCCGCGTACCTGACGGAGGAGCTGCGCATAACCCGCACACCATAATTTGAGAGAAGGCTGTTTGCCGCAGCTGAAGTCGTTGGTGCCGAGGTATATCACAACGATATCCGGCTTGAAACCGTCCCGTGATGCATCCCATTTCCTGTCCCTGAAGCTGTCGTCAAGATACTGGCCATATCTGTCCACCATTGTCCCCGACTCGGGGTCCGCGTCATTGTAATTCCTCACTACTCCCCTTCCTGAGTGACATATTGTCCTTATACCGGCATCGAAGTACCTTCCTGTTATGGATGCATATGCAAGGTTGCAGTTCTCTTCCGAAGCGCGGAAAGGCTGGCTCTTGTCTGCTCCTTCCGTGCCGAAGCCGCAGGTGTAGGAATCTCCAATGAATTCTATGTGTCTGGTGAACGGATCCGCGGCCTTGAGAAGTTTTCCGTCAGTCAGGAACCTGTTGATTGTCAGGCATCCCTGCTCCCCCTCGCTACGTTTCTGGAGAATGATGCTGTGGCTGCCTTCCTGCAGACCTTCGGCCAGCGGGATGCGTCCGCCGTTCTCCGTGGCGATGACGTAGTCCTGCGCGGGCCTCATCGGCTTGTCAATCCAGACATTGAAGAAACAGGTACCGCTGTCCTTACAGTCCATTGTCAGACAGGTGCCTGAGAATTTGATATATACTGTGGTATTGCTCCAGTCAAGGATTACCTTCCCGTTTTCTTTCAGGACCCTTCCCTGATAGAATATGCCGGGATCCGAAGCATTATGAAGAGAGGGCTCCGCTCCGAGTGAGGCCAGGGGGAGCAGAAAAAAAAGAGCAAGAAAGTTGATTCTGTTCATTTTTGGACTTGTTTTCGTTAACCCTTTATAGTTTGCAGATGAGCGTGGCCTGGGTGCAGTCCACGACCTTTACGCGGACGAGGTCGCCGGCCTTGTGCACGCTGTCTTCCCAGACGCACATCTTGCCCGTGCCGGTGCGGCCGCAGAGCTGCGACTGCCCTTTCTTGGAAGGCCCTTCCACAAGCACGTCGAAGCATTTGCCCACATCGCGCCGGTTGCTTTCCAGACTCAGTTTGTTCTGCAGCGCAATGATTTCCTCCAGGCGGCGCGTCTTGGTGTCGATATCCACGTCATCCGGATATTTCCGGGCGGCCAGAGTCCCCGGCCTTTCGGAATAGTAGAACATAAAGGCGGCGTCGAACCTGACTTTCTCGAACAGGCTCAGCGTGTCCTTGTGGTCTTCTTCAGTTTCGGAGCAGAATCCGGCAATCACGTCGGTGGTGATGGCGCAGTCCGGCATTATCGAGCGGATTCTTGCGACCCTGTCCAGATACCATTCCCTTGTATAGCGGCGGCGCATCTTCTCCAGAATCCTGTTGGAGCCCGATTGCACCGGGAGGTGAATGTGATGGCAGATATTGGGGTATGCCGACATAGTGTAAAGCACCTCGTCCGAGATGTCCTGCGGGTTGGAAGTGGAGAAGCGCACGCGCATATCGGGACAGGCCTCGGCCACCATTGCCAGCAGTTGCGCGAAAGTGGTGCCCTCGAAGTTGTAGGAATCTACGTTCTGGCCGAGGAGTGTCACTTCCCTGTACCCTTTCGAGCCGCATTCGCAGGCCTCACGGACTATGGTGCGGCTGTCTCTGCTTCTTTCGGCTCCTCTGGTGTAGGGAACAACGCAGTAGGAGCACACGTTGTTGCAGCCGCGCATAATTGAGATGAAGGCTGATACACCGTTCCTGTCAATCCGGACGGGGGAGATGTCACCGTAGGTCTCTTCCCGCGACAGGGTGACGTCAATCTGGGGATGACCGCCGGAGGCTGCGTCAAGAAGTCCGGGGAGATTACGGTATGAGTCAGGCCCGGCTACGACATCAACCTTTCCGGAGTCGAGCAAAGCATTCTTGAGCCGCTCCGCCATACATCCCAGTATGCACACGATGACCTTGCGGCCGCGTCTCTGAAGATTGAACTGCTCTATCCTGCCCCATATCCTCTGCTCGGCATTGTCTCTGACGGAGCAGGTATTCGCCATTATGACGTCCGCCTCGTCAATGCTTTCCGTGCGTTCGTATCCGGCTTGCCCGAGTATGGAGAAAACGACTTCGGTATCGTTGACATTCATCTGGCAGCCGTAGGTCTCTATGTATAGCTTTTTCATACTGAGAGCAAAGATAGAGATTTTTCGTTATCTTTGCGTAATGGATATGAAGAAGCTTCTTATTATATTGAGTGCCTGCATCACGCTTTTCGCAGGTTGCAGCGGCTCCATCAACGATATTGAGGTCACAGGCTTCAATATCATCTCGGTCACGCCCAGGGGGGTGAGCGAGTTGTACGCCACCGTAGAACTGGGTATCAGGAACCCCATCATAGCCTTTACCCTCCAGAATATGGAGGGCACCATAAATATGGACGGGCAACCCTGTATCAGAATCACCGCCGACCAGCTGATGGTGGACGGCAAGTCTGACAAGGTGTATGTGATTCCCGTCAAAGGCAAACTGATGGAAGGATTCAACCCCTGGCAGTTGCTGTCAGTACTGAAAGACAACGATTTCAGCAAGCTCACCGTGGATGCGTCCGCCAGGGTGTCATTGAAATCGGGTATTGGCAAGGATATTGCTGTCAAGGATATGTCACTTGAAAAGTTGCTCAAGAAAGAATGATGAAGAAACTGACAGTATTGCTTGTATCGGCGGCCTTGGGCTGTGTGTCATACGCCCAGACGCAATCCGGTGTCGCCATCGATTCGGTTCTGATGCAGAAGGGAATCTTCGGCGTGATGTCCGGGTCCGTGAATGTGCGGCAGACGCAGGCGGTGAGGGATATTGTGGAGGGGAGGATTGCGCAAAACGAAGTGTCCGGATTCGACGGATACAGGATACGAATCTATTTCGACAACAGTCAGGATGCGCGGGATGCTTCCTCTTCCATTCTGGAAGCTTTTGAGACGTCGCATCCCGATATCCCGGCCTACAGAACCTTCGACAGCCCCAATTTCAAGGTGACGGTGGGAGATTTCCGCACCCGTTCGGAGGCCCTGGCAGCTCTCAGGTCGATGCAGCCGGAGTACCCTTCCGCTTTTATCGTGAGGGAAAAATTCAAATATCCTTCCTTGCCTGTTGATTCCGCAACTCCTGCTGATTCCCTCAAAGTGCAACCGGTTCTGTAGCCTATGATCAAACAGGGACTGGAACTCAAGCAGACGCAAAAGCTTTCCCCCCTCCAGATTCAGACAATCAAACTCATAGAATTGCCGATTCAGGAGCTGGAGCAGAAGATTCGTGCCGAACTTGAGGAGAATCCTGTCCTGGAGGATGCTCCTTCTTCATCCGAGGATGAAGACCCCGCCGGCAAGGACATATCCATCGATGAACTCAAAGAGGATGACAGCATTCCCGCCTACAATCTCAAGGTAAGGAACTGGGGGCCGGACCAACGACCGGAATACAATACTTTTTCCGTCAGGGAAAGTTTTACCCAGAGTCTGGAAAACCAATTGGGATACAGGGATTTGACAAAAAAACAACGGCGGATAGGTCTGTTTCTGATAGGCAGCCTCGATACAAACGGCTATCTCAGGAGAGATATTGAATCCATTGTGGATGATTTGGCATTCAGGGAAGGGCTTGAGGCTGATGCAGGGGAAGTGGAGGAGATGCTTTATGTGATTCAGGAGTTCGAGCCGTCCGGCATCGGCGCAAGGGATTTGAGGGAATGCCTTCTGATTCAGTTGAGAGCCCTGCGTCCTAATGAAGACGTTAAGACTGCAATACGTATCATAGATGAGGAGTTTCAGGAATTTTCCAACAAGCATTTCCAAAAGATAATGTCCCGTCTCGGAATAGATGAAAACCAACTTAAGGCCGCAATGGCCCGTATCGTCAGGCTGAATCCATACCCCGGAGGTCAGATAGACGATACCTACATCGACCAGGCGCAGCAGGTAGTGCCGGATTTCGTCCTTGAGGACGAGGGAGGGCAGCTGTCTTTCTTTATGCCCCGTTTTTCCGTACCGGAGTTAAGGGTGAACAGGAAATACGCAGATCTTCTGCAGAATTCGAAAGGCTCTTCCGAACGTGTGCAGAAGGAGGCCGCGACATTTGTCAAACAGAAGCTTGACTCGGCGAAGTGGTTCGTTGAGGCGCTGAAACAGAGGCAGAATACTCTGAGGAAGACTATGCAGGCCATTCTCGATTATCAGTACGAGTATTTCCTCACCGGAGACGAGACATCCCTGAAACCTATGGTCCTTAAAGACATAGCCGAAAAGACAGGTTTCGATATTTCTACCGTTTCGAGGGTGGTCAACAGCAAATACATCGAAACGCACTTCGGCATCCGGCCGCTCAAGTATTTCTTCTCCGAAGGCCTGGAGAATCAGGATGGTGAGGAGATTTCCACCCGGGGACTCAAGAAGGCCCTGGAGGAGTGCATAGCCGGAGAGGACAAGAAAAAGCCGCTCACGGATGAGCAGCTTGTGGATGAAATGAGCAGGCGTGGGTACAAGGTGGCCAGACGAACCATTGCCAAGTACCGCGGCCAGTTGGGGATTCCCCTTGCCCGGTGGAGGAAGGAACTCTAGAGTTTCTCTCCGAAGGCAAGATCTCCGGCATCTCCGAGACCGGGGATGATGTATGAATGGCTGTTCAGTTCCGGGTCTATCGTTGCAACCCACAGCGTCACGTTCTCCGGCATCGATTTCTTAAGGTTCTCCACGGCCTTTGCGCTTGAAATGGGGCATACGAGGTGAATGTGCCCCGGTATTCCGCCTTCCTTGCACAGAACCTCGATGGCCACTTCTATGGAAGAACCGGTCGCCAGCATCGTGTCTGCGAGAATCAGTGTCTTGCCGCTGAGTTCCGGGCAGACGCAGTATTCTGTGTGGATGTGAAATTCCATCTCCGAATCATACTTGCGGTAAGCGGCGACAAAGGCGTTCTCCGCATTGTCAAAGAAATCAAGCAATCCGTCGTGCAGCGGAAGCCCGGCTCTCAGAATGGTGGCAACTACGATTCTGTCTTCAGGAATGCTGACCTTTGCCGTGGCAAGAGGGGTGACCACATCCTTGACGGTATAGTTCAATCTCTTGCTTATCTCATAACCGAAGATTTCACCCACGCGGTGCAGGTTTTTGCGGAAGCGCATACTGTCCTTCTGGATTTCCTTGTCCCTCATCTGCGCTATGAATGAGTTGAGAATCGAGTTTGTTTCTCCTAAATTGATGATTTCCATATTGTTTGTGTTATTAGTATTCGTAGCTGTGCGAGGCGCTGTGCTCCTCAATCACGAATTCGCCGTTGTCCGAGTATCTGCGCCATTTCAGGCATATCACCTTTCTTGAATGGCTGCGCGGAACGGTCTTTTCCAGACTGTATGAGGAAAAGTACGTTCTGGCAAGAAAGGTCTTTGACTTATGTTGCGGATTGTCGGGCTTTTCTCCGAATGAATTGTGGCACATCGAGAAGAACAGCGTGTCTCCCCGGCTGGCCGTGTCGTCGAAGACGAGGTTGACAAGGTGCCCGGTGGGGGAATCCTTGAGAGTAATGCAGCAGTTCCGCATATTGATATGGTCTCCTGATATCCATACGTCAACCACGTCCAGAGGGTCGCACTCCAGCGCTTCGGCTGAGGCACCGCTCCTTGTGAGAATCTGAGGCCCTTCAGCCTTCACGATGCCGTTCAACCTGCCCTCGTATTCGTGCTCCGCGGTCTTGCGCATCGCATCACAGCTTACCATAAACCTCCCTGAATCCAAGGGACAGTCAGCGTCGGGGTTCACGATGACGTATCTGTCCCCCGTGTCGGAAATGAGCTCACCCGAGGCCGCCGTCACCATCCCCTCGAAAATGAAAACGGGAAGGCTGCTTGACGAAACGCAGGATATCAATGAAAACGCCAATGCCCCAAGCGCGATTCTGAAGAAGCCTTTCGTCATAATGAGTTGATTTTCTTTGGCTTCCTGGTGGGATGACATACGAACTGTATGTCAATGTAATCGACTTTGTATCCCCTGAATCTTCTTTTCTTCAGGAAGGATTCCGCGATGCCCTGCAGCTCGTCGTCCACTATGTCCTTGTACTCTCCGTTGACGCTGTCGTACAGATGGATGTGAGTGGAGGTGTTGATGTCGAAATACATCTTGTTGTTCGAACTGAGCCGGTGGCGGTAGAATCCCAGAAGAGTGAGTTGCGTGAGAATATTGTAAACGGATGCGACGGTGACCTTGGTCTCACTGTGCCCGGCAATCCACTGGCACACGCTGTCTGCGCTGGCGTGCCCGAGTTCGAGCATTGCCTGATGAACGGAAATCCTCTGGGGCGTCGCCTTCAGCCCTCTGGCTTTCAGACGGCTTTGGAACTGGCCGATGGTGAAAAACGTTTTCATCGTGTCAAAGTTAGGATTAATTTTTGTAAAATTCATTATATTTGTAAGAATATGGAAAGAGTCAGATGTCTGATAATAGGTGGAGGCCCTGCCGGATATACTGCAGGAATATATGCCTCGCGTGCAGGATTGTCCCCTGTGATATTTGAAGGAACGGCCCCGGGCGGCCAGTTGACCACCACCACGGTAGTGGAGAATTTCCCCGGGTTCCCCGATGGTGTGGATGCCAATTCGCTGATGGCGGATATGCGCTCCCAGGCCGTGAGGCTTGGTGCCGACATCAGAAGCGGGAGCATTACCGACGCCGATTTCTCCGCAATCCCCTTTTCCGTCGTGATTGACGGAGGAGACAGGATTTCCGCAGATGCCGTGATTGTAGCCACGGGCGCTACGGCAAAATACCTCGGCCTTCCCTCCGAGCAGAAATTCAAGGGTCTCGGGGTCTCCGCCTGTGCGACCTGCGACGGATTCTTCTACAGAAAGAAGGTTGTGGCAGTTGTGGGCGGGGGGGATACCGCCTGCGAGGAGGCCACCTACCTGGCGAGCCTCTGCCGCAAGGTGTATATGATAGTGCGGAGGGACGTGCTTCGCGCTTCGGAGGCAATGCAGGAGAGGGTGCGTGCCGCGGAGAACATAGAGATTCTGTTCAACTGCAACACGCAGGAGGTCCTCGGAGATGCTTCCGGAGTGACGGGAGCCAGGCTGAAGAGGAATGATGGCGAGGTTTTTGATATCGACATAGACGGTTTCTTCCTGGCCATAGGACATCATCCCAATTCGGAGCTGTTCTCGCGCTGGCTTGAAACGGACGCCAACGGCTACATAGTCACTCACGACGGTCAGAAGACTTCGGTTGAAGGAGTGTTTGCCGCAGGCGACGTTCAGGACCCGCATTACAGGCAGGCGATAACTGCGGCGGCGTCGGGATGCCGTGCCGCGCTGGATGTGAAAAATTATCTTGACAAATGAAAAGAGTGAAAACAATTGTCCTTGTCCTGCTGCTTGGCGCAGCCGTTCTGTCCTGCAAATCGCAGTATGACGCGATGCTCGAGAGCAATGACGTGGATGCCAAGTATGCCGCCGCCAAGGCTTATTTCGAGAACGAAAAATATCAGAAAGCCGCCGCTCTCTTCGAGTCTCTGTCTTTTCTCACTTCAGGAATGGCTATGGACGACACCGTCCAGTATTTCTGGGCGTTGAGCAATTACAAGTTCAAGGATTACGTCGTTGCAGAAAGCAATTTCGAACATTTCATAAGCAATTTCCCCCGCAGCCCTTTTGCGGTGGAGGCCAGGTTCCTCAGGATTGACTGCCTGTTCCGGGAGACACTCAGGTATGAACTCGATCAGACTCCCACCTACAAGGCTATGGGTGAGATATCCCAGTTTATGAGCGATTACCCTGATTCCGACAAGATGCCTTTCTGCATCCGGATGCTTGAAGATCTGGGAGAACGCATCGACAGGAAGGATTTCGAGAATGCAAAAATATACTACACGATGGAGGACTACAAGGCTGCACGCGTGGCCTTGACCAATGTGCTGAAGGAGGATGCCGACAACATCTATCGCGAGGAAATCCTGTATTATACGGCTATGTCCTCCTACAAATACGCAGATATGAGTGTCCAACAGAAGAAGAAGGAACGCTTCCTCCAGTTTGTCGACGATTATCTGAATTTCGTCGGAGAATACCCCGAATCGTCGCACCGCAAGGAACTGGATGCACTTTACAGGAAAGTGAAACAATAAATTTGAAACTTATCGTAAAAACCGTTCCGTATTGTCTATATGTAAGACAAAAAAATTATGGAAAAGAAAACTGTACCTCAAAACACTGTGACAAGGGATGTGAAAGACCTTGCCGCCCCTACCGGGAACATATATGAATCCGTAGTGGTGCTCTACAAGAGAGCCAACCAGATTTCTCTGGCCGAAAAAAAGGAACTCACGAAGAAACTTGAAGACTTCAGGAACGAACGCGACACAATGGACGAGGTCTTCGAGAACAAGGAGCAGATAGAAATCTCCAAGTACTATGAGCGCCAGCCGAAACCGGACCTCGTGGCAATCGCGGAATTTGAGAACGGAGAACTCGTTTACAGGAAGGCTAAGACTGATGACGTTCAGTAACGTCCTGTGATCCGTTCACTTCATATAGAAAATTATGTATTGATAGACTCTCTGGATGTAACGTTTCCGGAGGGTTTGGTCATTATTACCGGCCAGACCGGTGCGGGAAAGTCAATCCTGCTCGGTGCGCTGTCCCTGATTCTCGGCTCAAAGGCTGATGCCTCCAACATCTCCGAGGGGGCGGGGACTTGCGTCGTGGAGGCGGAGTTCGATGTGGAAGGCAATGCCGAAATGCGGGAACTCCTGGAAGACAATGACGTCGATTGGGACGGAGGTCATCTGATTGTGAGGCGGGTACTGAACCGCAACGGCCGCTCCAGATCGTTCGTCAACGATTCTCCGGTAGCCGGAACCGTACTGGCCTCTTTGGGCTCTTCTCTGGTCGATATCCATTCGCAACATCAGAGCCTGCTGCTCTCCGACAGGAAATTTCAGCTGTCCGTCCTTGACGGGTTCGCCGGCATCACCGGTAGGGTGGATGCTTGCCGCGTCCTCTGGGCGGCTTACCGCTCAAAGCTTGAAGCGCTCGCGGAACTCCGTGAGTCTGCCGGCAGGATGGCCTTCGATTATGAATACAACTCTGCCAGGCTGAAGCAGCTGAAGGATGCCTGCCTGCGGGACGGAGAGCTGGAGGAACTTGAAGAGGAGCAGAAAATGCTTGCCAATGCGGAAGAGATAAAGCTCGCATTGGCCCAGGCTGTGACGCTGCGGCCCGATGCGGCCGTGAAGGATGCGGCCCGCTCCCTTTCGAAGATTACAGGATTTATGCCGTCATTGGCGGCTCTGTCCGGCAGGCTTGATTCTGCCAGAATAGAGCTTGCTGACATATTCGATGAACTTGAATCCAGATGTGACGGTGTGGATTTCTCCGGAACCCGTCTGGAACAGGTGGAGGAGAGACTCTCACTCCTGTACGGACTCCTGAAGAAAAACTCCTGCGCCACGGTCCCGGAGCTCATTTCCCTCAGGGAAAAACTCGCTTCGGAGCTTGAGGGCTCTTCTTCCGTCGATGACAGGATAAAGGATATGGAGGCTGAGGTCGATGCGGCACGCAATGAATACTTGAAAACCTGTGGGGAACTTCACTGCAGTCGTATGGAAGCTTCAGCGCGCTTTGCCGGGATTCTTCGAGAATCCCTTGTAAGGCTGGAAATGGCAAGGGCGCTCTTCAAGGTTGAACTTGTCGATGCTCCACAGGGGCCTTGCGGCACCGATTCCGTGTGTTTCAAGTTCTCTTCAACCGGCTCGGCCCCGGTGGATGTGGCCAAATGCGCATCCGGAGGCGAAATTTCCAGAATAATGCTGTGCCTCAAATCGGTGATGGCCGGCTTCTCCGGAATGCCCACTCTGGTGTTCGACGAGATAGACACCGGGGTGTCCGGCAGTGTTGCGGACAGTATGGGCGCTATGATTTGTGAAATGGGGGAGAAGATGCAGGTGATAGCCATAACCCATCTTCCTCAAGTAGCCGCCAAGGGAAATGCCCATTTCGTGGTGTCCAAGACTATGGCCGCAGGCGGCGCTGCGGTATCCGGCTTGAAAGAGGTGAAAGGCGAGGACCGCATCAACGAGATAGCCAGGCTGTTGAGCGGCGCCACCATCACTCCCCAGGCAGTGGCGAATGCCAAGGCCCTATTGGATTGTGATTGAGTAATCCTGATTATAAATTACCCTTTTGACGGAAACGTTCTCCATCCCCGATTCCGTCTCCCTGAATCTGAATCCCGTCTGGAGACCGTCTCCGGGGAATTCCGGGAGTTTTCTGTACCACTGGCGTCCGAATTTGGAGCATATCTCCGTGAAGTACTTCATTGTGTCGTAGCCGTGGAATGCGAATGAGTTGGGTTCCGCGCGGAAGAGGGACCTGTAGGCAATGACGAAATTCCTGACATCCTCTCTGCTGTAATCGACCTGGTAGGTTGTGGTCAGGTGCACGTTGGCGCTGTGTATGAGTTCGACGTTGAGGTTCTCCAGAGACCGGACTCTGGAGGGGCAGAACAGAGATACGTTGTTGTGCTGCATCGCCAGCACCGAGACCTGTCGGACTGCTCCGGCTGTGAAATAATCCTTTTCCGAGCCCGTGATGAATATCGTTCTGCGTTCTTTGTCGCAGAACTTTCCGACGGACATATATCCTGCCGTCAGGGAGAAGTCTGCGCCGATGCGCTTCAATTCGTCCACTATGACGTCCGGGGAATTGTCCGCGCTTTCGAGGAGCACAACCAGTCTGCCGTTGTCGGAATTTGTGCTTTCCCAGGCCCAGCGGGCCAATTCCCGAAGCTGTTCCTCCAGACTTGCGGGAACTTGCACCAGGTGACGGGTTGACGTAAATTCGCGGCATCTCGGGTCGAGGGGAGACACAAGGACCTTGTTTCCCGGGCAGTGTTCCAGAGCCTTGCCCACTTCATCGAACCCTATGGGACCGATGAAGACGTCGCTATCTTCCATCAGTTGCCCGGAGATGCTGCCGGTACTCGAATCGAAAGCCCTCAGATTTATTTTTTCGCCATTGTCTCCCATATCGCGTGCGGCGACCAGAGCCCCGCAGTAGAAATCAATGTTTCCTGCAGATGCGCTGTCTAGCGGCATTGCCAGAGTGACATTGGTGATTTCGGGAATATCAAGTATGAAGGCCGGACTTGCAGTGGTGTCGGCAATTGACAGGGTGTCCGCCGCAAGTTTCACTGTGTCCGGCGTTGCCGCCGCCGCGCTCTCTGCGGGCACGGCTTTCCTGCTTACCTTGGAGCTGTCTTTGGCCGCAGCCCCGGGAAAGAGGTACCAGGGAATTATCAGTATGAACAGCAAGAGTTTCATTCCGCTATAATGACTCAGCAAATATAATCAATTCCTTGCAGAATTCGGACCAGGACAGCCTTTCGCGTTCCGCGCTTATACAGGAAATGCATTTCCCTCTGATTGCACCGTCTCCGAAGTACCTCACGATTTCCGCTGCAACGGACTCCGGAGAAACCTCACTGCAAATGAGACCTGTCCCTCTGTTGCCAATAGTCTCCTTCAGGCCTCCGACCGGAGTCACAATCATCGGGACGTCAAAGTGGTATGATACGGAACTCACTCCGCTCTGGGTGGCGCTTCTGTAGGGCAGCACAGTCACGTCTGCCGCGGAGAAATACTTTTTCACCTCCGAGTCCTTTATATAATTCAGAAAAGTGCGTATCCTGTCCTTCCCGCGACTGCCGTCAATCAGGGTTTGATAGACGTCGAAAGAACCGTACGGCTCTCCGGCTATGATGAGCTGGTAGCTGTCATCCAGCATTTCGAAGGCCTTCAGGAGAATGTCCAGCCCCTTGTATTGCCTGATGAGACCGAAAAACAGGATGTTTTTCTTCCCCGCTTGAAGGCCCAGCATTTTTTCTGCTTCCTCCCGCGGGAGTTTGTTTCCGAAATGGGAATAGAGCGGGTGGTATGCAATCTTGAATTTCGCCTTCGGCTTTACGGTCAGAAGGTCTCCGGCCACCTCTGAACATAGAGTAATGCAACCGTCAACCCCACTGAGGAAATAGCGGGTGAGCAATCTGTCGAAAGGCCGGCGTTCGTGCGGAATCACGTTGTCCAGAATGGCTGTCACCTTGCATCTCCGGTCCATTCTTCTTGCCACAAAACCAAGTGACGGCGCAAAGAAGGGCATCCAGTACCTGAGGATGAGGATGTCCGGCCGCCATTTGCGTATGGCGCGGGCCGTGCGCATCCAGGAAAAAGGATTGACCGTATCCAACAGAGCCTCTGACTCTATGGATACGGCCTCATCTTCCGCTGTCACGTACTGCGTCCTTCCGGGGAAGAGAAAGTCGGGATACTGCCTCTTGAAGTTGAAGGCTCTGACCTCGTGGTCGCGGCACAACTGCGCATAAAGGCTGGCGTTGAACTGCGCGATACCTCCCCGGTATGGATGGAAACAGGACAGGATGGCGATTCTCACGCCCTGTTATTCTGATTTCTTCGTTTTCACGTACTCGGCGTTGAGCCCGGCGAGGATGTCGTCCGTTACGTCGAGGCTGGCGTCACCGGTCACAACGGGGGCGGGGAGGATGCTGCCCTGGCTGGCGATGATCATTGCATACCCCTTCTCCTCGTTGTACTTGTCGATGAAGGTCTTGATGGCATCGGCAATCTGGTTCATCATAACCTGCTGCTCCTCGGCAATCTCCTGCTGCTTCTGACCGGCATAGTTCTGGAAGTTGACCTGGTCCTGCTGGAGTTTCTCCTGCTGTGCCTGAGCCACGGAACTTACAAGCAGACCCTTGTTGATTTTGTCCTGGAAGTTCTTGATGTCCCTTTCAAGTTTGGAACCTCTGCGGTTGACCTCCTCGGTGATGCTCTGGGCCTTTGTCTCCACTACCGAACGCAGGTCGTTGGCCATATCATATTCCTCGAGGACCCTGTCGAGGTTGAAATATACGATGGATCCAGCCGCGATTGTGCTCTCGCCTGCTTCTTTTGTTGTTTCTCCGGCCTTCTGCTTGCAGCCGAACGCGATTGTTGCGATTGCGCAGAGTGCTGCGAAAACGCCGATTGCATTGATGATCTTTTTCATTTTATTGACAGAATATAATAATTCGCGAAATGATTATTCGACAAAGTTAATCAAAAATTCCGAATCTCGGAGAGATATGCCCCTATTGTTTTCTCAAGACCGTTGTAAAGGGCGTCGCAGATGATGGCATGGCCTATCGAGACTTCGTCGGTCCAGGGGATTGTACTGGTGAAATACCTCAGGTTCTGCAGATTGAGGTCGTGGCCTGCATTGAGCCCGAGGCCGCATTCCCGCGCCGCCTCGGCCGCCTGCAGGTAATCCGTGATTGCCGCCGCAGGATTCGAGGGGTATTTCTCCGCATACATTGCTGTGTAAAGTTCCACTCTGTCGGCCCCGCACTCCGCGGCTCCTTCCGCCATTTGCGGGTCGGGATTGATGAAGATTGAAGTGCGTATGCCGCAGGACTTGAACTGGGCGCATACGTCACGCAGGAAATCCCGGTTTCTGAGGGTATCCCAGCCGCAGTTTGAGGTTATTGCGTCAATTGCATCAGGAACAAGGGTGACCTGGTCGGGGCGGACTTCCATTACAAGTTCGCGGAATTTTCCGACAGGATTGCCCTCAATGTTGAGTTCCGTGCGTATGAGGGGTCTGATGGCCCTCACGTCCGAGTAGCGTATATGCCTTTCGTCCGGTCTCGGGTGAACTGTGATTCCCTGCGCGCCGAAGTTTTCGCAATCAAGAGCGGCTCTCGCAACGTCCGGAAGATTCCCTCCCCGGGCGTTCCGGAGTGTGGCTATCTTGTTTATATTGACGCTTAGTCTTGTCATAACTCACAAAAGTAATCAAATCCGTGCAATTATTATAAATATTTGTGTTAAATTTGAAGGTTTTATGAGAATTGCCTATTACATAAAGAAGTCTTCCCTCAAGGAGGATGAGAGGGTTGCGGAAGTTGTGCGCGGTCTTGAAAAAGGGGGCGCGCAACTATGCCGCCTTGTATCCCCGGAAGATCTTGATACTTCGGCCGATATGCTCCTGAGTTTCGGTGGGGACGGGACTTTCCTGTCGGCCGCTGTGGCCTCACACCGTTTCGGAGTGCCTGTGCTCGGCATCAATCTGGGAAGGATGGGTTTTCTTGCCGGTGCGGGGCTTTCCGGCCTTGCCGCTCACATTCTGGCGGGAGAATATGAAGTCGAGGAACGTCAGATGCTGCGCGCTTCCGGCTGTTATGCCCTGAACGAGGTGTCTTTATGCAGAGTGGGGGCATACACCGTCGGCGTTGACGTGGAGATTGACGGTCGGGCCCTTCCCACTTATTGGGCCGACGGACTGCTCATTGCGACCACGTCCGGGTCCACGGCCTACAACCTGAGTGTGGGAGGTCCCATCTGTATGCCGGGTTCGAGGGTGTTCGTGATTTCTCCCATCGCCCCGCACAATCTGGGCGTGAGGCCGTTGGTGATTCCGGACAGCTCGAAAGTGCGCCTGTCGGTCAAGTCGAGATGCGGCAGGGCCGTGTTCTCCTGTGACAATCGTGTCACGGAGGTTCCCGACGGTTTTTCCGTTGATGTCAGCCTGGCTGAAAAGCCTCTGAAATGTGTGAAGATAGGGGATTCCAATTTCATAGATGCCCTCAGAAACCGTTTTTTCTGGGGACAGGACGTGAGAAACACCACAGAACAGTGATATGGAAAAACTGAGCAAGATACCGGAGCACGTATCCATCATTATGGATGGAAACGGGAGATGGGCCAGGGAGCGCGGCAAGGAACGTGTGTTCGGCCATTTTGAAGGAGTGGAAAGCGTCAGGGCGGTGACGGAGGCCTGCATTGAATGGGGAGTGAAGTATCTGTCCCTGTTCGCGTTCTCGGAGGAGAATTGGGGAAGACCCGATGCGGAAGTGCAGTCATTGATGTTACTTATGGCCAAATCCGCACGGAACGAACTTCCCGTATTTATGAAGCACGGCGTGCGTTTTGTCGTCTTGGGCAACAGGGAAAGGCTTGGTGCTGAGCTTAACGATACTATAGACGAGGTGTCTTCCCTGACTGCCGGCAACGACAGGCTGGTGTTCATTCTGTTCATCAGTTACAGCGGGAAGTGGGATATCAACCAGGCTGCCAGACGTATGGCGGAGGCGGGGGAGGATGACATAGAACCGTTCCTTGTGACGGCGGGCATTCCGGATCCCGACCTCATAATCCGCACTTCCGGAGAAAAACGGCTCAGCAATTTCCTGCTCTGGCAGGCGGCATATTCCGAATTGGTGTTTGTCGATAATCTTTGGCCCGATTTTAGAAAGGAAAGTTTCCGCGCGGCGCTGGAAGAGTTCGCTTCGCGTGAAAGACGTTTCGGAAAAATCAAATAAAAGGCGTATATTTGCAGACTTTCAGATGAGTAATACGATAAAACGGTTGGCATTGTTGTTGGGCGTGGTTCTTTCGTCCTATGGCGCATTCTCGCAGGAGAGTGCCGTCACCATAGACTACAACCGTCCGCAGAAATACATAGTAGCCGGTGTGTCCGTGGAAGGGAACACTTATTTCAGCGATTCTCAGATTATACAGCAGACAGGTCTGGAAAAGGGAATGGAACTGACGGTCCCCGGAGAGGATGTTTCCAATATCGTCAGGCGCTTGTGGCTCCAGCGCAAATTCGAAGACATAGCGTTCTCCATAGACAGCCTGACTGCCGGCGGGGATTCCGCTTATTTCAGGATTACCATTGTGGAGAGGCCGCGAGTGTCGAGATGGACGTTCACCGGAGTGAAGACCGGCGACAAGAAGGAGCTGATGGAAAGGCTGCATCTGCGAAGGGGCGGCGAGTTCTCCGAGTATGTTGAAAGGACGTCCATCGACATAATCAAGCGCTACTTCGCGGAGAAAGGTTTTCTCAAGGCGGAGGTGAAGGCGGAAGTGCAGAAGGACACCATCGTAAAGCGGGCCATCAAGGTGAATTTCGCCGTCAACAGGGGCGACAAGATACGCATCAAGACGATAAATTTCATAGGCAACGACCACGTCAAGGAATTCAAGCTTGCGCGCTCTATGAAGAAAACAAAGTCCAGTAAGTGGTATAACCTCTTCAGCAGCAAGAAGTTCGTTGAGAAGGAGTATCCCAACGACAAGAAGGAACTCCTGAGCAAGTTCAACGAAGCCGGATACAGGGATGCGCGCATCGTCAAGGATTCCATTTACTATGTGGATGACAAACACCTCGGCATCGACATTACCGTGGAAGAGGGCGACAAATATTATTTCAGGGATCTCAGCTGGACCGGAAATTCCGTCTTTACAACAGAAGGTCTGAATGAGATAATGGCCTTGAAGAAAGGAGACGTGTATGATATGGTGTCGATGAACAAGCGCCTGTATGGCGGCGGCAAGCAGAACGAGTACGACGTGTCCAAGCTTTACAGGGACCACGGCTACCTGTTCTTCAACGTCACTCCCGTCGAGACCAATATCCAGAATGACTCCGTGGATGTGGAATTCCGCATTTCCGAGGGCAAGCCTGCAACACTCAACAAGATTATAATCAACGGCAACGACCTCACCAACGAGAAAGTCGTCAGGCGTCAGGTATTCACCCGACCGGGATATCTTTTCAGCCAGACCGACTTCGAGCGTTCGATCAGGGAAATAGCATCTCTGGGCCAGTTCGACCCCGAGTCCATCTCCGATCCGTCCACCGGCTATTCCATCATTCCCAATCAGGCGAACAACACCGTTGATATCATTTACAACGTTACCGAGAAACCTTCCAGCCAGCTGGAGCTTTCGGGAGGTTGGGGAGGCAATACCTTCGTGGCCACGGTGGGCGTGAGCTTCAACAACTTCTCCACCCACAGATTCCTGGACAAGAGTGCCTGGCGTCCCGTTCCTCTGGGAGATGCGCAGAACCTGGCCTTCCGTTTCCAAACCAACGGAACCTACTACACGGCTCTGACCGCAAGTTTCACGGAGCCTTGGCTTACCGGGAAGAAACCGACGTCCCTGAACCTGTCGGCCTATTACACCAGGCAGACCAATTCCTATCTGGCTCTCAATATACTCAGCAACGACAGGCAGATGGAGGTCTATGGCTTCTCCGCTTCGATAGGTACGCGTCTCAAGTGGCCGGACAATTACTTTGTCCTCTATAACGGACTCAGTTGGCAGACATATAAGTTGACCAACTGGTTCTCCGGATATTTCATCTTCGCCGACGGCACTTCCAACAACATCAACTACTCGTTGAGCCTGGTACGCAACTCTTCCGACCAGCAGATTTATCCGCGTTCGGGTTCGGAATTCTCGCTGTCGCTGCAGCTGACCCCTCCTTTCTCCCTCTTCAGGAAGCATACCTATGACGCTGAAGGGAACAAGGTGCCTGTAGGCAGTTGGAGGGATATCGACTACGATGCCATAGATGAGAACACCGGCAAGTTCCTGTGGTCCGCACAGAACCGTTACAGGTGGATTGAGTATCACAAGTGGAAGTTCTCGGCGACCAACTACACCAAGATTGTCGGCGACCTCGTCCTTATGACAAGGGCACAGTTCGGATATCTCGGTTACTATAACCGCAATTGGGGGTACTCTCCGTTCGAGGGCTTCCTCGTAGGCGGTGACGGAATGTCGGGCTACAACTCGTACGGCTCCGAAGTGATTTCCCTGAGGGGATACGAAAACTACTCGCTTACACCGTATCAGTTCACGCAGTACAATGCCGAGTCCGGCAACTACGCCTATGCCGGCAACGTGTACGACAAGTTCACCGTCGAGCTGCGTTACCCCGTGATTCTGCAACCCTCATCCACGATTTATGCGCTCGCATTCCTTGAGGGAGGCAATTGCTGGTCGGATATCAGATATTTCAATCCTTTCCAGATAAAGAGAAGCGCCGGTGTCGGCGTCAGGATTTTCCTCCCGATGGTAGGACTCCTGGGTGTTGACTGGGGCTATGGATTTGATGATGCAACCAAGGGTGGAAGCCAGTTCCACTTTGTGATAGGACAACAATTCTAAACAACAAACAACAATATGAAAAAGATTTTTTTGATTGCCGCAGCGGCTATTGTTTCTTTCAGCGCTTTCGCACAGCCCAAATTCGCTCACGTTAATATGAACGAACTTGTTCAGCTTATGCCCGAAATGGACCAGGCTCGCAAGGTGATGGATACCTCCAGCAAGGAGGCTCAGGAGACATACCAGTCAATGGTATCGGAGTTCAACGCCAAATACCAGAGTTATGAGCAGGTGGCGGCTACTGCCTCACAGGCAATCCGTGAGGCCAAGGAAAAGGAATTGACCGATATGCAGCAGCGCATCGGCGAGTTCCAGCAGACTATCCAGGCCGAACTTCAGCAGAAGCAGCAGGAACTTATGGCTCCCATCGCCGAGAAGGCCCAGAAGACCGTCAACGACATTGCCAAGGCAAACGGCTACATCTATGTGTTTGACGTCGTTTCTATCCTTTATGTGGATGCAACTCAGAGTGCCGACATCACCGCTCAGGCCCGCAAGGCCCTCAACATCCCTGACGACAGGACACTTGAAACTTTGGCACAGGAACTTCAGGCCGCTCAGCAGGCAGCTGCGGCAGAGACAAAATAACATTTAAAAATCAACTGAATGCAACACAAAGTAATAGATGCTGGTGATGTTGTGATCAGATTTGCGGGGGACTCGGGAGACGGCATGCAGCTGACCGGGTCTCTTTTCGCAGATATGTCGGCAATCTACGGCAACGGGCTGTCCACGTTCCCGGACTATCCCGCGGAAATCCGGGCGCCTCACGGCACGGTTTCAGGAGTTTCCGGATTCCAGGTCCACATAGGCAGTACCGTTGTCAACACTCCGGGCGATATGTGTGATATGCTCATTGCGATGAATCCGGCTGCGCTCAAGGCAAATGCCAAATGGTGCAAGCGTCACGCAATGATTCTCATCGATGAGGACGCATTCGACGAAGCCGGTATGAAGAAGGCCGGTTTCAAGACGGACAACCCTTTCACGGAGCTTTCAGTAGAGGACAGAACCATCATTGTGGCCCCCATCACAACGATGACGAAGGAGAGTCTGAAGGACAGCGGAATGGACCAGAAAGCCATTCTCAAATGCAAGAATATGTTCACACTCGGCATTGCCTGCTACATTTTCAACAGACCGCTGGAACCGATATTCAGCTATCTTGAGAAGAAATTTGCCGCGAAGCATCCGGAAGTGATAGAACCCAACAAGAAAGTAATTCAGGACGGTGTCAACTATGCGGCCAACGTGCAGGCAATTGCCAATACCTACACCATTGAGCCCGTCAAGTCCGCCAAGAAGGGTACCTACCGCAACATTACCGGAAACCAGGCGGTTGCGTGGGGGCTTCTTGCCGCATCGGAGAAATCCGGGCTGCCCCTTTTCTGCGGCTCATATCCCATTACCCCGGCTACGGCCATCCTTGAGGAACTTGCCGTTCATAAGAGTCTCGGGGCCAAGACCCTTCAGGCAGAAGACGAGATTGCCGGAATCTGTACGGCCATCGGAGCATCTTTTGCCGGCAATCTTGCCGTGACTACAACCTCCGGACCCGGACTGTCTCTCAAGTCGGAGGCTCTCGGACTTGCAGTGATGGCTGAACTGCCTCTGGTCGTGGTTGATGTCCAGCGTGGCGGTCCTTCGACCGGCCTGCCCACCAAGACGGAGCAGACCGACCTCAATCAGGCCCTTTACGGAAGGAACGGAGAGTGCCCCATCCCTGTGGTATGCGCTCATTCTCCTGCGAACTGCTTCTTCGCCGCTTTCCAGGCGGCTAAGATTGCCCTCGAGCATATGACTCCCGTTATCCTTCTTTCCGAAGGTTTCCTTGGAAACGGCAGTGAACCCTGGCTCATACCGTCAATGTCGGAATATCCGGAAATCAATCCTCCTTTCGCTACAGGGGCGATGGCATCCGGCGAAAGATTTCATCCTTTTGAGAGGGACCCGAAGACGCTGGTGCCAAAGTGGGCAATCCCCGGGCAGAAGGGATATGAGCACAGAGTGGGCGGATTGGAAAAGACCCACGAAGGAGTGTTGTCCACAGATCCGCTGAATCACGAGACTATGGTCCGTGAAAGGGCTGAGAAGGTAGCGCGGATAGCCGACGACATTCCCGAGCTCAAAGTTCGCGGAGCCGAATCGGGCAAACTGCTGGTTGTAGGCTGGGGCGGTACGTACGGTCATATATCGAGTGCCATACACGACCTTCAGGAGGAGGGGGTGGCGGTATCCTATGCGCATTTTGACTTCATCAACCCTCTGCCCGCCAATACGGAGAAAGTTTTTTCCGGATTCGACAGGATTCTGGTTTGCGAATTGAACTCCGGCCAGTTTGCCGACTACCTCCGCGCAAAATTCCCGGGGAAGCATTTCATCAAGTTCAACAAGATTCAGGGACAGCCTTTCCTTGTAGAGGAAATCACATCCGCTGTCAGAAAGGAGATATAGATTATGGCAAATCTGACATCAAAGGATTTCAAGAGCGATCAGGAGGTGCGCTGGTGTCCGGGTTGCGGCGACCACGCCGTGCTTGCGGCCCTGCAACGTGCGCTTCCGAAGGTAAGCCAGGCTCTCAACTATGACAAGGAACGTTACGTCATCGTTTCCGGAATAGGATGCTCGTCACGCCTGCCCTATTATATGGATACTTTCGGTTTTCACAGCATTCACGGGCGGGCCACGGCAATCAGCACCGGCATCAAGGTGGCCAATCCCTGGCTCACCGTCTGGCAGGCCTGCGGTGACGGTGACGCCCTGGCAATCGGAGGAAACCATTTCATCCACGCCATCCGCAGGAATATCGACATCAACGTCATACTGTTCAACAATCAGATCTACGGCCTGACAAAGGGGCAGTACAGCCCGACGTCCAAGTTCGGAGCCATAACGAAGACTTCGCCCTACGGTACGGTGGAGCATCCCTTCAATCCCGGGTCCCTGGTTCTGGGAGCCAAGGGCACCTTCTTTGCCCGCTCTCTGGACGTGGAGCTTGCCCTCAACGAGGAGATTATGACAGCGGCGGCCCTCCACGACGGATGCTCCGTGATGGAGATGCTTACCAACTGCGTGATTTTCAATGACGGGGCGCACAAGAGTCTGTCGGACCCCGCCGTCAGGGCAGACCATACCATCATCCTCAGGGACGGGGAGAAAATGGTATTCGGACGCGACAGGGACCGCGGCCTGGTGTTCGACGGCAGGAAAATCCGTGCCGTGCGCATCGGCGAGGGCGGGTACACGATTGACGACATTATGGTTCACGATTCCCATTCGGACGACATCGGTCTGCATATGGCTCTTGCCGAGATGAAGGGGCCGGACTATCCGGTGGCTCTCGGTGTCATCCGGGACGTGAAGGACATCACATACGACGACGGTGTCCGTGACCAGGTCAAGGAGGTTATGACAAAATCCAGGATTCATTGCGTGGATGACCTCCTCCACAGCGGCAGCACCTGGGAAGTGAAATAACAGAACAATGATTATATTATGAAGACATCTGAAATAATGGCCCGTCTGCGGGCAAAGTATCCTGGGGAGAACGAATATCTCCAGGCTGTGCAGGAAGTTTTGGAAAGCATAGAGGATGTATATAACGAGCATCCTGAATTTGAAAAGGCGAAGATAGTGGAGAGGATGGTTGAACCCGACCGCATCTTCAGTTTCCGCGTTACCTGGATAGATGACAAGGGTGAGGTGCAGACCAACACAGGATACCGCATCCAGTTCAACAGCGCCATAGGCCCCTACAAAGGCGGCCTCCGTTTCCACAAGGCCGTTACGCCCTCAATGCTCAAGTTCCTCGGCTTCGAGCAGACTTTCAAGAATGCCCTCACCACTCTCCCTATGGGCGGCGCGAAGGGCGGCTCCGATTTCGACCCCGTGGGCAAGAGCAATGCTGAAATTATGCGCTTCTGTCAGGCGTTTATGCTGGAACTCTGGCAGTGCATAGGTCCGGACCAGGACATCCCCGCCGGAGATGTGGGTGTGGGAGGCCGTGAGATAGGATATCTCTACGGAATGTACAAGAAACTCGCGCGCGAGTACAACACCGGTGTCCTCACCGGAAAGGGAGCAACTTGGGGAGGCTCCATCCTCCGTCCTGAAGCCACCGGCTTCGGTGCTCTCTATTTTACCCAGAATCTTCTTCACAAGGCGGGGAAGGACATCAAGGGGTGCAGGGTCGCAATCAGCGGCTTCGGCAACGTGGCCTGGGGTGCCTGCACCAAGGCTACCGAACTCGGAGCGAAGGTTGTGGCTGTTTCCGGTCCCGACGGAGTGTGTGAGATTCCCGACGGCATTACGCCGGAGATGATTGCCTATATGCTTGAGATGCGTGCCTCCAACCGCAACAAGGTGCAGGATATGGCGGACAAGTTCCCCGGACAGGCAAAGTTCGTCGCCGGCAAGAAGGCTTGGAGCGTCAAATGCGATATTGCCCTTCCCTGCGCCTTCCAGAACGAATTGTCGGAGGATGATGCGAAGGAACTCAAGGCCAACGGAACCTGGTGCTGCTGCGAGGTTTCCAATATGGGATGCCAGCCCGGCGCCATCCGCTACTTCCAGAACAACGGAGTGCTTTTCGCTCCGGGAAAGGCTGTCAACGCGGGCGGAGTGGCCACTTCCGGTCTGGAGATGACGCAGAACGCCAGTCATATCAGCTGGAGCGGCAGGGAAGTGGACGAGAAACTTCATTTCATTATGGACAGCATTCACGAAGCCTGCGTGAAATACGGCACGCAGCCTGACGGCACTGTGGATTACGTGAAAGGAGCGAATATCGCCGGCTTTATGAAGGTCGCCACGGCAATGCTCGAACAAGGAATAGTATAGCATATGGATGAAAAAACAGCTTTTATTAATGGATTTCTAGACAATTTCGACGCACTCAATCCTGGAGAAACGGTCTTCAGACAGGCTGTGGCTCTCTCTTTGGAAGCCGTCGCTCCGTACATTCTCGAACATCCCTCCGTGGAGGACCAGAACGTTATGGACAGGCTCGCAGAGCCGGAACTCGCGGCGTCGTTCAGGGTTGTCTGGCTGGATGACGAAGGCGAGCCCAGAGTCAACAGGGGATTCTTTGTGAGGATGAACTCTGCCTTGGGCAAATGCCGCGGAAGGCTGCGTTTCCATAGTGACGTCAATATGGACGTTGTGAAGTACCTGGCTTACGAACAGGCCTTCAGTAATGCGCTTGCCCGGACTCCCGCCGGCGGATGCGCCGCCGGATCCGATTTCTCCGTCCGAGGCAAGTCCGACACGGAGGTGATGAACTTCTGCCAGAGCTTCATTACGGAACTGCAGAAATACTGCGGCTCCTCGGAGTTTACTGCGGAAGTGGGCGTGAGCGAGAGGGAGACCGGCTTCATCTTCGGGCAGCTCCGGCGACTGAAGGGAGAGGGTGCCGGCAGGCTGAGTACATTGGACACCGATGCCTGCGTTGTGCCTGAAAGCCTTTCCGGCAAGACGGTTGCCCTGTCCGGTTCAGGCAAGACAGCCCAGTACGTGGCATCGGAACTTGTGGCTTCCGGAGCCAGGGTTGTGGCACTGTCCGATTCCGAAGGTTTCGTTTATGACCGTGCCGGTATGGATGAGACTAAACTTGCCTATGTCGCGGAACTCAAGAACGTTTTCCACGGCTCTCTCAAGCGTTATGTCGAGAAATATCCCCAGGCCGAATACTTCTCGGGAGAGCATCCCTGGAGCGTGAAATGCGATGCCGTCATAGCCTGCGCCTGCCAGAACGAGATAAATGCCGACGAGGCGAAAAAACTGCTGAAGAACGGCTGCACCCTGGTGGACGAGCTTTCGGGAATGTCCTCCTCCGCCGAGGCTTCGGCCGTGTTCGCCGCATCGGGAATCACATATATGTCCTCCTGCCTCTGTGGCGAGAAGTGCCTGAAAGCCTTCTCCCGGATTGCAGAGGCGATGCTTTCACAGGGACTTGTATAATTATATGAAATTATGAAAACTTCAATTATTGTGGCGGCGGCCTGTGTGGCGCTGCTCAGTTCGTGTAAAATGGAAAACCCGCTTCTGAGCGAGTCGCCGCTTCCTTATGGCGCCCCGCAGTTCGACAAGATTAAGAATGAGCATTATCTCCCCGCTTTCGAGCAGGGCATAAAGGAGGGAAAGGCTGAGATTGATGCCATCGTTGCCAATCCTGATGCTCCCACATTCGAAAATACAATCGTGGCTTTGGAGGAGAGTGGCAGTACTTTGAGCAGGGTCTCGGGTATTTTCTACAATCTGATGGAGGCCGACACCGATGACGAAAAGCAGGAGATTGCGGAAAAGGTGTCTCCTATGATGACTGAGTACTCTATGTATATCTCGCTCAACGAAGGCCTCTTCTCAAGGGTGAAGGCTGTGTATGAGCAGAGGGAAAGTCTCGGTCTTGACAGAGATCAGATGAGACTTCTCGAGAAGACATACAAGGGCTTCGTCCGCGGCGGAGCAAACCTCAGCCCGGAGGACAAGGAGACGTACAGCAAATTGAACGAACAGTTGTCCCTTCTTGAACTCAAGTTCGGAAAGAATTCCCTTGCCGCCACAAATGCATTCAAGCTGAATCTGACTGATGAGGCTGACTTGGAAGGATTGCCGCAGTTCGTAAGGGATATGGGAGCCGCCACAGCGAAGGAGAATGGTCAGCAGGGATGGACCTTTGACCTGACCCATCCCAGTTACAGTCCGTTTATGCAGTACAGCTCCCGCAGGGATCTCAGGAAAACGCTTTATATGGCTTCTGCCACCAAGGCTGTAGGCGGTGAATTTGACAATACCGCCGTGTGCAAGGAAATTGTCGGTCTCAGAATTCAGATTGCCAATCTGCTGGGATACAAGACTTACGCCGACTATGCGGTGGAAAGCAGGATGGTGGGTTCCGTGGACCGTGTGCATTCGTTTATGAAGGAGCTTCTCGATCCGTCACTCCCGTCTGCACGCGCCGAGGTGGCCGCAGTGCTCAAGTATGCCAAGGCCAATGGATTCGAGGACAACGAACTTCAGCCCTGGGACTTTTCCTATTGGTCCGAGAAGTACAAGGATGCGCATTACGCCCTCAATGACGAAATTCTCAAGCCTTACTTCAAGCTGGAGGACTGCATAGATGCGGTGTTCGGGCTTGCCACAAGACTGTTCGGCATCAGTTTCGAGGAGAGGACGGACATTCCCGTGTATCATAAGGACGTGAAGGTTTATGACGTGAAGGATGCAGACGGGCGTCATCTGGCATTGTATTATGTGGATTTCTTCCCCCGCGCCTCCAAGAGGTCGGGAGCCTGGATGACCGAGTTCCGCGGGCAGAGCATAAGGGACGGCGTCGAGTACCGTCCGTTCGTGAGCATCGTCACCAATTTCAGCAAGCCCACGGAGACTGCCCCTTCGCTTCTGACGCATTACGAGCTGACCACATTTATGCACGAGTTCGGACATTCCCTTCACGGGATGTTGACGGAAGGACGCTACGAATCCCTCGCCGGCACCAACGTGGACCACGATTTTGTGGAACTGCCTTCACAGATAATGGAGAACTGGGGCTATGAGAAAGACTTCCTCAAGCCCTTCGCAAAGCATTACGAAACCGGTGAAGTGATTCCCGATGAGCTGATAGACAAGATTATTGCCTCGCAGAACTATCTGGCCGCCTACCTTCAGGTACGCCAGCTTCAGTTCGGTACCATAGATATGGCGTGGCATACACTCACCTCGCTGCCCGAAGACGGCACCGTCGAGTTCGAACGCAAGGCTGTGGAGCCACTTCTCACCTTGCCTGCCGTGGAAGGAGCCTGCTCCTCCACAACTTTCGGCCATATATTCTCCAACAACTACTGCGCGGGTTACTACTCCTACAAGTGGGCCGAGGTGCTGGCCGCCGATGCCTACTCCCTTTTTGAGGAGAAAGGCATCTTCAACACCGAAGTGTCCGGTTCTTTCCGCGAAAACGTCCTTTCGAAGGGGAGCACCGAGGAGGAAGCCGTACTCTACCGCAGGTTCCGCGGACATGACCCGGAGCCGAAGGCTCTGCTGGTGAAACTCGGAATAGTTGCTCCGGCCAGATAGACGGCCGGTAGTGCTTGCCGAAGCGTTCGAAGGTGGCCTTTTCGAGGGCCTCGCGGTCATGGGCCCTTTTGCGTCATTGCGGGCCCGACCCGCAATCCCCTGATGAAAGAGATCCTGGCACTTGCGCGCAGTCACCGGCGCAAGTGCCGACTTTTTTTGTTTTGCAATTGTGAAAACGAAGAATTAACTTTGCAGGGTATGGAAACACGGACACAGCTTCGCAACCTGCCCATCGGCATCCAGAACTTCGAGAGCCTGAGAAACGATGGATACCTTTACGTTGACAAGACGGAACAGATATACAGGCTCGTCACTACGGGGAGGTACTATTTTATCTCCCGTCCGCGCAGGTTCGGGAAGAGCCTTCTGATGAGTACGATTCATTCGTTTTTCAGTGGCAGGAAGGACCTTTTCGAGGGCTTGGCCGTTGCCTCCAAGCCGGACGTCACCTGGGAGAAGCACCCGGTGTTGCATCTGGACCTGAACGCACAGGAATATGCCACAAAGGAAAAATTGCAGTATGTGTTGAATGAATTCCTTCTTCTTCACGAGCGGCGTTACGATATTGACAGTGATAAGAGTGACAATTTCGGCCCGCGTTTTTCAAATGTCATCCGTCGCGCTTTCGAAAAGACCGGCCGCAAGGTTGTGATACTGGTTGACGAGTACGACAAGCCTATGCTTCAGGCCATCGGCAATCCGGAGTTGCAGGAAGCATACCGCGCTACGCTGAAGGGCTTCTACGGGGCCCTCAAGTCGATGGACGGCTGCATAAGGTTTGCCCTTCTGACGGGCGTGACGAAGTTCGGCAAGGTGAGCGTGTTCAGCGACCTGAACAATCTCAACGACATCTCGATGGATGCTGAGTTCTATGATGTCTGCGGCATCACTGAAGGAGAACTGCGCACTCAGTTTGTCCCGGAGATCAAACAGCTGGCCGAAAAATACGGCATCACGGAGGACGAGTGTCTGACGGCTCTCCGGGAAAAGTATGACGGATATCACTTTGAAGAATCTGTCCCCGGCGTCTATAACCCGTTCAGCCTGCTCAACGCATTCTATAAAAAGAAATTCGGCAGCTACTGGTTCGAGACCGGCACTCCGACCTATCTTGTGGAACTGCTGCAGGAACGCGACTATGACCTCGAAAAGATGTCGCGCGTAACGGCCGACGCTGACGAGCTGAACAGCATCGACTCGACATCTACCAATCCGATACCCGTGATTTACCAGAGCGGATACCTCACCATCAAGGGATTTGACCCGGAGTTCGGCACCTATACGCTGGGCTTTCCAAACGCCGAAGTGGAGGAAGGCTTTACCAAATTTCTGATGCCCAGCTATATCCACCGTCAGGAGAACCGTTCGCCGTTCCTGATAAACAATTTTGTGGAGGATGTGAGAAACGGCAACACGGAACAGTTCATAGGACGCCTCCGCTCCCTTTTCGCCGACACCCCCTATGAGATAATCCGCAATATGGAGACCCACTACCGCAACGTGGTGTGGCTTCTATTCAAGCTGATGGGCTTCTACACCCAGGCCGAGTACCGCACCAGCGAGGGACGCATAGACCTCGTGGTAAAGACCCCGAAGTTCTGCTATGTGCTGGAGTTCAAGCTCGACGGCACCGCCGAAGAGGCTCTGGCCCAGATTCAGGACAAGAACTACACCCTTCCCTTCGCCGTCGAGGACCAGCAGATTGTCCGCATCGGCATCAACTTCGACTCCGCCACCCGCAACATCGGCAAGGTCCTCGTCGGGTAAGACAATAATGGGATGGCTTTTTTAGTCATCCCATTATTATTGTTGTTATTGATTGTGAATTACTTCACAATCAGGTAGTGCTTTCCGAAACGTTCGAAGGCGGCTCTTTCGAGGGCCTCGCGGTCGTCCGGATGGGCGATGGAGGTCAGCAGTCGGGCGCGTTCCTGATAGCTCTTGCCGTAAAGGTTGACGGCACCCCACTCGGTCACGACCCAGTGCACGTGGAATCTTGAAGTCACGACGCCTGCGCCTTCCTTCAGTACCGGTGAGATTTTGGACACACCTTTCTTCGTGCGTGAGGACATTGCTATGATAGGCACGCCTTCCTGGGCGAGGGATGCTCCGTAGATGAAGTCGATCTGTCCGCCGACGCCGCTGAAGTGTTTCGTGCCGATGGAGTCTGCGCAGACCTGGCCGGTGATGTCCATCTCCACAGCCGAGTTGATGGCAGTCATTCGGGGGTTCTTGGCAATCACATACGGATCGTTGGTGTAGCCCACGTCCATCATCAATACGTCAGGGTTGTTGTCGATGAAGTCATAGACTTTCTGTGAACCCATCAGGAAAGTGGAAACTATCTTGCCCTTGTCGGTAACCTTGTTGGAGCCGTCGATGACGCCCTTTTCCACCAGGTCGAGCACGCCGTCAGCGAACATCTCCGTGTGGATACCGAGGTTCTTGTGGTTTCCGAGCTTTGCCAGAATGGCGTTGGGGAGCGCCCCGATTCCAAGCTGGAGACAGGCTCCGTCCTTGATGAGAGGCAGACAGTTCTCTCCGATGGCCAGGTCGGTCTCGTCAGGTACGACGACTTTGGCTTCCATAAGAGGAGTATCGTCCTGGACAAAGATATCTATCTGGTCCAATGAAATCATTGCCTGGCCGAAAGCGCGGGGTACGTGCGGATTGACTACGGCAATTACCGTTTTCGCACACTCCACGGCGGCGAGGGTCGCATCGACACTGGTGCCGAGGGACACCATTCCGTTCTCGTCCGGAGGACAAACCTGAATCATTGCCACGTCGCACGGCACGGCTCCGCAGCGGTACAGTTTCTGAGTCTCGGAAAGGAATACCGGGATGTAGTCTGCATATCCGCTCTGAACGCCTGCGCGGACATTACCGCCGATGAAGAAGCCCTGATGGAAGAAGATTCCGCTGTATTTCTCGTCAACGTAGGGCGCCGGGCCTTCAGTGTGAAGATGATGGATGCGCACATCCTCCAGTTCTCCGGCATCGCCTCTGCGGCAAAGGGCCTGAATCAGGCACTGCGGTGCGCTTGCAACGCTGCTGAAATGTATGTGGTCGCCGGATTTGACAACCTTAACGGCTTCGTCAGCACTTACAAAATTAATCTGTTTCATAAGCTCGTACTATTCTTTTCCCAACAAAAGTTTCATCATTGTAGCTGCAGAATAAGCAATGGAAGTACCGGGACCGAAGATGGCCGCGACACCTGCCTTGTAGAGAGCATCATAGTCCTGGGTGGGTATCACACCGCCGGCAACGACCATAATGTCCTCACGGCCGAGCTTGCGGAGCTCCTCGATGAGTTTGGGGATGAGGGTCTTGTGGCCTGCGGCGAGCGATGATGCGCCTACGATGTGCACGTCATTCTCGACAGCTGCACGGGCGGCCTCTTCCGGAGTCTGGAAGAGAGGTCCCATATCCACGTCATACCCGCAGTCTGCGTAACCTGTGGCTACAACCTTCGCACCGCGGTCGTGTCCGTCCTGTCCCATCTTGGCGATGAAGATACGGGGACGGCGTCCTTCTTTCTTTGCGAATTCGTCTGTGAGGCGGACAGCTTCCTCGAACTGCTCGTCCTTCTTGTATTCTGAACTGTACACTCCTGAAATGGTTCTTATTGTTGCCTGATAACGGCCTACGACTTTCTCGCAGGCATCACTTATTTCGCCAAGGGTGCAGCGAAGCTTCGCGCATTCGATGGCGGCTTCAAGAAGATTGCCTTTCTTGGTGCGTACGACCTCGGTAAGGGCATCGAGGGCTGCGCGGCAGGCCTTCTCGTCACGGTTGGCGCGAAGGGCTGTGAGAGACTCTTCCTGCTGCTTTCTTACCTCGGCGTTGTCAATCTCGAGAATATCGATGGGATCCTCGTGATCGAGGCCGTATTTGTTGATGCCGACAATTGTCTGCGCGCCGGAGTCGATACGCGCCTGTGTACGGGCGGCAGCCTCTTCGATACGCATCTTCGGAACTCCGGTCTCGATGGCCTTTGCCATACCGCCGAGTTTCTCGACTTCCTCTATGAGGGCCCAGGCCTTCTCTACGAGTTCGTTTGTAAGGGTCTCCACATAGTATGAACCGGCCCAGGGATCAATCTGCTTGCAGACCTTGGTCTCGTTCTGGATGTAGATCTGGGTGTTGCGGGCGATACGGGCGGAGAAGTCCGTGGGAAGTGCAATGGCTTCGTCAAGAGCGTTGGTATGAAGGCTCTGGGTGTGGCCGAGCACGGCGGACATAGCCTCGACGGCGGTACGTCCTACGTTGTTGAAAGGATCCTGTGCGGTGAGGGACCATCCCGAAGTCTGGCTGTGGGTGCGCAGAGGCATTGATTTGTCGCTCTTTGCACCGAAGCTCTTCACAATCTTGGCCCAGAGAAGACGTCCTGCACGAAGCTTGGCAATCTCCATAAAGTGGTTCATTCCGATGCCCCAGAAGAATGAAAGCCTGGGTGCGAACGCATCCACGTCGATGCCTGCATTGACACCGGCCCTGAGGTATTCCATACCGTCGGCAAGGGTGTATGCAAGCTCGATGTCAGCGGTGGCTCCGGCCTCCTGGATGTGGTATCCGGAGATGGAGATGCTGTTGAACTTGGGCATATTCTTGGATGTGAACTCGAAGATGTCGGCGATGATTCTCATCGAGAACTCGGGCGGGTAGATGTAGGTGTTGCGCACCATAAACTCTTTGAGGATATCGTTCTGGATGGTTCCGGCCATTTCCTCGAGCTTTGCGCCCTGCTCAAGACCGGTCACGATGTAGAATGCAAGGATAGGAAGCACGGCACCGTTCATTGTCATAGAAACGGACATCTTGTTCAGGGGGATTCCTTCGAAGAGCCTCTTCATATTCTCGACGGAGCAGATGCTGACGCCTGCCTTTCCCACGTCACCTATGACTCTCATATTGTCGGGGTCATAGCCACGGTGGGTAGGAAGGTCAAAGGCCACGGAGAGTCCCTTCTGGCCGGATGCCAGGTTGCGTCTGTAGAACGCGTTGGATTCCTCGGCTGTGGAGAATCCTGCATACTGGCGGATGGTCCACGGCTTGAAAGGATACATCATCGAATAGGGTCCGCGCAGGAAAGGAGGAAGTCCGGCGACGAAGTCCAGATGCTCCATTCCCTCGAGATCTTCCTTAGTATAAACCGCCTTCACGCCGATTTGTTCCGGGGTTTTCCAAACTATATCATTCTTTGCCATAATTAGATACCGAGTTTTTGGTTAAACGATTTCAAGGTCTCGAGCTGGTTTACCCTGACGTGTATGAAGTTCTCGATGCCTGCGGCCTTGAGTTCTTCCGCGCATTCCGGGTTGCCCGCTACCACGAACAATGCCCTTCCTGCAAGACATTTGAATGCAGGGATGGCATACTGAGCATATTCCTCGTCGGATGAGCATATCACCACTATGTCGGCACCGGCCTTCATTGCGGCCTCGACGCCCTCTTCAACGGAGGCGAAACCAAGATTGTCCACTACCTTGTATCCGGCGGATGCAAGGAAATTGCAGGAGAACTGTGCGCGTGCCTGGCGCATTACGAGGCTGCCGATGGTGAGCATAAATGCGACAGGCCTCTTTGCCGCTTTTTCCGTGGAAAGACGAAGGGTCTCGAACTCGGAAGAAAGTCTGGATGTGCTGATGCCTTTGTAGGGAGCATCCTCTTTTGCACATTTGCAGCAGCAGGTCATAGGTGCCTTTCCGTCCGAATTCTCCGTGAAATTAGGGAACTGGTTGGTTCCGAGGATGAATTCGCGGGACTGTGCGGCAAGGGTGTGGCGCTTGGTGTCGGAGGCGACGATGTCGTCCTGCACGAGGCCGTTCTTTGCATATTCCACAATGCCGCCTCCCTCCTGAACCTTGAGGAAAATCTTCCAGGCTTCGGTTGCCAGGGAATCGGTAAGAACCTCGATGTAGTAGGAACCGCCTGCGGGGTCGACGACCTTGTCGAAATGAGACTCCTCCTTGAGGAGAAGCTGCTGGTTGCGGGCGATGCGCTCGGAGAATTCATCCGGTTTTTCGTATGCGGCATCGAACGGTGTCACGGTAATGGAGTTGACACCTGCGATTGCCGCGGACATAGTCTCTGTCTGGGAACGGAGCAGATTGACATAGGAGTCAAACAGCGTCATATTGTAGAAGGAGGTCTTTGCGTGGATGCAGGCCTTGCAGGCTTCCTTGTCGTTTCCGGCAAATTCTTCGGCAATCCTGGACCAGAGCATACGGGCTGCACGGAATTTTGCTATTTCCATGAAGTAGTTGGTGCTGATGCCCATATTGAACTTGATTCTGCGTGCGATTTCGCCGCCTGCAACGCCTTCGTCTGCAAGGCGCTTCATATATTCGGCTCCCCAGGCAAGAGAATAACCGAGTTCCTGGACGATGTATGCACCGCTGTCGCTCAGAGCTGCTCCGTTCACTGATATGACCTTGAAGGCAGGATAAGCCTTGACAGTCTCAATCAAAGCCTTGCCGGTCGCTATCAGGCTCTCGGTATCCTTGCCCTTCATTATCAGGCCCTTGATAGGGTCGAAATCGATGGATGCATTGATGCGCGCAGGGTCATAACCCTTGCCTGCGAAGTAAGCGACAAGAATCTGCGCGAGTTCAAGGGCGTGCTTGGGACATACCTTGAAGTTAAGCTCCACGCAGTCGCAATGGATGCCGTTGAGCAAAGTCTGCACATATTCTGCGCCGAGCTGCTCTGCGGGAACGGTGAAACCGAGTGAATCGATGCCTTTCCCGAGGACGTCGAGCGCTTTCCTGTTTGCATCTGCAGCGGATTCGCCGCAAATTTCCTGACGGACAAACCAGTTGTTGTCGTCCGCTTTGTTACCCCTTACATAAGGGAACTCTCCCGGCTCTGAGCCGATGGTGCTGAGCTTCTCCAGGTCCTCTTTCATATAGAAAGGCTGTACTGAGAATCCCTCGTCGGTCTTCCAAACCAGCTTTTTCTGGAAATCGGCCCCCTTGAGATCGACCTGAATCTTGTCAAGCCAATCCTGACGGGAGGGAGAAGTGAATTCGGAAAAAAGTTTTTTGTTTGACATTTTGTCTGTAATTATTGAAATATAATCTATTTTATCAGTCTGTAGTATTCGTCCAGTAGCGAATGCGCTGCGGTGAATGGCGTCATACGGCCGTTCCAAACGGATTCTTCGGCCTGGCTCAGGCGTATTTCCATCCTGTGATAGAAATCGCCGAGAATGGCCGAGTCGATGGTCTCTCTCATCCAGTAGTTGTTCTGCCGGCGGCGGCGTATGTCGAAGTACCCGTTTGTCTTCACAAAGTCTATGTAGGAAAAGACCATTTCAAAAATCTCCTTTATGCCGGTGCCGTTCAGCCCCGAGTAGGTGAGGACCTGACGTGTCCAGCCGCTTTCGGGAGCGGGGAAAAAGTGAAATGCGCCACGCAGCTGGATTGCCGAAAGTTTGCAGGCATCCACATTGTCTCCGTCACATTTGTTGATGGCAATTCCGTCAGCCATTTCCATAATCCCGCGTTTGATGCCCTGGAGTTCGTCTCCCGCGCCGGAAAGCTGGATTACCAGGAAGAAATCCACCATAGACTGGCAGGCGGTCTCGCTCTGGCCCACACCGACTGTCTCGATGAAAATCTTGTCGAAACCGGCGGCTTCGCAGAGCAGTACGGTCTCTCTTGTCTTGCGGGCCACTCCTCCGAGACTGCCGGCCGATGGACTTGGACGGATGAAGGCGTCCCTGCGCTGAACAAGGGTCTCCATACGGGTCTTGTCTCCAAGGATGCTGCCTTTGCCGAACTCCGATGACGGGTCGATGGCAAGCACTGCCAGTTTGCCTCCGTAATTGTCCAACAAATGTACGCCGAACTTGTCTATGGACGTACTCTTGCCTGCTCCCGGCACGCCGCTGATGCCTATGCGTACCGACTTTCCGCTGAGGGGAAGGCATTTTTCGATAACTTCCTGCGCCTTGGCATAATGGTCGGGATTGGTGCTTTCCACAAGCGTGACTGCCTGTGACAGGACTGTTATGTCGCCCTTCGATATGCCCTCAACCATTTCCGCCACGGAAAGTTCGTGGTGACGGAAACTGTTCCTTCCAAGATACGGGTTGACTGCTGGCGGCTGCGCGACGCCTTCGTTTACCACAAGTCCCTTGTAGGCTTTATCGTTTTCCGGGTGTTCCATTTCACCGACATTTTAAAGTTTCGTGTCTTCTATGCCCGCATCGGCATTGAGCCTGCGTGAGAGTGCGAACAGCAGGTCGGAAAGGCGGTTGAGGTACTTCAGCGCCCCGTTGCTGTCCGGATCAATCTGATTCTCGCAGAGGAATGCCACGACGCGGCGTTCCGCCCTTCTGCATACAGTCCTGCATACCTGACATTGGCAGGAAGCCGGACTTCCTGCGGGGAGGATGAAGCATTTGAGCGGCGGCAGACTGCGCTCGATGGAGTCAATTTCTGTTTCGAGAGCCTTGATTTCCCCGGTGAACGTCATTTCAGAGCCGGGGCAGGCTATCGCAGCTCCAACCGCGAAGAGCTCCCGGATAATCCTTTCCAGCAGTGGGGTATAATATGAAACTCTGCGGTTGGCAGGTAAATTGCCATCCGCAGAGCATAATGAGTTCAGAAAAGAAATCTGCGAGCCCAGTTCGTCCACTTCCCCGTAGGCTTCCACTCGGGCATCAGCTTTGGACACTCGTCTTCCGTCCGGCAGGGACGTGCTCCCGCTATCTCCTTTCCGGGTATAAAGCGACATTACTTTTTCTTTTCACAAAGTTCGGTGAGAATGCTTTGGGTAGCCTTGGGATGAAGGAAAGCAATGTTCATTCCGTCAGCGCCCGCTCTGGGAGCCGCATCAATGGTGCGGATTGATTTTTCGCCGCATTCTGCAAGTGCGTTTGCGACGCCATCCTCTACGGCGTATGCCATATGATGGAATCCGGGGCCTCTTGTCTCAAGGAACTTTGCCACAGTGCTGTCGGGGCTTGTGGGCTCAAGAAGTTCGAGCTTGGTGTCACCGACCTTGAGGAAGGCGGTCTTGACCTTCTGGTCTGCTACTTCTTCAGTCTTGTAGCATTCGAAACCAAGAACGTTTTCATAGAAGGGGAGTGCCTCTTCTATGCTGTTTACGGCTATGCCGATGTGTTCGATATGTGATATTTTCATAATACTGTTTTGTTAAGTCATTTTTTCATCATTCCTAAATGATTTATTATCCGAGGAACCCGAGGAGGATACCGGCAGCTACGGCCGAACCGATGACGCCGGCAACGTTAGGTGCCATAGCGTGCATCAGGAGGTGGTTGCCCGGGTCGCACTCCAGACCGACCACTTCGGATACACGGGCGCTGTCAGGCACTGCCGACACACCAGCGTTGCCGATGAGAGGGTTGATCTTGTGTCCTTCCTTGCAGAAGAGGTTCATAAACTTGACGAAGAGCACGCCGCAGGTGGTGGCGATGACGAACGAGAGAAGTCCGAGTCCGAAAATCTTCACGGAGTTGCCCGACAGGAATACGTCAGCCTGGGTTGACGCTCCAACGGTGAGGCCGATGAGTGTGGTCACAACGTCGATGAGCGGTCCGCGGGCTGTCTCGGCGAGACGGCGGGTAACGCCTGACTCCTTGAGAAGGTTGCCGAAGAACAGCATACCGAGCAGGGGAAGACCTGACGGAACGAGGAACGCAGTGCAGATGAATCCGATGATAGGGAAGATAATCTTCTCTTTCTGGCTTACCACGCGGGGCTTGGCCATACGGATGAGACGCTCTTTCTTGGTGGTAAGAAGCAGCATTATCGGCTTCTGGATTACAGGTACGAGCGCCATATATGAGTATGCCGACACGGCAATGGCTCCCATAAGCTCCGGTGCGAGACGTCCGCTGAGGAAGATGGCCGTAGGACCGTCAGCTCCACCGATGATACCGATGGCACCTGCTTCGCTGGGAGTGAATCCGAGTACAAGTGCGAGAAGGTATGCGCCGAAGATACCGCACTGAGCGGCTGCTCCGATGAGAATCAGTCGGGGCTGTGATATCAGTGCGGAGAAGTCGGTCATTGCGCCGATGCCCAGGAAAATGAGAGGCGGGTACCAGCCTTGTCTTACGCCCTGATACAATATGTTGAGCACGGAGTTCTGCTCATAGATGCTCACCTGAAGGCCCGGGAAGAGCGGGATGTTGCCCACAATCATACCGAAACCGATGGGCACCAGCAGGAGCGGCTCCCAATGTTTGACAATACCGAGGGTGATGAAAATCAGGCCTATGCCTATCATCACCAGGTGCTGCCAGGTGCAATTCGCAAATCCGGTGAACTGCCAGAATTGCTGGAGACTTTCGAGTATATTTTCCATTAAGCGACAGTTACTATGTTGGCACCTTCGAGCACTGAGTCACCCTTTGCTACGTGGATGGCCGAGACTGTACCTTCGTATTCTGAAAGAATCTCGTTCTCCATTTTCATAGCCTCGAGGACTGCGAGTTTCTGACCTCTCTTGACAGCCTGGCCTTCCTTTACATCCACGCTGAGTATGACGCCGGGAAGGGGACTCTTCACGACCTTGCCTCCGGCCGGAGCCGCCGCCTTCGGGGCTGCCGGAGCTGCTGCGGGAGCCGGGGCGGCCTGTGCTGCAGGAGCCGCAGGTGCTGCTGCCGGTGCCGCTGCAGGGGCTGCTGCAGGAGCGGGTGCCGGAGCATTTTCGAGTTCAACATTGTATGAAACACCGTTCACTGTGACATCGGCGTTCTTGCCTTCGATGCCGTTGATGGCCACGTTATATTCGTTGCCGTTGATTTTGAATTTATATTCTTTCATAATTATTACTGTTTTCTGAGGTTGAACATTTTGTTTCCCCAAGCACTCTGGCCGGGTTTTATGGTGAGCACGAAAGGCCCGCCGTCGTGAGAGCTGCAAGCGGTGTGCAGGTGAAGCGCGGTGGCGATGGCGGCATAGACCTCGTCGCCCCCGTTCATCTGAAGAGCCAGCGCTATGGCTGCGGCTACCTTGTCATCCGCCTTTCCGGACACTGCCTTCGCGGCTTTGACCTTCTTCTCCTTGGGGGCTTTCTTGTATTTCCCCGAGAAGATGTTGCCGGACAGGTTGTAGATGAAATAGAGGATTATGAGGCCGAGAAACACAGTGCTTACGGCAATGAGCGTAAGGGTCCATCCGTGCGGGTCGGTCTGCCACAGACTTTCGGCCTTGGCTGTTATGGTGTGACCGTCAATGTACGGTCTGGCTTCAAGCAGGTTTATCATAACGGCAGATTATCGTGTTTCTTGGCAGGAACGTTCTGCTGTTTGCCTCGAAGCGATTCGAGAGCGCGAATCACGCGGAAACGTGTGGTTGCAGGTTCGATTACATCCTCGATATAACCCTTCTGCGCTGCCTGATAAGGATTTGCGAAGAGGTCATTGTACTCGGCTGTGCGTGCGGCCTTGATCTGGGCCCTCTTTTCAGGGTCTTCCTCTTCCTTGAGTTCCTTTCCGTAGAGGACGCCCACTGCGCCGTCGGCACCCATCACAGCTATGTTGGCTGAAGGCCAGGCGTAGTTGATGTCGCCGCGCAGCTGCTTGCAGCTCATCACGATGTGGGCTCCGCCGTAGCTCTTGCGCAGAGTCACCGTAACCTTGGGAACGGTAGCCTCGCCGTATGCATAGAGAAGTTTCGCTCCGTGGGTGATGATGCCGCCGTACTCCTGCTGTGTGCCGCAGAGGAATCCCGGAACGTCCACGAGGGTCACGAGAGGAATGTTGAATGCGTCGCAGAAACGCACGAACCTTGCGGCCTTGCGGCTTGCGTTGATGTCGAGCACTCCGGCCATAGCCTTCGGCTGGTTTGCCACGACGCCTACGCTCTGCCCGTTCATATGGGCGAAGCCGACGATTATGTTCTTCGCGAAGGAGGCGTGAACCTCGAAGAAATCGCCGTCATCCACTATGCTGTTGATAACGGTGTACATATCATAGGCCTGATTGAGATTCTCGGGAATGAATGTATTGAGAGAGTCGTCGAGTCTGCCTGCAGGATCGTTCGTGGGCTTCGCGGGCGCTTCCTCCAGATTGTTCTGGGGGAGGAAGGAGAGAAGCTTCTTCAGTGATGCGATGGCCTCGGTCTCGGTCTCGGCGGCGAAATGAGCCACACCGCTCTTGGAGGTGTGAACCCAGGATCCGCCAAGGTCTTCCTGAGTTACCACTTCACCGGTAACGCTCTTCACGACGGACGGTCCGGTGAGGAACATATATGAGGTGTCCTTCACCATAAGGGTGAAGTCGGTCAGAGCCGGGGAGTAAACCGCTCCGCCGGCGCAGGGGCCGAAGATGCCGCTGATCTGGGGGATTACTCCCGAGCAGAGGATATTCCTTTCGAAAATGTCGGCATATCCTGCAAGGGCGTCGATGCCCTCCTGAATACGCGCTCCGCCGGAGTCATTGATGCCGATGAACGGTGCTCCGCACTGCAGGGCCATATCCATAACCTTGCAGATTTTCTCGGACATCGTCTTGCTCAAAGAGCCGCCGCTGACGGTGAAATCCTGAGCGAAAACATAAACGATACGACCGTCAATCGTACCTCTGCCCGTTACGACACCATCTCCGTCGGTGTGGGATTTTTCCATACCGAAATTGGTGCAACGGTGCTGAACGAAGGTGTCGAATTCTTCGAAACTGCCTTCATCAAGCAGGAGAGCCAGACGCTCGCGTGCGGTCATTTTTCCTTTCTCGTGCTGTGCATCGATTCTTTTCTGACCTCCGCCAAGCTCGGCTTTGGCCCTGCGGGCCTTGAGAGAACTGAGTTTGTCTTCCATATCTTAAATTAAAACGTTGTAATTTGCAGGTGAATTGCGCTGATTTATTTAATCAGACAAATATATGGATTTTGCCAATCCTCCAGTTGCTTTGGCAAGTGTATTTTTCGATAGCGGCAATCGGTTGCTGTTGGAATTTACGTTTGTCGTTCAAGCCTGACAACGACCCTGTTGAATTCGTCTATGATTTCAGCCACACCTGCCGGGGTAGAGGCTTGTGCGCTTCGTCGCGCAATGGCTTCCGACAGCCGACGAAGTTCTTCGTGGGTGTCATATTCCTGACCGGTCAGATTCTTGAGGCTCACGGGATTGGGCAATTCCGGCGGCCAGTCCGTCTGGTTGAGGTTCAGCCCCACACCGACTATGGACGATTCGATTGTACCGGCGTTGATGGTGTTCTCAATGAGTATTCCGCAGATTTTTTTCTCCTCCACCCAGATGTCATTGGGCCACTTTATCCAGGGCCCGATGCCTTTCGTTTGCAGGTAATCGCATATTCCCAGTGCCATTATGGACGTTACGGCGAGAGCGTCCGTCGCTTTCAGGCAACGGTGCCGCAACAGAATGGAGAAAGTGAGGTTCCGTCCCGGTGCCGAATGCCAGGTATGGTTGCCCTGTCCGCGTCCCTCCGACTGCTTATCGGCCGCTATTATCGTGAGATTGTCCGACCGGTCCAGGCGTCTTCTCAGTTCGCTGTTCGTTGAGTCGGTGCTTTTCAACCAGATTATCCTGCTTTTCATTGTCCTTGTTTTTTGACAAACATACTGCAAATATACAGCTTTACAGACTTATCTTGAAAAAACATATTATCTTTGCGGACGTTATTATGGAACTCAGGCAGTTGAAATATTTCGTCAGAACGGCTCAGACACTGAATTTCTCTGAAGCCGCCCGAAGTTTATATGTCAGCCAAAGTACTCTTTCACAACAGATAAAGTCGCTTGAGAACGAACTCGGGACACTTCTGTTCCAGCGTGATTCCCATTCCGCTTCCCTGACTCAAAGCGGCTCGATGCTTCTGCCGCTTGCAATCCAGACCATTCAGGATGCCGAAGCCTGCAAGGCCCAGGTGGATGACCTCAAGGAAATGCTGACGGGAGAGCTCAACATCGGAGTGACATATTCTTTCAGCCATATCCTGACTCAGACCGTAAAGAATTTTGCCAGGGAGTATCCGGGCGTAAAGCTCAATATCTTCTACAGGAATATGGTTGAGCTGATGGAAGCGCTGCGTCACCGTGAAGTGGATTTGGTGCTTGCGTTCAAGCCGGACAATCCTTACGAAGAAATCGAGTCCAGCAACCTTTTCAGTGACAAACTTTCCGTAATAATGCGCAGGGACCATCCCCTCGCCGGCAGAGAGTCCATAAGTCTGGAGGAACTCGGCCGCTACCGCATAGCTATTCCGGCGAAAGGTCTTCAGGCGCGAAATGCCCTCGAGGAACATATATGCATCGAACGTTCCGGCCTGAACATCTGCCTGGAAATCAACGAGGCCAACATACTGCTTGACATTGTCCAGGACAACAATCTCCTGACTATGCTGTCCGAGACATCCATCCGCGGAAGGGACCATCTGAAGGCGGTGCCGCTCAACCTTCCGTACAACCGTATGCAGGGTTGCGTCCATACTCTCAAGCGTGTTTTCCACAAACGGAGCGCGGATACTTTCGTGAAGATGCTCCGCGATGCTGATATTATTCGTGAACTCTCTGTCGAATGGCCATAATCAAAGAACTTAACGGAAAGTCCCCCATAGTCGGGCAGCGGTGTTTTCTGGCGGAGAACGCCGCATTGATAGGTGACGTCACCATAGGTGAAGACTGCAGCATATGGTATGGTACCGTGTTGCGGGGGGATGTAAACCCCATTGTAATCGGTGACAGGGTGAATGTCCAGGACGGAGCCGTCCTCCATACTCTCTATAAGCGTTCGGTGGTTGAAATCGGCAATGACGTGTCCGTAGGGCACAATGCGGTGATACACGGTGCCAAAGTAGGCAGCAATGTGCTTGTGGGAATGGGCGCGATACTGATGGATGGCGCCGTCATTCCTGACAATACGATTATCGCTGCCGGTGCGGTTGTGCTCAGCAATCAGGTCCTTGAACCGGGCGTCTATGCCGGCATTCCTGCAAAGAAGGTCAAGGAAGCATCCGAGGCCGTGGCCGACGCGGCCCACAAGAATGCTCAGGGATATCTTCTCTACAAAGACTGGTACAAAGACTAGAAAATATCGTATATTTGCACCAATCTGTGGTGAGCCGCGTGGTGCGGCTTGAAAAGGGAACCGGGTGAAAGACCCGGACTGTGCCCGCAGCTGTGAGTTCCGCAATCGTTCTGAAATCTTTGCCATTGTCCGAAAGGATGAGAAGGCCCGGAACGGGGAACAAGTCAGAAGACCTGCCATAGTTAAGTCAAACAGGTGAAGCCCGGGGGCAGGTTTCCGTTGAGACAATACAATATGTTTCTCTTTTCTTTATTGTCAGTTGCGGCCGGTCTGCTTCCGGCAGAGCCTTCAGACACTCTCCAGCCGGTTACAGTCGTTGCTGACCGTGGAGTTGTGGTATCCAGAACCGATACCATCCAAACCAAACATTCCATTTCCATTACCGATGCGTTTTCCTCGATTCCGGGGATGTATGTCTGCGACTACGGCGGACTTGCCGGCCTCAAGAACGTCAGTCTGCGCAGCCTGGGAAGTCCCCACGCCGCCATCTATTTCGACGGAGTGAGGGTGGGGAACGTTCAGACCGGTCAGGCCGACCTCGTGTTCCTGGATTTCGGGAACTGCGGCAGTACGGTCATAGACTATGCACAGAACAGCATCTCGTTCAATACGGCCAGACCGGTTTTCGGCGACAGAAATGTCGGCGGCAATGTCAAATTCCGCGGAGGGTCCTTCGGGACGTTCGAGCCTTCCGGAAGGCTCAACTTCCGTCTGTCCGACAAAGTCAGTCTGTCCGCCATTGCATCGGGCGTTCTCAGCAGGGGAGACTTCCCTCTGCAGGACGGAACCTCGAGGACCAACAATGACATCAGGCAGCTGCGCGCCGCTCTGGATTTGTGGGGCCTTATGGACGGCGGCGATTATCACGCAAAGGCATATTACAACGGCTCGAAGCGGGGAACTCCGGGTTCTCTTGACTGGCCGTCCTCCGACAGGCAGAACGACCGCAACGCCTTCATTCAGGCTGTTGTGCGAAGGCAGGTTTCGCCTCTGTATCATTTGACTGCCAGCGCAAAAGTGTCGCTGGATGACCTGCTGTATCTGAGCGAATGGGGAGACAACCGCTATAAACAGACGGAAGCACAAATCAACAGTTCCCACAAATTCACCGTATGCGATTGGTTTGACGCCTCCCTTGCCGCTGACTTCCAGTGGGACGGTCTGGATTCCGACCTGTACTCCAATGCCCGCTCATCGGTTTTCGCCACCGTCTCGGCCGCCTTCCATCCGGACAGATTCAAGGCGGACCTGGCTTTAGAATATGCCGGAGTATTTGACAGGGGTGGGCAGAAACGCCATATCCTTTCTCCTTCGGCAGACCTTCGTTGGAATGTCTTCAAGGGCTTTGACATTCTGGCGTTTGCGCGAAGGGCTTACCGTACGCCGACTTTCAACGAACTGTATTATCCCGGATACGGCAATCCCGACCTGCAGGCCGAGGATGCCTGGCTGACAGATGTCGGGGTAGAATACCACTGCTCTCCCGGCAAGCACCTGCAGATTCAGGCTAAAGCCGATGCCTTTTTCAATCATTTGAAGAACAAGATTGTCTCCGCACCTACGGAGATGGATCCGAACATATGGCTCCCATATAATATCGGAGTGGTTCAGATGTCGGGGGCGGACGCACGCGCCGAACTCCGTTACTCGAAGGGGAATTGGAAATCTTCCTTTTCAGTCCGCTACAGCCTTCAGAAAGCAACGGACAAGACTCCCGGCAGTTCTTCGTACGGGCAGCCGGTTCCCTATATCTCGAAGCACACGGTGATTCTGGGAGCGGATGCCTCATATAAGGGATGGTTCGTCGCGCTTAACTGGAACTGGCGTGGCGGACGTTACGACCCTGCGGGGCCGATGCCGGATTACAACACTCCGGACCTGAATGTAGGGAAGGATTTCGCTCTTCCGGGGAATCTCATTCTCGGCGTTAAATTCATAGCCCGCAATCTCAGCGACTGCCGTTACGAACTCTTCGGCGGCTACCCTATGCCCGGACGCTCGTTTTATGGAGAAATCAACTTCAAATTCTAGCCTATGCTGAATATTCTATATGTGATTCTTTGCGGCATTGCCCTCCCGATTGGCGGAGTGCAGATGCAATATTTGTGGAGAAACCAGCTTGGAGACATATATTCTCTCGGACTCGGCAGCGCGGCCTGTCTCGGAGCCGCAACGGCAACGATGACCGGGTGGTGTTCGCTCACGGTAGGCGCTTTCATCTGCCAGGCGGTCTGTGCCCTGATTGTCTCGCTGGTCGCCATCAGGCTGAATACCTCCCGCCTCATTACTTTCGGCATCCTTTTCGGGACTTTCATCGGCTCAATCGGAACGATAGTTGTCACCAACGCACCCACGGGTGACTTGCTGAAGCAATATTACCTCTGGGGCGCCGCCAACTTCAAATTGCAGGGGGTGACGACTGCTGACATTATCCTGAGCCTTGCGATGTTTGCAGCCGGCCTCACCACCGCGCTGCTCTGCGCAAAAAAGCTCACGAGCCACTTCAAGGGGGAAACGGAAATGCCCAACACTTCAAAGGCCGGAATATTGTTTATGACAAGTATTCTGGTGACGAGCGTGGTAAGTATCTGCGGAACCATCGGCTTCGTGAGTCTGGGCGTGCCGAACCTTGTGCGCGCATTGGTCAGGCCCGGAGACATACGGAGGCAATATGCCTGGTCCGCCCTGCTCGGGACAGCGCTGCTGTCCATAACATACATCATCGTGGAATATTGCAACTTCGGCATATACCTTCCCGTAAGCGCAACAATGGCGCTCATTGCATTGCCTTTGACTGCTGTCCTCTTTGCCGGGGAAAAGTCATAGTAAACTTTTTCTTATCTTTGCGTGCAGTTCAAATCCCAATCGTATGTCAGACACGAAATATAACTTTAAGTTTTGTATCCTGCTGCCTTTGGTGCTCGCGGTTACACTCTTCCTCTGGTGTTGTCCGGCATCATTCTTCGGGAGTCTCGGTGAAGCGCTCACGGTGACGCAGCAGCGCACCGTCGCCATTTTCGCGTTCGCCGCTCTGATGTGGATATTCGAGATTGTCCCCAACTGGGTTACGTCCCTGATGGTCATTGTGATTTCCCTCCTCACCATCTCCGACAAGAGTGTCTCGTTCCTGATGAATACCGGCGATGCGAGTCAGTTCGTCCCGATGAAAGAACTGATGCGGGCCTTCGCCGATCCTGTGGTGATGCTCTTCCTCGGCGGATTCGTGCTCGCAATCGTTGCGGCCAAATACGGTATGGACGTCACGATGGCCCGTATCCTCCTGAAACCTTTCGGGAAAAAGCCGAAGATGGTTCTTCTGGGTGTGCTCATCGTGATTTCCATCTTCTCTATGTTTATGAGCAACACCGCAACAGCGGCTATGTTCCTCGCGTTCCTCTCGCCCGTGTTCGCATCCCTTCCCGACTCTGACCGGAAAGGCAAGATAGGCATCGCCCTTGCAATCCCCATTGCGGCCAACGTCGGAGGTATCGGTACCCCTATCGGCACTCCTCCCAACGCGACGGCTGTGGGCAACCTTGATTCCCTCGCCGGCATCACCATCGGATTCAGCGACTGGGCGCTCAGGATGATTCCCTTCGTAGCGGTAATGATTCTTTTCGCGTGGGTGCTCCTCTGCGCATTTTATCCTTTCAAGTCGGAGGAGATTGTGCTCGAGATAAAGAAGGGAGACCACCGAAAAACCTACAGGGACTACGTTGCCTGGATTACTTTCGGCGTCACGATTCTCCTATGGATGACGGAGCAGATTCACGGCATTAGTTCCAATATCGTTGCCTTGATTCCTCTTTGTGTCTATACTGCCACTGGGGTTTTCGGTAAGGATGACATCAAGGAGATAAACTGGGAGGTTCTCTGGCTGGTGGCCGGCGGATTTGCGCTCGGCTATGCCCTTTCCGGAACCGGACTTGCAAAGGCTATGATTGAGTCCATCGACTTCAGCGTGATGAGCATCATCGTGGTTTTCGTTGTCGCGGGCCTCATATGTTACCTTCTCAGCAACTTTATCAGCAACTCAGCCACTGCGGCGCTTCTCATCCCCATTATGATAGCGATGGGCAGCGGCCTTCTCGAAAGCGGCAATGCCGATGCTTTCAACGCACTCGGAGGACAGGCCGGTCTCTCAGTGTTCGTTGCCGTATGTGCATCTGTTGCAATGTGCCTCCCCATCTCAACGCCTCCGAACGCCATCGCATCCGCAACGGGGCTTGTCGATACAAAGGATATGACCAAAGTAGGCCTCATCGTCGGCATCGTGGGGCTCGTGCTCGGGTTCTTCTGGGTTACGAAAATATTCCCGTTCACTTGAAATGACTCATAGTGGAAGATGAATCTGCCGTTGTACATAGCCTGGAGGTATCTGTTTGCCCGGAAGTCGCACAATGTGATAAATGTGCTTTCAGCAATCAGCGCTGTCGGTATGGCCGTCGGCACGGCTGCGCTCGTTTTGATTCTGTCTGTCTATAACGGGTTCAACGGAATAGTTGAGCAGACTCTTTCGGATTTTGATCCGGACGTGAAGGTCTGTACGACCGAGGGGGGATATGATGTTCCGGACAGCCTTGTGGCTTTGTTTTCCGGGGATCCGGATGTCTGCACGGTGAGCCGTTCCCTTGAATTCGAGGCTTTCCTGAAATATGGAGAGAATCAGGGAGCGGCCCGCCTTGTCGGGACCGACGGTGATATGTCCCTGAGGCGTGGAGAGCTGAAGATTGCGTCCGTGGGTGCCGGACTGGCGCGCACGATGGGTATCAATCCCGCTTTTCTGGATCCTTTGGAAATCTATTCTCCGGAGCGGTACAGACCTTTCTCTCCCGCAAATCCGCTGGCTTCGTTGCGGAAGGTGGAGGTGTTTCCCGAGCACCTGCTCAATGTGAACGCCGAAATTGACGAAAGCACGGTGATGGTGCCTTTGGAAACGGCGCAGGAACTTTTCGGGAAGCAGGGAGCCTGCTCATCCGTGGATGTCCGGCTCAATGACAATTCGGACAAAGCCGTGAAGGGATTTATCCGCAGGTACGGACAGCTTTCGGAATCGGGACTGGTCCTCAAGGATAAGTATGGGCAGCATCCGGAACTGTACAGGATGATGAGGACGGAAAAGACCGCCGTTTTTCTGATTCTGATATTCGTGGTACTGATTGTTGCTCTCAACATTTTCAGCAGCCTGTCGATGCTTATCATAGAAAAGAAGGGCGATATCGGAACGCTTGTTTCCCTGGGGGCCGATGAAGGGCTTGTCCGACGTGTTTTCGTATATGAAGGATGGTTGATATCCCTTCTTGGGATGCTCGCCGGCCTCATTGCGGGTGTCGCGGCCGTTCTGATTCAACAGAATTACGGCATAATCAAAATGCCGGGGAATTATCTGGTGGACGCATATCCGGTGGCTCTGAAGTCCGGAGATATTGCAGTTTCACTGGTTGTGGTCGGAGTAATCGGCTTGCTGGTTGCCGTATTTTCGTATAATTGCAACAAAAAATAAATAAATGGCATTGAGTAGTATTATTGTTGTTTCTGTCTTGGTCGCATTTGTTGCCGCTCTGGCTGTTCTGGCCTTCATCCTCTCCGGAAGGGTCTCGGCGGAAAGAGCGAAAGCCGAGGAGAATGCACGGAAGGCTGCGATGCTGGAGGGAAAGCTTCAGACGCAGGAAGCTTTGGCCGATGAGAGGGAAAGAGTTTTTGTGAGCCAGCGCAAACAGATGGAAGAAAGTTTCAAATTGCTTTCCGAGCAGAACAGTGCCGGCCTTCGCAGGCAGAATGCAGAGTCTCTCGCCGAACTGTTGAAGCCGATTCAGGAAAAGTTCTCCGGATTCGAGAAGTCCGTCAAGGACAGCCAGGAAAAGTCTGTAGCGCAGGATGCCGCGATGAGGGAACTGCTGAATACGGTGATGAAACAAAGCGAGACTGTAGGGAATGAGGCGAAAAATCTGGCCAGGGCGCTGACGGGCCACGCAAAAATCCAGGGGAATTTCGGCGAGATGCTTCTGGTTGACCTTCTCAGGCAGTCAGGTCTTGAGGAAGGAGTTCATTTCTCGACCCAGGATGTGTTGAGAGATGCCCAGGGCCACGAAATCAAAAGTGAGTCAGGAGGGACAATGATTCCCGACGTGATAATTTATTATCCCGACGGCAGTGAAGTAATTATCGATTCCAAGGTCAGCCTGAACGCATATGTCGATTATATGAACTGCGAGGATCCGGAGCAGAAACCCGCATTGGCCAAACGCCATATCGAGTCCATAAGCCGGCATATCGACGAATTGAAGCAGAAGGACTATGCTTCCTATATCGCAGAGGGAAGAAGGAAGGTTGATTATAATATAATGTTCATACCGATGGAAGGCGCTTTCCGGGTGATGCTTGACGAGGCTCCTACGCTATGGCAGAGGGCAAAAGATGCCAAAGTGCTGATAGTCAGCCAGCAGAATCTGATGATAGTGCTCAATATGATACTGATGAGCTGGAGGCAGTATGATCAGGAAAGGAATATCGAGGATGTGTATGCCACCGCATCGGAACTTATGAGCCAGTTGAAGAATTGGATGGATTCTTTCGTGAAGGTCGGCGATTATCTGGAAAAGGCCAGGGACGCATACGGCGATTCCAGGAAGAAGCTTGTGGAATCCAACCAGTCGGTTATCAGGAAAATAGACAAGCTGGAGCATCTCGGGATTTCGCCGAAGAGGTCCAATGCGAAAATCAAAGCCGGAGCCAGAGTGGCAAATGGCAGGGAATCCATAATCCCAAGGGAACTTTCCGAAGAAGAAAATTCGTAATTGTCAGGAAATTTCCGATATTTACAGGAAATTTTTGAAACAACAGGCACAACAGTTCGCATCAGTCAAAAATCAAGAATATGAAGAAGATATTTGTATTAGCCCTTGTTTTCGCGGGTATCAGCGCACTTGCACAGCAGAATGGCGGAATCACCCCCGAAATGCTGTCAGAGATTCAGAAAGGCTATGAAGGCACAACCGCCGACAAAGCCATCCGCAACGCACTCAACAACGCGGACTTCAATGTTCTGGCTGTCAATTCGGAGAGGGCGGCCGAGATAGACGGCGACTTTTCCGACAGGGTGAAGACGGTAGGAATTACCAATCAGATGAAATCAGGCCGCTGCTGGCTCTTCACCGGTCTTAATGTCCTTCGCGCCGCCGCCATTGAAAGGCACGACCTCGGAGACTTCCGGTTCTCGCAGTGCTACTGCTTCTTCTGGGACCAGCTGGAGAAAGCCAACCTTTTCCTGCAGGCTGTGATTGACACCCGTGACAAGTCATTTGATGACCGCGAAGTGGATTGGCTCTTCGCCCATCCCATCAGCGACGGCGGCACTTTCACCGGAGTCGCCAATCTTGTTATGAAATACGGAGTCGTTCCGTCGTATGCTATGCCTGAGAGTCGCATCGCAAACAGCACCTCACAACTTGCCTCCCAACTTGCCACAATACTCCGTCAGGACGGTCTGAAACTCCGGGAGACTCCCTCCGGCATCAAGGCGAAGAAGGTTCCCGAGTATCTCCGGCAGCAGAAAGTGGAAATGCTGAAGGAGATTTATCACGTTCTGGCTCTGGCATACGGTGTACCTCCCACTGAGTTTGAGTGGAAAGGGAAGACATACACTCCAGCCGCATTCTATCAGGAGATGGTGGGATTCGACCTGAACAACAACTATGTGATGCTTATGAACGACCCTAGCCGCGAGTACGGGAAGGTGTACGAAATTCAGTATGACCGCCACCTCTATGACGGGCAGAACTGGCTCTACGTGAATCTCCCCATTGAAAGAGTCAAGGAGATGGCAATCGCCAGCATCAAGGGCGGCGACGCAATGTATTTCTCCTGCGACGTCGGCAAATATCTTGACCGTGCGCGCGGGCTGGCTGATCTCAAGAATTTTGACTATGAATCTATTCTGGGTGTCAAATATACAATGGACAAGAAGCAGCGGGTGATGACCCACGCCAGCGGCTCCTCCCACGCTATGACACTCATCGCCGTTGACATCAAGGACGGTGCCACCACGAAATGGATGGTGGAAAACAGTTGGGGAAAGGATACGGGATACAACGGTTATCTTGTTATGACCGACGAGTGGTTCAACGAGTATATGTTCCGTCTGGTGGTGGAGCGCAAGTATGTGCCGGCGGACGTGCAGGAGATGCTCAAGCAGAAACCTGTACAGTTGCCGGCCTGGGATCCGATGTATCTTGGAGAAGAATAATAACATAGAAGAGATGAAGAATTTTTTTGAAGAGCTGAGGTGGAGGGGAATGATTCACGACGTCACTCCCGGTACGGAAGAAGAACTTAAGAAAGGTCCGATGTCTGCATACGTGGGCATTGACCCCACGGGAGATTCCCTGCACATAGGGCATCTGGTCAGCATAATGATTCTCAAGCATTTCCAGGCCTGCGGAAACAAGCCTTTCGCGTTGGTGGGCGGCGCAACGGGAATGATAGGGGACCCTTCGATGAAGAGTCAGGAGCGCAACCTGCTTGACGAGGAGACTCTTGCCCACAACGTGCAATGCATCAAGAATCAGCTGGGCCGTTTTCTCGATTTCAATTCAGACGCTCCCAACAAGGCGGAACTTGTCAACAACTATGACTGGATGAAAGATTATACTTTCATCAATTTTACGAGGGATATCGGCAAACTCATCACCGTCAACTATATGATGAGCAAAGACTCGGTCAAGAAGCGCCTGAGCCGTGATTCCAGTGAGGGAATGTCATTTACCGAATTTACATATCAGCTGCTTCAGGGATACGATTTCCTTTATCTCTACCAGAACAGGAACGTCAGACTGCAACTTGGCGGCGCGGATCAGTGGGGTAACATCACTACCGGTACCGAGCTGATTCGCAGGACCTGCGGCGGCGAAGCTTTCGCACTTACCTGCCCGCTTATCACAAAGGCTGACGGAGGCAAGTTCGGCAAGACCGAGAAGGGCAATATCTGGCTGGACCCGGAGCGTACATCGCCCTATCAGTTCTATCAGTTCTGGCTGAACGTCAGTGACGACGATGCCGAGAAGTATGTGAAAATCTTTACAATGCTTGACAAGGAAGTCATTGATACCGCCATCGCCGAGCATCGTGAAGATCCCGGTCAGCGCAGACTTCAGAAACTCCTCGCCAAGGAGATTACCATTATGGTGCACGGAGAGGCAGAATATGAAAAGGCTCTCAAGGCTTCACAGATGCTTTTCGGCAAGGCCACGGCCGATGATCTCAGGAGCCTGGACGAGAAGACTTTCCTTGATGTTTTCGACGGAGTGCCCACCTTTGAGCTTGACAGGACCAAACTTCCCGTCAACATCCTGGAGGCTCTGGCCGTTGAAACGACAATCTTCCCTTCAAAAGGTGAAGCCCGCAAGATGATTCAGGGCAACGGTTTCAGTGTCAACAAAGAGAAGAGAACCGATCCGAACGGCACCCTGACGGATACCGATATAATCGACGGCAAGTATATTCTTGCCCAGAAAGGGAAGAAAGATTATTACATTATCATAGTGAAGTGATGGAGTCACCGGCCAGTACAAGGCAACTCAAGGTTGCAAGGGAGCTTCAGCGGCATCTTGCGGAGATTATCCGCAGCCGCGGGATGTCGGTTTTCGGCGGTGCTATGGTCACTGTCAGCGAAGTCAGGATAAGTCCCGACCTCAGCGTTGCAAAGGTTTACGTAAGCATCTTCCCGTCCGAAAAGCAGGAAGATGTTATGAAAACTCTTCAGGTGGAGAACAAGTCCATCCGCGGCGAACTAGGAAGGAAGGTTGCCAAGCAGCTCAGGATAGTCCCGGATATCGATTTCTATCTGGACTCTACGCTCGACTATGCCGAGCATATCGACGAACTTCTCAAGAAATAAACTACTGGAACTCAATCTTTCCGTTTCTGTAGAAATCGAGCAGTTTCGTCTGGAAAAGACATTCATACCGCGCCTGGAGAAAGTTTGATGCGGCTTCCAGGTAGCGGTTTTTGGATTCATTGTATTCCGTGATGTTTGCTTTCCCGTTCTCGTAGCGTTCGCGTACCAGGTCGAATGACTTTGATGCGCTTTCCGCCGCCTGCTCGCTGCTTACATATTTCCCCTGTGAAGTCAGGGCGTTGTAATATGCCTGCTGAATTTCCTTGAAGAGATATTTCTTGGTGTTCTCCAGCTGAAGCCTCTGGTTCTCGTATGCCAGTTTGGCTGAACGTATGGAATTGCGCGTTTGAAGCCTTGCGAAGATGGGGATGTTGAGGGAAAGACCCACATACTGGCTGAAATTGTTTTTTACCTGATTCCCGAAACTGTCATTGTCCCTTCCGTTGGCTGTGTAGTAGTTGGTGCCTATTCCACCGTTAAGAGAGAGGGAGGGGAGCAGCGCACCCTTTGCCCGTGCTATGTCAATGTCTGCATAGTCGAGTCTCAGCTGCTCCGACAGGATCTGGGGCTTGAATCCTACGGCCTCCGCATAGATGTCCTCCGGCTTCATAAGAAGGTTCAATTGGAGGTCATTCACTGAAGGGGCGATGATGTCGAATCCTTCGGGCGTCTCCAGTTCAAGAAGTTGGCTGAGATCCAGCAATGCAATCTCGGCATTGCCGTTTGCCTGTGTCTCGGACAGTCTGCTCTGGGCCAGGGTGGCGGCCTGCGCCGCAACGTCAGAGGCGCTGGCCTTGCCTGCATTGAACATTGCCTTCAGGCGTTCATGCTGGAGTGAGTCGACGGAAACCTGCCCCCGTGCCACGTTGAGTATTTCCCTTGAATACAGGACTTCCACATAGGCCTGGGCCACTGCAACCTTGATGTCATCCTTGGCCTTTTCCAAATCCTCCGTGGCGGCCTGAAGATTCAATTTGCTCAGCTTGATGCCGTTATTGATATCAAAACCGTGGAAGATGGGAAGATCACCTCCAAGACTGAAAGAGGTGGAGGTTGTGTTGGTGTTGGAATATGTATTGTCCGCCGTAAGGCCTCGTCCGAACGAAAAATTCTGAGAACCGGACGCGCTGATGCCCGGCAGCCTGCGGGCTTCCGCCGTACTGAGGGCTATCTCCTGTTGTTTGACATTTATATTGCTCTGCTGGATGGAGATGTTATGCTCCAGAGCATAGTCTATGCACTGGCTCAGTGTCCAGGGCTCTGCCGACCAGGCAAGCGCCGGCAGGAAAAGCAAACTTGTCAGAAGTCGTTTCATCGCTTATTTCTCCTTGATTATTTTGTTTCCTCTGACGATATCCCCCTTCTTCAGACCCTCCTTGATTTCGATGTTGACACCGTTGCTGATGCCTGTTTTTACAGGAGTCCTGTCATATGACTCGCCGTTCTTGATGAATACGAAAGTGCTGTCGCCAGAAAATTCCAGAGTGCTTTCGGGAACGGACAGTACGCTGTCCGCCTGTGCGAGCACTATTTCGGCATTGGCAGAATATCCGGAGCGTATCATCTTTCCGTTGTCAGCCTTTACGGCCGCCTTTATCTCAAACTGGTTGGCTCCATTGACCTCCACGGCCTTGGGGGAGATGTATTCGATGGTCGCGTCAAGACTGTAGTCCTGAAGAGCTCCTATGGTGATGGTCACTCCCATTCCTTCAGTGATGGACCCGACTTCGGTCTCGTCTATATTGCCGTCGAAAATCAAATCGTTCATATTGGCCACGGATGCTACGGTGGTACCTTCATTCATAGTGTTGGCCTGAATGACCGAATTCCCGACTTTGACCGGAATGTCCAGAATCAGACCGGAAATCGTGGACCTCACGAGTGTCGAGCTCCCCGTCTCATTGCTCTTTGAAACGCCGTCCCTGATAACTTCCAGGGATTCCTTGGCTGCGGCCATCTCCTCTTTCGCCTGATTGAATGACTGCAGTATCTGGTCGTATTCTTCCGCGCTCACGAGATTCTTGTCATACAGGGCTTTCTCCCTCTCAAGATTGGTTCTGGCCTGATTCAGATTGATTTCCGCCAGACGCACGCGGCTTTGGGCGGAACTCAGAGAATTCATATCCGGAATGACGGTAAGTCTGGCAATAACCTCGTTGGCCTTGACGGTCTGCCCGGCTTCCTTGTAGAGTTCGTAGATGATGCCGTTGATCTGAGGCTTGATATTGACCTCATTGCGAGGCTCAATCTTGCCGGTAATGATGGTCGTCTTTCTGATGGTCTGTATTCCGGCCTCTATTTCCTGATAACTCTCGACCTCCGGTTTTGATTTCTTGAACAGGAAAACGAAGGTTCCGATGAATAGAACTCCAATCAGAGCGAAGATGATGTACTTGACTATTTTTTTCATATATGTTGTGTTTTTATTATTCGTCTCTCATTGCATCCACCGGCTTTATCTTCATGGCTCGGGATGCCGGGGCCATTCCCGCCGCCGCGCCCAGCACTATGAGCAGCAGCGCGGCCGTGACGGCTGTCCGGAAATCAATCAGGAAAGTGGCCTGATGCTTTGTTATTGTTTCCAGGGCGTTCAGCAGCAGTACGCTGAACACAATTCCCCCCGAGCCGGCCACTATCGTCAGGGCGATGCTCTCTTCGATAATCTGGCTCAGAATGCTGGAGGGAGTCGCGCCTATGGCCCTGCGTATGCCTATTTCGGTGGTGCGCTCCCTGACCGTAACCATCATGATGTTGCTCACACCTATCGCACCGGCCAGAATAGTGCCCAGACCTACAAGCCAGACGAGGAAATTCACTCCGCGGAACAGGTTGTCCATAATGGAGAATATCTGCTCCGTGTTGAGCACGAACAGAGCCGGTTTGTCGGAAGGGTCGAAATAATGCTCTCTGGCCATAACCTCCCTGATTCTGCCTTCCAGACTTGAAATCTTGACCCCATTCTTCCCCGTAGCGCCTATCACATCAACGTTCTGCCCCCTCCTGTAAAGTTTCTGCACTATGGGCAGGGCCGTCACTACTGCTTCGTCAGCCCTTCCCTGAATGTTTATGTTGCCGGAATTGAAATCCACTCCGACCACCTGGAAGTAGATGTCGCCAACTTTTATGAAAGAACCGCAGGGGTCGCCGCCTTCCGGGAACAGAGCATCGTATATGCGCTTTCCTATGACGCAGACCTTCCGTTCCTGACTGATGTCGGTCTGGTTGATGAATCTGCCGTATTTGAGTTTTGGCGTTTCTATCCTGCTGTAGTCGGGGAGTACACCCTTGATGATACAGGATACGGAATTGATGCCGTAAACGGCATTCTGCCCCCATCTGGCCATGGTGGGTGAGACAACATCCAGTTCCGGAATCATATTCTGGAGCCGGTCGATATCTCTGAGGGTGAGGTTCCAATAGCGATTTTCCTTGAATCCCTTGTAGGGCTTGGTCGTGTTGGAGGATACAAGAAATACGGAATTGGTGGCAAAGCCCTCGAAATTGTTCATCAGCATCTCCTTAAGCCCCGCGCCTCCTCCGATGAGGAAGAGGAGCATGAACAGCCCCCAGAATATGCCGAAGCCTGTGAGCAGACTCCTGCTCTTGTTGCGGACAAGAGAATCCGCTATCTCCCTGTATGTGTCAATGTCAAATCTCATTCTGCCCTTAATGCTTCGATAGGTTTGATTTTTGATGCCTTGCGGGCGGGGAAGAATCCTGCAAGGGTGCCGGCAATAATCAATACGAGAGTGGCTTCAACTGCAACGTCCACGCCTACTGTAGGGTTCTTGAGCATTGAAATCTGTTCTCCCATAAGCTCGACCGTGGAATGCCCTACAGTGGCGTCGAGCCATTCACAGGCCAGCAACCCGAGTATCATCCCGATATATCCGAATATTGCCGTTATTGTGACGCTTTCAGATATTATCAACTTGTTGATGGCTGCCGGAGACGCTCCGATGGCCTTCCGTATTCCGAATTCGTGTGTGCGTTCCTTGACGGTAATGAGCATTATGTTTGAGACACCCACGATTCCGCCCAGCAGAGTGAACAGACCTATTATCCAGAGTGCGATGTCCAGTATCCCGGCCGCCTTGTTCATCTGCATGTTCTGCGTGAAACGGTTCCATATCCATATTGCGCTGTTGTCGTCCGGAGCGGCTCTGTGTGTGGAGTTTATGACAGCCTTGTACCTTTTCTCGAATTCTTCATTCTCTTCTTCTGTTTTCAGTCCGTGGAAGGTGAATGTCAGGTCGTCTATATATTTCCCTCTTGCGTAAATGGTCTTGACCGTGGTGTATGGAGCGTAGAAAAGATTGTCGTTCCTCATTTCATCAGTCTTGAAGACTCCGACGACGGTAAAGGCAATGTTGCTGACTTTTATTGTCAGCCCGATCATATCTTCGGCGGCATGGCCCTCTCCGAGCAGTGTCGTCACGCTGTTTGACGGAAGCACGGCAACCTTCCTGCATTCATTGATATCCTTTTCGTTGATGAATCTTCCCGTCAGAAGCTCAATCTTCTCCATCTTCTGACGCGCCGGGAAATTGCCTTCTATATATCCATCGAAAAACTTGCTTTTATAGGACACGATGACACCCAGGCCCACGGTCGATGTCACGTCATCAATCACGTCCTCGAAAGCTTTCCCCCCGGTGAGGGCTATGTCCCGGTCTTCCAGATGGATTCTGCGTCCGGCCTTCATCCCGTCGTAGGGCTTCGATGTCCAACCGCCACCCACCATCATTGTGTTGGATGCGAAAGTGCCGCTGTCTGAGAGGAAACTGTTCATAAGTCCGTTTCCCGCACCGAGCAGCACGATGAGCATAAAGATGCCCCAGGAAACGGCGAAGCCGGTGAGGCAGGTGCGCAGTTTGTTCCTCTGCAGCGAGGACATTATTTCCCGGAAAATATCTCTCATTGGATGATTCCGTCCTTTATAAGAATGGTGCGTTTTGTCTGGGACGCGACGGAGGAGTCGTGGGTGACGATAATCATTGTGACCCCTTCGCTGCGGTTGAGGTCCGAGAGCAGCTGCATCACCTCCTGCGAGGTCTTTGAATCGAGAGCCCCGGTAGGCTCGTCAGCCAGGATGATGCGTGGACGGGTGATGAGAGCGCGGGCTGTGGCGACGCGCTGCTTCTGACCTCCGGACATCTCGTTGGGGTAATGGTCGGCCCAGGCGGCGAGCCCGAGCCGGTCCAGATACTCCATTGCGAGGGTGTGTCTGCGCTTGCGCGGAACTCCCTGATAGAACAGAGGCAGTTCCACGTTCTCTACCGCAGTCTTGAACGAAATCAGGTTGAACGACTGGAATATGAATCCTATCGTCCTGTTGCGGTATTCGGCGGCCTGTTTCTCGCTGAGACCCTTGATGAGCCGGCCTTCCAGCAGGTACTCGCCAGTGTCGTAGTTGTCGAGAATTCCCAGGATATTGAGCAGCGTGGATTTGCCGGATCCGGAAGCGCCCATTATGGAAACGAATTCGCCCTCCCCGATGCTTAGGTTGATTCCCTTGAGCACGTGCAGGGGCTGCCCGTTGTTGTAGGTCTTGTTGATATCCTTGAGTTCAATAAGCATCGCTTGCCAAATTTTATGCAAATATATAATTTATTATCGAAATACAATAAAAAATTAAAGAATTTTTGATTTTTTCTTTCCTCTTTGCCGCTCTTTTACAAATTATATTCCATTCCTGATGGATTTCGACCTGTTTTTTGTAAATTTGTGCTTCTGTTTGCGGTTCAGGGGCTGCGTGCTCCGCCGGGGGGCACATTAGCCCTGTTTGGAAGTGCCCCTCGGTGGAGCACGCAGCCCCTGAACTGCGCTTCCGGAATCATTCATAAGAAAGATTCCATACAATAGGGAGGAAAGAGATTTTTATTTTTAATTAAAATAAGTTAGGATATGAGAAAACAAATCGTAGCGGGAAACTGGAAAATGAATACAACAGTTCCCGAAGGTGTTGAACTTGCAAAGGCTGTCGTGGCAAAAGCCGCGGCTGTCCCTGCAAACATCGGCCTAATCGTAGCCGCCCCTGCAACCCATCTCACAAGCGTAGCCGCAGTGCTTGACTCACGCGTCGAACTGTCCGCAGAGAATTGCGCCGACCACACTTCCGGGGCATACACCGGAGAGGTTTCCGCCGCAATGGTGAAATCCACCGGAGCAGAATGGACTATTCTCGGACATTCGGAGCGCCGTCAGTATTATGGCGAGACGGACGAAAAACTCGTCGAGAAGACTAAACTCGCCCTTGCCGAAGGGCTCGGTGTCATTCTTTGCGTAGGAGAGAACCTTGATCAGAGAGAAGCCGGCAAGCACTTCGAGGTCTGCGAGGCGCAGATTAAGAACGTCCTCTACAACTTCACCGCTGAAGATATGAAGAACATAGTCGTGGCTTACGAACCCGTTTGGGCAATCGGAACAGGCAAGACTGCCACTTCCGATCAGGCGGAGGAGATTCACGCCCACATACGCAAGGTCCTTGCCGCCAAATTCGGACAGACCGTGGCTGAAGACACCACCATCCTCTACGGCGGTTCCTGCAAGCCTTCAAACGCAAAGGAACTTTTCGCTCAGAAAGACATTGACGGCGGATTGATAGGAGGCGCAGCCCTCAAGGCCGACGACTTCATTCAAATAGCCCTGTCATTCTAATTCGCGGATGACCAGAGCTATCCGGTCCCTTGAATTCCATAACCATATGACGCCATCCTCGAGTTTCAACACTTCGAGGATGACTTTTTTTCTGTATTCCACGTCGGAGGGGGTGGTCCAGTTCAGTTCTTCCGCCGTTATCTGTTCTCCTGCGGCCGACGGGAAGTGGTCGAGTGTGACGAAAACGTAATCCGACATATTGTCGGTGTGCATACGGAACTCTGCCTTCTCCCGCTTGAAGCCCAACTGGCAGTTGAGTTCTTCGTAACGGAAGAGGACTTTCCCCCGGGCAGACAGTTGTGGCGTGCTGTCGGACAGGATTACGGGGTCCGGCAGGGTGTCATTGCATCCCGGGAGAAGCGCCAGAAGGAGAAGAAGTGTTGCGAACAGTTTTTTCATTTCACCACAATCTTTTTGATGACAATATCTTCCGAACCGTCGCCGCCGATGATTTTGGCCTTCAGCTGTCCGTTTCCCGGAACAGTCCAGAAACCGTTGGTGTCCAATGTGAGCGGGCACCCGTTGAAACTCCAAACTGTAGTCTCCGAGTCCGGCGCATTGCGTATGCGCAGGCGAACTTTCGCCGAAGGCCGGAAAGAACCGTCAGGATTCCTTCCGTCAGTCTCCAGCACAATCAACGGCTTCATTCCGCTGTTGAAGGTCTGTGTGATTATTTCCATATTCCTGGAGAAGGTCTGCCCCTTGACGGTAGTGATGTAAATCTCTATGATGTAGCCAATGCCGGGTTTCAGACCGTTGATTGTGTGGATGAATTTCCCGTCGGACTGATTTGCTTCCTCGTCATTCAGGTCTTCATCCCCCTTCCTCCAGGCTATGCCGCTTTTTGATATCAGGGACTTTTCGAGTTCCGTTGACCAGACGAATGACGCTCCGTCCTGATAGACGGTAAAGCTGTCGATGACGATGGGCTCTATCACCTCGAACAGCAGTTCCTTTCCGTTGCGCCGTATGTCGGTAACTGCAAGCGAATCGCTCCGAACATAGTCCGTCACACTTATGATTTCCGCACACTGATGTTGAGGATTGGCATTCACTTCGTTTTTATCCCAGCGTTCCTTTGCCGTAAGGTTGCGCTTTTGCGAATCCGAAAAGCCGGCGAATTCGTTCGAACGGTTTATTCGGATGATAATAAGCCCCTCGTCCCGGTTTTCAAGAAGATGGTATTTCCCTTTTTTTGTTGAGGGCAATATAAAAAATTCACCCGGAGCGCCGATTCTCACCCTGTATGTGCCTTTCTCCAGCACGGTACCCGCACCTGTCTCCAGAAAGTCATATTCGGCACAGCAGAAGTCGGTCGGATTGTGTCCCCCGTCATTCCGGTTCCCGTCAGCCATCAACGACAGTGCGCCAAGACCGGGAGCCAATCCTCCGCTGCCCTCCCCGTCGGTGTCGTAAAGGTCTTTCAAGCCGAGGAAATGACAGAATTCGTGGCAGAAATCACCGATACCGGCAAATTCGCCGTCGGGACCGAGTTCGGAGCATACCGCAAAGTTGTCCAGGCTCCTGCCATTCAGGGTCAGGGAAAGATTATAGTCTGACAGGCGGCATTGCTGCGGCCAGAAATGCTCTTCGCCTGCTCCGTCTGCTTCGCTCGGCCCGGCTGTGACAATAATTATGTTGTCAACTGACGAGAAGTCATAGGCGGCGGCAGTTTTCCGGCAGGCTTCGATCACGGCCTCGGCGATTTTGGCATCCTTGCGGTCCGTGCCGTTCTTCCCATAATATCCGAAGGAGTGAGTGAGGGTGACGGCGGGGACCAGATCAAAACGGAATTCCTTCTGCCCGCAGAACTGCCTGTTCAGATATGAGGAAGATGCATCAACCAGGGCACGGAAACTTTCCTCTCCGCTTGTAATTTCCAAATCGGAAAAGGAAACGGGAATTACAACGGTGTTGCCCGATGCCTCCGCCTTGGCGGGGAGCATCAGAAAAAGTGCGATACAAAGAGCCGGGATGCGGAATTTCATTGAGGGCTGGTCTCCCAATGCTAAAGGCCGGAAACCTCGCGGCTGTCCGACCTTTATACGTGTACTAAAACCTAAACCTGCAATAATGATGCAAAAGGTCTCAGAAACGTTGCATTGATTTTTGAAAAATCTGAATTACTTGGAAGCGGCAACGGAAACTTTGCGGAACTCCTTGAGATCTTTCATAAGTTCAAGAGCGGCCTTGCGAGCGCGTGCACCTGCAGCCTTGTTTCCCTTGACAGCCTGAGCCTCAGCATTTACCTGGAATGCTGCGATCTCTTCATTGATTTTTGCAACGAGAGTTTTCATAATGATTTTTTTTAGGTTATTTTATTATTAGTAAAAAAGTTATGTCGGATAAACTCGCTGCAAGATAGATACAAATTCCGTTATTTGCAAAAATAATTTAAAAAAATGATGTAATTCATTGATTTTTTGCATTTACGGTGTTCATCGCCCTGTCAATTCCGCAGAAAATCCACTCGTTTATGCCGGAAACTATGCTTTCGCTGATTTTCGGTATCATTGCTTTCTGCTCTTCGTCCAGCCGGCCAAGAACAAAATCTATCTGCCCGCCTTTATCGAATTCGTGACCTACTCCGATGCGGATTCTTGCATAATCCTGAGAGCCCGTCATCTCGTTTATGTTTTTCAGCCCGTTGTGGCCTCCGTCACTCCCTTTTCTCCTCATTCTCAATGTCCCGAACGGGAGATTTATGTCGTCACAGACAATCATCAGGTTCTCAATCGGGACGGGAAGTTTCTGCAGCCAGTACCTTACCGCATTGCCGCTGAGGTTCATATATGTGGAAGGCTTCAGAAGATAAACGGTACGCCCCTTTATGCCGGTTACACCCAGGTCTCCGTATCTTCTTGTCTCGAATACGATATTGGATGCCTGAGCCCAGGCATCCAATATCATAAATCCCATATTATGCCTTGTGCCGGCATACTCGGAACCTATGTTTCCAAGACCTACTACCAGGTAGCTTTCACCGGGCATAACAGTTCCCGATTATTCGGTTGCGGCCTCTTCTGCCGTTGCGGTCACGTTGCGTGTGCTCTTCACACCACAGATGATTGTGTCCTTGTCGGAGATGATGGCAAGTTTGTCGTACTTGAGGTCGCCTGCCTTGATTTTCTTGTCGAGACCTACTGAAGTGACATCGACGGTGATGTCATCGGGAAGATTCTCCATAAGCGCGCTGACGCGGACGCTGCGGGAAATCTGATAGAACTTACCGCCCTGCTGGGCACCGATTGCGTGTCCGGTGATGATGATGGGAACGTCAATCGCAATAGGCTTCTTCCCATCGACGGCGAGGAAGTCAACGTGCAGGCAGTTGTCGTTCACCGGATGCCACTGGAGCTCGTGGAGAACAGCCTCGTATTTTGCGCCGTTGTCAAGGACTATGTCGATGATGTAGGACTTGGGTGTGTTGGTCACAGCTTTGAGTTCCTTCTCGTCAACGGTGAAGAGGACGTTGTCGATACCGTTGCCATAGAGATTGCAGGGGACGAGTCCGCTGCGGCGGAATGCCTTGATTACTGCCTTGTTTCCGACCTGGCGGATCTGGCCTTTCAATTCGAAATGTTGCATTTTGCTTTTAAATTAAATGTGTTACTCATCCCGGAACAGGTCCGGGACCCATTGCACCAAAACCGTGCTGCCGGTTTTAGAAATGCGGACGCAAATATAAGAAAATAAATTTAGAACCTGTTTTAAAATGATTAATTTCTTTTCTTATGAACCTTTTTATGTCTTTCGCTTCTGTCATTCGGTCACGTAGCTACGGCTACGCTCCCTCATTCCAGAACCAAAATACAACAAAAATCTTGTATAATAAAATTCATCAACCATTTCAAAACAGGTTCTTATTCCACAAGGTGTGTCGCCTTATTCCAGGCGAGTTCCTTGTAAAAGGCATCGAGATACCGGCTTCCGTTGCAGGGAAGGTATGAACTGAAGCCGCAGAAAGTCCTGATGGGAATATTGCCAAGCAGATTTTCCGTGTTGGCCTTGTAAAGAACGCAGGCATCAATGGCTGCCGAAAGTTCGGAACGGTCTGCCTTGCTTATCCCGGCATTGACCATGATGTCTTCCAGATCGTAAAACCAATGTTTCCCGGATGAGAAGAAACCCTGAACGTCTTTCGGATTGACGGAAGCTATGCCGTCCCGGTATTTTTCAAACAGCCTGGAGCACACATTGGCGAGTCCTTCAAGTTTGCTGCAATCAACAAAGGAAACCGTTGCCGAATGCATTGAGACGGAGGAACTTGTGTAGTAATTGTAATAATCTTCACAGAATCCGGCAGGTGAGGCTTTGATGAGAAGATTCTCTGAAAATGCCCCGTAATTGAATCCGTCCGCCAGGATTTCTCCCGGAGAAAAACCTATGAAACCGGTCACTTCCCGCAATTCGTATGCTACTTCTATCCCTCCCATAAGGCAAGCATCGAAGATGATGTAGTCCATCGGCATAGGAATGGCCTTTGCCATATCCTGAACGGACATTTCATATTTCGTGGATCCGGAGTCACAGACTCCGAAACTCTTCAGTTTCGGCTCTGAAAGGGACCGGGTTACAGGCGTATTATAGTATCCTTCCGGGAGCCAGCCGGTGCCGTGGGAAGAGAAAATGATACCATAATGGTCGGACTTGAAATTGTCCCTGATGTAAGTGAGGCAACCGTTCATCACATCTTTGTCAACAATCTGCTGGTCGAGCCTTTTGAGGGTATCCATAACAGCAGTACCGCTCCAGTCCGAATAAATCCGTATAATGAAAGGGTTTGGGGAAGAATTGTGGGAGACAAGCAACAACGCCCTGTCCGAATTTTTCATCGGAAGCGGGTTTGCGCATATTGTTTTTATATTGTTGTTGATGTTTGTGCTGAGATTATTGTGTGCGGCCGCATACAATATAACGACATTACTGTACTGATCCGGCCCTTTGACGGGTTCCGGACTGTTGAATACGCATCCTGTCATAACCGGCAGGACGGCGGATGCAAGAACCAATATTTGTCTGAATCTCATAACCCGGCAAATATACTGCCTTTTTTCTATATATTTGTGGGTATGTTGAAGGAATTTTCATATTATCTGAGGATGGAAAGGCAACTGTCTCCCAATACGGTGGCCGCCTATTCCTCTGATGTGGAGGACTTTCTGGCATTCTGCGGAGACGGAGGAGCCGAAGCCTGCAGCGACACGGTGGAAGAGTATGTGAAAAGCCGTTCAGGCATCCTGACCAAAAGGTCCCAGGCCAGATTGCTGAGTTCCCTGAAATCCTTTTTCGACTGGCTGATTCTGGAAGGGGAGCGTAAGGACAATCCCTGCGACAGGGTGGATGCCCCGAAATTGGGGCGCTACTTGCCGGAGGTGCTTTCGGTGGAGGAGGTGGTGTCCATAATCGAAAGCGTGGACACCGGGACCTGGAACGGGATGAGGGACAGGGCGATGCTGGAGATTCTGTATGGCTGCGGCTTGCGCGTGTCGGAACTATGCAACTTGAGGATTTCCTGCGTCTATGGGAATGAGAATTTCGTACGTGTGATTGGGAAGGGCAACAAGGAGCGGATAATCCCCGTCTCCGACACCGCCTTGGACGCGTTTGGCGAATACCTTGCCGTGAGGCCGGCTCCGGAAGCGCCGGAATATGATGACATTGCGTTTCTGAACCGTTTCGGCAAACCAATCAGCAGGGTCGCAGTGTTTACGATGATAAAGAGACAGGCGCTTCTGGCGGGGGTCAGGAAGGAAATTTCGCCTCACACCTTCAGGCATTCATTCGCCACCCATCTCATTGAGAACGGTGCGGACCTCCGCGTAGTGCAGGAAATGCTTGGCCACGAAAGCATTCTGACGACCGAGATATACACGCACATAGATTCGGCCACCTGGCAGGCGGCAGTGATAAGTGCTCACCCTAGAAAGTGACTTTATTTTTCTTTGGCTCTGGCTTTGTTGAAACAATCCCGGCAGAGAGGCTCGTAAACGTTTTTTTCTCCCAGCATCACCAATTCGGAATTCTTGGCGAGACGGTGGGAGTGATTGGCGAGATTCCCGCATTTCACGCAGATGGCGTGGACTTTCTGGACATCTTCGGCGATTGCCATCAGGTCCGGCATCGGTCCGAAGGGCTTGCCCATAAAATCGGTGTCGAGACCGGCAACGATAACCCTTATGCCGTGGTTGGCGAGAAACTGAACCACTTCAACGATGGAATTGTCAAAAAACTGCGCCTCATCGATTCCGACAACCTGAACGCCGGGCTCAAGTTCGAGAATTTCGGCAGAACTCTTTACGGGTGAGGCAATTATACTGTTGGCATCGTGTGATACTACCTCTATTTCAGAATACCTGTTGTCAACCGTGGGTTTGAATACGGCTATTTTCTGATTGGCCAGTTTCGCCCTCCTGAGCCTGCGAATGAGTTCTTCTGTCTTGCCTGAGAACATTGAGCCGCAAATCACTTCGATGCAGCCGGTTTTTTTGTGGTTTTCTGAAAACATTTGTGTAGATTTGTAGTTGACCTATGCAAATATAGTAATTATTGCGCTATGGAAAAAGAAAAATTGAATGAGATTGAAGTCCGGATCGGGCAGATTCAGGAACAGATAGATTCGCTTCGCCTATTGTTGGAAGAGTTGAAGAATGGGCCCGAGACCGAGTTTGAGGTGAAACCGGCAGTGTCGGCGGGGCCTGTTGACATAATGCTGGACGAACCCGTGCCTGAACCGGAACCGGAGCCCGAAGCTGAGCCGGACGAACCTGTGCCTGAAGCGGAACCGGAACCCGAAGCGGAACCGGAACCCGTGCCTGAAGCGGAACCGGAGCCCGAAGCTGAGCCGGAACCCGAACCCGAGCCGAAGCCGGAACCCGAAGCTGAGCCGGAGCCCGAACCAAGGCCGGTAAATCTGGATTATCAATGGGTCAGGGATATCCCCGGAGGGCCGGTAACCAACATCATAAGCGGCATCTCACTCAATGACAGGGTGCTTCTGATCAATACTCTTTTCAAGGAGGACCCTATTCTGTTTCAGCAGACTATCGTGGCGTTCAACGGAATGGGCTCTCTCTACGAGGCTGTGGAATACGTAAAATCTTCGTTCCCTGACTGGAACCTCGCTTCCGAAACGGTTTACAGGCTGATGATGGCCGTCAGAAGAAAACTGAAATAATGGCGGGAATCCTGTACATAGTGCCTACTCCGGTCGGAAATCTGGAGGATATGACCCTGAGGGCCGTGAGGGTGTTGAAAGAGGCGGACCTGATTTTGGCTGAGGACACGCGTACGAGTGCCGTCCTTCTGAATCATTACGACATAAAGGGCAAACTTTCGTCCTATCACAAATTCAACGAGCACCAGACCACGGGAGTTATAAAGGAGAAAATCCTGGCCGGGCAGAATGTGGCTCTGGTGAGCGATGCCGGCACTCCCGGGATTTCAGACCCGGGATTCCTGCTTGCAAGGGCTTGCGCTGACGAGGGAATCGAGGTGCAGACGCTGCCCGGAGCGACCGCCTGCATCCCGGCAGTTGTGTCATCCGGACTTCCCTGCGACAGATTCTGCTTCGAGGGATTCCTGCCGCAGAAGAAAGGCCGCCAGAGCATTCTTGCAGAGTTGGCGGGGGAACGCAGGACTATGGTCTTCTACGAATCTCCATTCCGTCTGGTCAGGACTCTGGAGCAGTTCGCGGAGGTGTTCGGGCCGGACAGGGAATGCTCTGTGGCCAGAGAAATATCCAAGCTGCACGAAACTCACCACCGCGGCACTCTGGCCGGTCTCGCCGCATATTTCAAAGACAATGAACCCAAGGGCGAGATAGTCATAGTTGTAGCGGGAATGCCCGCAGTCGCCCGAGGGGAACACAAAAACAAATATAAAGGAGGGATTGATCGTGGAGAGGAAGAATCCGGATCAGGGGAATAGGGTTTCCTCAACGTTCAGGGCCGGTGCCGTTTCGCTGGCGTTTCTTATTATCGGTTACCAGATTGCACTTTTCGTGCACAGGACTTCTGTGGAGCGCATAGCATCTTTGCGGGACCACCCAGACACCGTGTTCGTGGTGGACAGCGCCCTTGCTGCCCGGATATTGTCGGACAGCAGGTGCGCGGCTCAGACATCCGGGCCTGAAACACGGGCGGACAAGCCTGCGGCCCGGGCCGGCGGGCAGTCTTATGCGGGTGCGGTGACGGTGCGGAGGGAGGCCTCTCATTCGGAAACGGTGAAACGCGTCCGGGAGGAGACGCGCCGTGTGGAATCTTTCAGTTTCAACCCTAATACCGTGAGCGTTCCGGAACTGCAACGGCTCGGTTTTACGGAAAAGCAGGCCCTCGCCATAGACAATTACCGGGCGAAAGGCGGGAGATTCAGGCGCAGGAGCGATTTTGCCAGATCTTTTGTAGTGTCCGATTCCGTATTCAGGCGGCTGGAGAAGTATATTGACATACCTCTTGTGGATATCAATGCGGCAGATTCGGCCGCTCTGGACGAACTGCCCGGAATAGGAGGCTACTTCGCTTCACGGATAGTGTCCTACAGAAAGGAACTGGGGGCTTATTCGTATCCGGAGCAACTGATGGATCTGCCGCATTTCGACAGGGAAAAGTACGATGCCCTGGCAGACCTTATATGGTGCGGGGAGGTACGGGATTCATTTGCCCTGTGGTCTCTACCCGTGGAGGAATTGAAGAAGCACCCGTATGTGCGTTCCTACCAGGTGGCAAGGGCAATCGTGCTGTACAGGGAAAACAATCCCCGCAGCGCGTGGACCGTTGACGGTCTTGCCTCTGCGGGGATAATATCATCTGAGACTGCGGAAAAACTTTCCCGCTGCGCTATTGCCCGGCCTGACTGAACTTTTCGCTCTGTTTCCTGATGAGTTCGTCGAGGACTCCCTTGTCGAAGTAGTTTATCTTCATCGCGGCCTTGACTTCAGCCAAAGTCCCGGCCGCCTTTTTCCTGGCGGCTTCGGTCCCTTCCTTCAGGACGGAATAAACGTAGGGGATATCCTGTTCCAGTTCGTGCCTCCGTTTCCTTATAGGCTCCAGAGTATCGTTGAGAACGGCGGTGAGAAAGTTCTTGACCATAACATCTCCGAGACCGCCCTTACTGTACCGGTCCTTGACCTCGTCCAGACTGTGAAACTCGAAACTTGCCTTGCGCCCCACGAAGCAGTCTCCGTACCTGTCGAAGTGCTCCGGCTTGCAGAATGCGTCCAGATAGGTGAAGACGGTGTTGCCTTCGACCTTGCCGGGATCGCTTACCTGAAGATGCCCGGGATCGGTGAACATTCCCTTGACCTTTCGCGCCACCTCTTCCGCAGAATCGGACAGGTAGATGCAGTTGCCCAGAGACTTGCTCATCTTAGCCTTGCCGTCGGTGCCGGGGAGCCTCATACAAGCGGAATTGTCGGGCAGCATTATCTCCGGTTCCACCAGAACCGGGCCGTAGGTGGAGTTGAACTTGCGTACGATCTCGCGGGTCTGCTCTATCATCGGCTCCTGATCCTCCCCGACGGGTACGGTCGTCGCCTTGAACGCCGTTATGTCCGCCGCCTGTGATATCGGGTAGCAGAAGAACCCGACAGGGGTGCCCGTCCTGTTGTCGTCGCTGTCCGAGAAGCCCCGCATCTGAATCTCCGCCTTGACGGTCGGATTGCGCTGGAGACGCTGTACCGTCACCAGATTCTGGTAGAAGAAGTCCAGTTCGGTAAGTTCGCTTATCTGGGACTGAATGAAGAGATGCGATTTCCCGGGATCCAGACCGGCGGACAGGTAGTCGAGGGCTACCTCAATGATGTTCTCGCGCACTTTCTCGGGATTGTCCGCGTTGTCGGTGAGAGCCTGGGCATCGGCTATCATTATGTATATCTCGTCGAACTTGCCGCTGTTCTGCAGTTCGACACGCCTGCGCAGTGAGCCCACGTAATGTCCTATGTGAAGGCGACCGGTGGGACGGTCGCCTGTGAGTATTATCTTTCCCATCAGTCTTTGACTTCTTTCAGTTTCTCGCGGACCAGCGCCTCAATCTCGTCGCAGAGTTCCGTGTTGTCCTTGAGCAGTTGCTTGACTGCAGCCATTCCCTGGGCCAGTTTCTCATCCTTGTAGCTGAACCAGCTGCCGCTCTTGTGCACGATGTCGAACTCGACGGCAAGGTCCACGATTTCCCCCACGTGGGAGATGCCTTCGCCATATACGATGTCGAACTCCGCCTTCTTGAAGGGGGGAGCCATCTTGTTCTTGACAACTTTCACGCGGGTTCTGTTGCCGGTGGCTTCGTCACCGTCCTTCAGCTGGGTGGTGCGGCGCACGTCTATGCGGACGGAAGCATAGAACTTGAGTGCGTTGCCTCCCGTCGTTGTCTCGGGGTTGCCGAACATCACGCCAATCTTCTCGCGCAACTGGTTGATGAAGATACAGCAGGTGTTTGTCTTGGAAATGTTGGCCGTGAGCTTCCGGAGAGCCTGGCTCATCAGGCGGGCCTGCAGGCCGACCTTGTTGTCTCCCATCTCCCCTTCGATTTCCGCTTTCGGCGTAAGGGCCGCCACGGAGTCAATCACTACGATGTCGATGGCGCCGCTCCTGCTGAGGTTGTCGGCGATTTCAAGCGCCTGCTCCCCGTTGTCCGGTTGTGAAATGAGCAGGGTTTCGAGGTTTACCCCCAAAGCCTGGGCGTAGGAACGGTCGAATGCGTGCTCCGCGTCAATCATCGCCGCAATGCCTCCGGCTTTCTGAGCCTCGGCGATGGCGTGGATGGCGAGAGTGGTCTTGCCGCTCGATTCGGGACCGTAAATCTCGATGATACGGCCTCTGGGATAACCTCCGATTCCGAGGGCGTGGTCCAGTGCGACGGAACCGCTCGGAATTACCTGAACGTCCCATTCTGGCTGATCTCCCAGCTTCATGATCGTTCCCTTCCCGTAATCTTTCTCAATCTTGTCGATCGTGGCCTGCAACGCCTTGAGTTTGGCGGCGTTGACTTCTGTGGCCTGTACTTCAACTTCTTTAGCCATAATGTTTTGTTTTAATGTTAGTATCACAAATATACAATAAAAATGATTACTTTTGTAAGGATGAAGGAAAAGTTGCTTGGAAAGACTCTGAAAGAGTTGGAAGCCGCGGCCGTAGGCGCAGGTCTGAAGCCTTTCGTCGGAAGGCAGCTGGCGGAGTGGCTCTATGCCAAGAGGGCCTCCTCCTGGGACAGGATGACGAATATAGCCAGGGCGTCCAAGGAGGCTTTGGGGGCTTTGTACGAACTCGGCACCTCGGAACCTGTGGGACGGGCGGAGTCTTCTGACGGAACAGTCAAATACCTTTTCAGGGTTGGAGATGGGGAAAATGCCGTCGAGGCGGTGATGATACCCGAGGATGACAGGAGGACACTCTGTGTGTCGAGTCAGGCCGGATGCAGGATGGGATGCCGTTTCTGTATGACCGGCCGTCAGGGATTCCACGGCAATCTGGAAGCTTCGGAAATTCTCAACCAGCTCCTCAGCATCGACAATCCTGAAACACTGACCAACACGGTATTTATGGGGATGGGGGAACCTCTCGACAATTATGATGCCGTCAGCAGAGTCTTGGAAATCCTCACTGCCGACTGGGGGTTCGGATGGAGTCCCAAGCGCATCACGCTCAGTACGGTCGGGGTGATTCCGATGCTGCGCAGATACCTCGATTCCTTCAAATGCCATCTGGCCGTAAGCCTGCATAATCCATTCCCGGAAGAAAGGATGGAGATGATGCCCGTCGAGAAGGCTTTTCATTGCGAAGAGCTCGTTTCCCTTATCCGTCAATACGATTTTTCCGGGCAGAGGCGGGTGAGTTTCGAATACACGATGTTTGCCGGGTGGAATGATGACAAACGCCACGCCGATGCCCTGATACGGCTGCTCAGGGGACTTGAATGTCGCGTCAACCTGATCCGTTTCCACAAGATACCGGATTCCCCTCTGGAGAGTTCCGGCGTTGCGGTGATGGAATCATTCAGGGACAGGCTAAACAATAACGGAATAGTATGCACAATCAGAAAATCTCGGGGAGAGGATATTCTCGCCGCCTGTGGAATGCTTGCAGGAAAGCATTCTTCACGGCCACAATAATGTTGTCAGGGTTTGCCGTATCGGCACAGATATACCCCAACGGACTCATAATGGATTCGGCGGACCCCGCCACCGATTCTATATTCATAAGCCGGATGCGTCACAGGATGGACAGCATCCGCATAGCCGAAAAACGTCCTACCGTGGCTCTTGTTCTCAGCGGCGGCGGCGCAAAAGGTGCGGCTCACCTCGGGGTGAAGCAGCTGATTGACGAAATAGGCATTCCCATCGATATGATTTGCGGTACCAGTATCGGAGGACTTGTCGGCGGTCTTCTGGCCGTTGGATATACTCCTGATTTCCTGGATTCACTCTTCACACATCAGGACTGGAGTTCCATTCTTTCGGACAAGGTGGATCCGTCCTACATTTCCGTGAATACCAAGATGTACAGGTCAAAATATCTGCTGTCCGTCCCTTTTCACTACAGGGATGAGACATTTGACCGGAGAATCAGGGAACAGGAAAAATACGCAAAATCCAGGAGTGACGGAAAACTTCATCTCGGAGCCAATGACGACAGTGGAAGAGGCCTGAACACCACTGCCAGTTCTCTGCCGGCGGGCTATGCTTACGGCTTCAACGTGAACAATCTCATAGCAAGCCTGACTGTCGGTTATCAGGACAGCCTGGAGTTCAGCAGCCTGCCGGTTCCGTTCTTCTGCGTGGCGGCAGACATCATTTCCTGCAAACCCAAGAACTGGGGAAGCGGGCGACTGAAGTCGGCGATGCGTTCCACGATGAGCATTCCCGGTCTCTTCAAACCTGTCCGCGAAGAGGGAATGGTGCTGGTTGACGGCGGCGTGAGGAACAACTTTCCCGTTGACCTGGCCAGGGCGATGGGGGCCGACTATGTGATAGGCGTGGACCTGCACGACAGGCTGCTGACCTATGCTGAGGTGAACAATATGGGCGATATGCTGAGCCAGTTCATAGATATGATGGGCAAGGAGAGCTTTGACCGCAATGTCAGAGAATGTGATATACTGATAAGGCCCGATATGAAAGGATTCAATATGCTCAGTTTCCGCCCGGAGGCCATAGATACCATTATGGCAAGGGGAAACAGAGCCGCTTCGGAACACAGGGAGGAACTGATGGCTCTGAAGAAGACGGTAGGTGATGCGAAACCTTACATTTCCCGCAAGCCTGCAGTCAACATAAACATTGCCCCGGTCAGGATAAATGCTGTCATATTTGAGGGAATCGGCGACAGGGAGTCGAGATATCTTCAAAAAAAGACCGGCCTGGTTGCTGGGCAGTTTGTGACGGCCGCTGAGGTGAATGACGCTATGTCCAAGATACAGGCCACGGGCTGCTTCGAGTCGGTGACTTACAGTATGCTGGGCTCTGAAGAACCGTACCGCCTTGTGTTCAATTGTGTTCAGGGGCCGGTGCATCAACTTGGTCTCGGTGTGAGGGCGGACAATATGGAGTGGGTGTCACTTATGTTGAATCTGGGCTTGAATACACATAAACTGATGGGCTCCAAGTTCGACTGCAACTTCAAATTCGGTCCGACGCAGAGTCTGGATATGAGATATTCCCTTGATCTTCTGAATGCTCCCACTATCAATGCGGATTTCAAGATAGCATACAACAGGACTGACATCTATGCTTTGGACAACAGCTCGATGGATATAGGGTTCTGGACTCATAGGGAAAGGGTCTATCTTTCAAATATGAAATGGACCAAATTCAATGTCAATGCCGGTGTCGCCAATCAGTTTTTCAAAATACCCAAGGACTGGCTGTATTCATTTGAGGGGACAACTCTTCCCGATGAGCGCTTCCAGGGTAATTATGGGATGGCGTTTGTGAATGCCGGACTTTATACGCTGGACGACCTGTATTTCCCGGCAACCGGGGCCGATTTCAATATGAAATACGAATTTGTGTTCGCAAAGTCCGGGAGTCCGGATTTCAAGGGTAAGCACATCTTCGCCTTGAACTGGAAGCCGGTATTCCCCATCGGAGAACATTTCGCGATTATCCCCGACCTGCATTTCAGGGCAATTTTCAACGGAGACGGACAAAGGTCGCTTGGTCTGGCAAATTATGTAGGTGGAGGCTTTTCGGGACGATATCTGGATCAGACTGTGCCTCTTGCCGGATTTTCCGACATTATGACGGCCGGTGACATTATGGCTGTAGCCAACCTGGCTTTCAGACTGTCTCCGCTGAAAGATTTCTACATTTCCGCCGAAGGAGGTCTTCTGCAGACCGCGGAGACGTTCGGCGGGATGTTCGAGACTTTCGAGCCGGATAACTGGGGAACCTCGCTGGGTGTCGGATATGATTCCATATTCGGACCTTTGAAGGTTTCATTGGAATGGTCCAGATTGAGAGGTATCAGTTATTACCTTTCTTTGGGGTACGATTTCTGATATGGACGCCCAATCGAAAAAAATACTCGACAGGCTGGAAAGGCTTTGCGCAGGGCGCGAATGTTGCACCTCCGACATACGCAGGAAGATAGCCGCGGCCCTCGTAAAGTCGTTCGGGGAGGAAACCGAGGGGCTTTCTGAAAAGGCGGATGAGATTCTTGTTTCCCTTGAGGCCGGCAAATACATCGATGATGCGCGTTATGCATCCGCATTCGCCAGGGAGAAATCCTCAATCTCCGGGTGGGGCCCGGTAAAAATACGCTACGCTCTTGTTTCCAAGCACATTCCTGACGCAGTCATCTCGGAGGCCCTGAAAGACGTTGACTGCGGTAAGGCGGAGGAGAAACTGATCCGCGCGCTTGAGACCAGATGGAAGTCTCTTACCGGCCCCGACGGACAAATCCCCCGGGATGCGAAGCTCAAGCTGATAAAATTCGCGCTTGCGAGGGGCTATGAGTATGATGCCGTCAGGGCAGCGGTGGAGAGGGTGGTGAAATCCTCTACAGGGACGCGATGAAGGCGTTCATCTCGTCGAACTGATCCTCCATACTCGTCAGCAGCTTGTATTGGGCGTGCGTACGCACAAGGTTGTGCTCCGGATATTTTGTCTTGTAGTATGTGTCTCCGTCGATGTAGTCCATAAGGAACCTGAGCACCTGCTCGTAGGTGATGTAAAGACCGCTGAATGCCAGGTTCTCCATCTCGACCGGAGCAAGTTTGCCCTTCATCACCGAGAGGTAGCCCTTCATATAGGCCTTGAACATATCCATACTCATACTGACTTTTTCGAGGTCCCTGTCATCTTCAGCTCCCGTGTTGGTGTAGGAGCGCAGCGCATCGCCGGTGTCGTTCAGCATCGTGGACGACATCATCGTGTCGAGGTCTATGGCGCAGAGAAGACTGCCGTCCCCGGAGTCGAACAGGAAGTTGCTGATTTTTGTGTCGTTGTGGGTTACGCGCGTGGGAATTTCGCCCTTCTCGAATTTCTCCCAGAATGCCAGCATCCTTTCACGGCGGCTTTCAATCCAGCCTATTTCTTCGCCGAGGGAGCCTGCCCTTCCGGCAGCATTGCGCCGCAGGGCTTCGTCCCATTGCTGAAAACGCCAGCGTATGTTGTGGAATCCCTTTATCGTTTCGAACAACGGTTCCTTGAAATCGCTCACGAGTTTATGGAAGGTGCCGAGTCCGAGCCCTCCCTGATATGCCAGTTCCGGAGTGTCAGCCCTGTCATAGCTCCGGGAGCCACTGATGAATAGGCAAACGGCCCAGAAGCATCCGTTCTCATCCTTATAATACAGTTTCCCGTCTTTCGCCGGAATGACGGTGAGTGTCTCCCGCAAAGGATCGGCGACCTTTGTCTTTATGAACTCCGTAACCCTCCGTATGTTGTCCATCATAGCCGGAACGTCCGGGAAAACCACGTGGTTTTTCCTTTGGAGAATGTATGACGGATTGTCTTTGCCGTCAGTGAAAATCAGGTAGGTGTCGTTGATGAACCCTTCGCCCAAAGGCTTGATTGCGCTTGCCATTCCTTCAATGGCGAATTGCGCGGCAATAGTGTAGAGATTATTCATAATTATGTGGATTTTATTCATTCTGCATCGCAATGGATTCCTTGTGGATGTCGTTGAGAATCTCCGAAACGAATTTTTTGTCCAGTCCTCTGGCCGCACCGGCGTTTATGGCCTTGTCCATCACTTCATCCCATCTTGTCATCTGGAGAATGGATATGTTGTGCTCTTTCTTGATGCGCCCAATCTCGCGGCTGGCTTCCATCCTTTTTGCCAGCGCTTCAATGATTTCAAGGTCGCAGCTGTCGATGAGGGAACGGAGTCCGGCGATTTGCCTGCGGTAGGAATCATCCCCGCTGTCGCTCTCCCTGACGTTGAGGGTTTTCAGCAGTTCTGCCAGGCGGGCGGGCGTCAGCTGCTGCTCTTTGTCGCTGAGGGCGGTGCCGGGGGAGATGTGGCATTCCACCATCAGTCCGTCCAGCCCCAGGTCCAGAGCTTCCTGCGATATCTTGGGAATATATTTTACGTCGCCTGCAATATGGCTGGGGTCGCAGATGAGGGGCAGTTCCGGAAATATCATCCGCATCTTTACCGCTGCCTGCCATTCGGGTGCGTTCCTGTAGGCGCCGCCGCTGAAATTCGGGAATCCGCGATGTATCAGACCTATATTCCCGATACCATTGCTTCTGAGCCTTTCCACGGCTCCGACCCACAGCTCCAAATCGCGGCTCATCGGATTCTTGACATACACGGTGACGTCCGAGCCTTTGATCGTTTCTGCCAATTCCTGGACCTGAAAAGGGTTTACTGTGGTGCGGGCCCCTATCCACAGCATATCGAATCCTGCTTCAAGGCAGGCCTCCGCGTGCTCCCTGCGGGCCACTTCCGTGCATATTCCAAGCCCGGTCTCCTGCCTGACGCGAAGCATCCAGGGAATACCTTCAGCTCCCACGCCCTCAAAACAGCCGGGGCGGGTGCGGGGTTTCCACAAACCGGCGCGGAAGAGCCCGATTCCGAGGTCTTTGACGGCACGGGCCGTGTCGAGAACCTGAGCTTCGGATTCCGCACTGCAGGGGCCGCTTATGATTTTCAGTTCCTTCATCTCAGAATTTAAAAGCGAGGGCGGCGCCAACCGCACCGGAATACGGATCGAAACTCGGAGCGATGCCGAATTGCATTTTCTCGGGAATTGTGATGCCGAACAGCCTCTTTGTCGGCTCAAGGAGCCAGCAGCCGATATTGGCGCTGAGTATTCCTATTCCGGCTCCTGCCAGTACGTCGCTGAACCAGTGCCAGTTGCGGTACATTCTCATAAATGCTACCGTCGTTGCTATGCCGTATGCTCCGGCACCCCAGGCCCAGCCGTATTCCTGTCGCATCAGTTCGGCTCCGGCGAATGCGAAAATGGTGTGTCCGGAAGGGAAGGACCTGTAGTCACCGCCGTTCGGTCGGTGCGTATGGAATGCCGCCTTGGAGACTTCTCCGATAATTTCGCAGGCTGCAATGGTCAGGACGGTTGAAATGGCCCTGTCCAGAAAGCAGTGTTCCGTTCTTACCCCTGTGAATCCCAGTCCAAGGTTAATCACCATAGTGGAATATTGGAGGTAGTTGTCAAATGTGAGATCCGGTTTATTGCCCCGCCATTCCGTCATCTTGTTCTTAATTGCGACATCCCAGGTGTCGTGAGCGGCGAAATGGACTGCCATCCCCGAGCCTATGATGACGGCGGGTGCGATCAGCTGCGTAACCTTGAAAGCGGATACGCTGTCGCGCTGTGCCCTGTATTGGGCGAATGCCGCCTTTGGTATCAGCAGACACAGGATGACTGCAATTCCGAGGGACCTGAGGCAACTCATACTATGCTATCTGTTGTCTTCCGTCGGTTCTTGTTCTTTGCCCCTGACGCTCGGGTTCCTGCATCTTGCCGCTTTGAAGTTCTTCCCATTTGCGGCGGTTGCGCCAGATGTCGATGGCGGCGAAGATGGCGGCCCTCATAGAGTGCGGGTCGGCCTCGTCGCGTCCTGCCATTTCAAAGGCGGTGCCGTGATCGGGAGATGTCCTAACGACAGGCAGTCCGGCGGTGAAGTTGACACCGTCTTCAAAGGATATGGCCTTGAACGGCGCAAGACCCTGGTCGTGATACATTGCCAGGGTGGCGTCGAACTGGTCATAGTGACCGAGCCCGAAGAATCCGTCGGGGGAGAAGGGGCCGAATGCAAGTATGCCTTCTTCGGTCGCTTTTCTGATGGCGGGGATAATGATGTCCTGTTCTTCGGTGCCGAGCAGTCCGCCGTCTCCGCTGTGGGGGTTGAGACTCAGGACACCTATCTTCGGCTGGTCGATGCCGAAATCCTCCTGAAGCGACTTGTTCATCAGCCTGAGTTTGCTCAGGATGGCTTCTTCCGTGATGTGGGAGCCCACTTCCCTTAAAGGAATGTGACCTGTGACCACACCTATTTTGAGACTGCCGCTTATCATAAACATCAGCACATCTTTCACCCCGAATTCATTCTGGATGTATTCCGTGTGACCGGGGAATCCGAATCCCTGACCGTTCATCGCCTTCTTGTTTATGGGACCGGTGACAAGTACGTCTATTTCTCCTGCCTTGAGGTCGCGGACCGCCGCTTCGAGGCAGTTTATTGCGGCTTTTGCCGAGTCCGGAGTCGCGTGACCGGGTTCGGCGTAACTGCTTTCGGGCAGGCAGTTCACGATGTTGACTCTCTTCTCGTGGGCCTCACCGGCCTTGTTGATGGCATTTGTGGGCATTTCTTCTATCTCGGGAATGGTTTTCCTGTAGAAGCTGAATATTTTTGACGAGCCGTAGATCACGGGGGTGAACTGGTCAAGAATGCGTATATCCGAGAGGGCCTTGATGATGACTTCGTAGCCGATGCCGTTGGAGTCTCCCTGGGTTATTCCCACTATTAATTTTCTGTTATGCATATAGTCGTTATTTTTGTTCAGTTTCATATCCTTCGTCGGGAGGAAGGCCGTGCCGGGAATAAGCCTCCACGGCCAGTCTGTCGCAGCGTTCGTTCTCCGGATGGCCTGCGTGTCCCTTCAGCCAGTGGAATGACACCCTGTGGCTGCGGTACAGAGGCACGAAACGCTGCCACAGGTCCGGATTCTTCACCTTCTTCCAGTCCTTCAGAATCCAGCCTTCCAGCCAGCCTTCGGTGATGGCTTTCACCACATACTGACTGTCCGACCATACCTCTACCAGGGCATTGTCCCATTTGATGGCCTCAAGCCCCATTATGACGGCCAGCAGTTCCATCCTGTTGTTGGTGGTGCGGGAGAATCCTCCCGACATTTCTTTGCGCATATCTCCGCACTTCAGTACGACGCCGTAGCCTCCCGGCCCGGGATTGCCGCTTGCCGCGCCGTCAGTGTACAGAAATATTGCGGGTCTTTCCTTCATAACAGTCTTGCCGGATTCAGTATTCCGGCGGTGTCCGGGCAGACCTTCACCTCAAGGGGTACTTCTTCCGGGTTTAATGTATCCCCCGGGGTGAAGGCCCGTCCGGACATTGAAATGCGTGTCTCTGAAAGAGCTGCCCACAAATATAATGAAATTTGCCCGAATATGGGCGTCTGCTGTTTGAATGTTTGGAAAAATGCAGTAAATTTGAAAGAAACAATTCAAACCTATGATAGCAAATACAAGAACTGAACTGATGGACTACTGTGTGGCCAACAAGGTCGAGGTGGTCAACTTCCATTACTGCGGTTGGGACGGCAAATTCAAGACTCTCAACTTTGTGATACGCGATGAAGAACATCTTAAAAACATACTGGAAGCGGGGGAGCGTGTGGATGGTTCCAGCCTTTTCCCTTTCATCGAGGCCGGCAAGTCCGATCTCTATGTGATACCGCGTTACAGGACGGCCTTCCGCAATCCCTTCGAGGAGGTGCCCACCGTGGACGTGCTCTGCTCTTTCTTCACCCGTGACGGCGAACCCTTCGAAAGTGCTCCGCAATACATTCTGCACAAGGCTCACGAAGCCTTCAGGAAGGAGACCGGACTGGAGATGCAGACTATGGGAGAACTGGAATACTACATTGTTTCCGATGCGGAGGACCTGTATCAGGTGCCGGACCAGAAAGGATATCACGAGAGCGCCCCGTTTAACAAATTCACGGATTACCGTGTGGAAGCGATGAGACTCATCACTGCGGCCGGAGGGCACATCAAATACGGACACTCCGAGGTTGGCAATTTCACCGAGAACGGCAAAAACTACGAGCAGAACGAGATTGAATTCACCCCCGTCGATATAGAGCAGGCGGCGGACGAACTGGTAATCGCGAAATGGATAATGTATCAGCTCGCCTACGAATATGGTGTAGAACTGACCTTCGCGCCCAAGATTACCGAGGGCAAGGCCGGCTCAGGTTTGCACGTCCACTGCAAGTTCACCAGAGACGGCAGGAGCGTGATGGTGAAGGACGGTGAGATAACGGACTGCTGCAAGAAGGCCATCGCCGGCTTTATGGATGCCGGTACATCCCTTCCCGCATTCGGCAATCCCAGCAGGGTATCATTCAGGCGCCTGGTGCCGCATCAGGAGGCCCCTACCTCCCTCTGCTGGTCCTATTCCAACCGAAGTGCTCTGGTGCGTGTGCCTCTCGGATGGACATCCACGACGGATATGGCGGCCAAATGCAATCCGGGGGAGAAGGCTCAGGACAGGGATTTTTCCGACAAGCAGACTTTCGAGTGGCGCGCTTCCGATGCCACTGCAGACATCTATATGCTGATGGCTGCCCTTTGTTGTGCCGCACGTCACGGGATGAACAAGCCCGATGCGCTTGAAATTGCGGAGAAGACCTATGTCGGGCTCGGTGTCAACATTCACGATGCTTCCAACAAGGCTGTCCTCGACCGTCTGGAGCAGCTTCCCGCCAATTGTGCGGAGGCCGCGGACGAGCTTGAAAAGGACCGTGCCGTCTATACGTCGGCCTCTGTGTTTTCCGATGCCGTTATCGACTACCTTGCAAACTATCTCAGGACATTGTAGGACAAGCCTATGAAAAAGATACTTCTGATTTGTGCCGCGGCTTCGGTGATTGGCCGGGCCGCCTTCGCCGGTCCGGCAATATCCAAGGCTGACAGGGACCGTGCCGCCGATCTCGTCAGGCAGATGACCCTGGAGGAGAAATGTCTGCTCATTGCCGGTCAGGATGACGGTTTCCATACCTATGCCATTGAAAGGCTCGGGATACCGTCCGTCAGGATGGCGGACGGTCCCCAGGGGGTGAGAAACGACACGAGGAGTACCTATTATCCCTGCGGAATGTCCCTCGCGGCATCCTGGAACAGGGAGGCGGCCTCGAAGGTAGGTTGCGGAATCGGACTGGATGCAAAGGCTCGCGGAGTGGGCATAATGCTCTGCCCCGGGGTCAATATTTACCGTTCGGCCTTGTGCGGCCGCAACTTCGAATACTATGGCGAAGACCCTTATCTGGCTTCCGAAATGGCTGTCGCTTACATCTCGGGCATTCAGAGCAGGGGGGTGATGTCCACCATCAAGCATTTTGCGCTCAACAATCAGGAATACCACCGCTACGAAGTGAGTTCCGATGCGGACGAGCGTACAATCAACGAGATTTATTTCCCGACCTTCAGAAAGGCTGTCGAAGAAGCTCACGTCGCCGCGGTGATGACCAGTTACAATCCCGTCAATCACGTGCACGCCGCCGAGAATCCCTGGCTAATCAGGGACAACCTTCGTGCCTGGGGCCACGAGGGCATCGTGATGTCCGACTGGTCTTCCACATACACCACGCTGGGCTGCATAGAGGGTGGTCTCGACCTTGAGATGCCTGCGGGCGTCGTGCTCAATTACGGCTATATCAAGCCTTTGATAGACAGGGGAATCGTGAAGGAGTCCGACATAGACGTGAAGTGCCGTCACATACTGCAGTCTTTCAGCGCCTATGGTTTTCTGGACGGCCCCGTGAAGGATGCCTCCATACCGGAAGACTGTGAACTTTCACGCGGCTATGCGTATGACGCGGCCGTGGAGGCTCCCGTGCTTCTCAAGAATGACGGAATACTTCCCATAAAGAGTTCCCGCAGGAACAATATCGTTGTTATGGGACCCAATGCCTGCACCGTGCCTTTCGGCGGCGGAAGCGGTGAGATGCATCCTTTCGATGGACGCACCACAAATCTGGCGGAAGGTCTGGAGGGCCTGGGCGCAGGGTACAAGGTAAGCGTTACGGATTGGAAGAATCCCGATGTGGACCTGGTGAAGAAAGCGACGGCGGTGATATTCTCGGCCGGATTCAATCACGATTCCGAGAGGGAGGGGTCGGACAGGACCTACAGCCTTCCTGACGGTCAGGACGATGCCATCTGTGCCGTGGCGGCTCTCAGCCCCAATGTCATTGTGATTGCCAACTCCGGCGGAGAGTTTGACACATCCGCCTGGAGAGACAGGGTGCGTGCCATCCTTCTGGCCTGGTACGGCGGTCAGGAAGGGGGCAGGGCGCTTGCGGCTATAATTTCCGGCGCGGTGGCCCCGTCCGGAAAACTTCCGTTTACCTGGTGGGGGAATCTCGGAAAGAATCCCGCCCAGAAATTCTATGTGCCCTGCCAGCCCTACGACAGTCCCAAGAGGTGGCAGGACTTCCGTTATACCTTCTATCAGGAGGGCATTTTCCTGGGTTACAGGGGAGTGAGGGAATTTGGTGTCGAACCGGAGTATCCTTTCGGCTATGGCCTTTCATACACGTCTTTTGAGTATTCCGGCCTTGAACTTGCGGCATCGGCTGATGGCGTGGACGTTACGTTTACCGTATCCAACACCGGCAAGTGTGCCGGCGCAGAGGTGGTCGAGCTGTATGTCAGTCCTCTCGACAGTCCCGTGCGCAGGCCCGAACGCGAACTCAAGGGCTTCGGGAAGATAAACCTGCCCAAGGGAGGCTCATCAAGTGTCACCATTCATCTCGGGAAGGATGCCTTCTCCCATTATGATGTGCAGTCCCACGGCTGGACCTGTGCCGGCGGGCGTTACCGCATTCTCATAGGCGGCTCATCCGAGGATATCAGACTTGAAACCACAATAAGCAGATAACAATATGAACTCTCTTTTCCTTATTCTCGCTCTTGCTGTGCAGATTCCTGCGGAGATACAGGACCCGCAGGTCAACAGCATTAACAGAAATCCGGCCAGGGCATATTCGATGCCTCTTGCAAGCATATCGGACGCCCTTACTGATGCGGTAGAGCCGTCCACGCCGTATGTGGCTTCCCTGAACGGTGAGTGGCAGATTTCATGGAGCGGTGATCCAACCCGTCGCGCAAAGTCCTGGCAGACCATCGATGTCCCGAGTTGCGTGGAAACGAGGGGCTTCGGAGTTCCCGGATATACCAACGTGGTCTATCCCCACAAGCCGGAGCCGCCGTTCATACGCGATTTCGTGTTCGGCTCGTCCGACTACAATCCGGTTTCATCCTACAGGAAGGAGTTTGCCGTGCCCGAAGAATGGAACGGAAGGAGAGTGGTGCTCCGCTTCGATGGAGTGTATTCCGCATATTTCGTGAAGGTCAACGGTAAGGATGTGGGCTATGCCGAAGACTCCAAGCTGCCTTCGGAATTCGATATCACGGATTGCCTCCAATCCGGGAAAAACCTTCTTGAGGTTGAGGTTTTCCGTTGGTGCGACGGGTCGTATCTGGAAGATCAGGACATGTTCCGCTTTTCCGGGATTTTCAGGGACGTCACCCTGGTTGCGATGCCTCAGAAGAGGATTGAGGACTTTTATTTCCGGACGCAGCTCATCAATTCCTACAGGGATGCCAGGCTGACACTTTCAGTGAAATCGGATGCTGAGGCTGTGAAGGCGGAGCTCTACGACGCCTCGTTCCGCAAGGTCGCTTCCTTCAGCGGAGCCGAGAGCGCGGTCACTTTGCGCAGGCCTCATCTTTGGAGCGCGGAAGACCCTTATCTATATACTCTTGTGATAAGGTCGGGCGACGATATCCGTACCGCGAAGGTCGGCGTGAAGCAGGTGGAGATCAAAGACAACGTGATACTTGTCAACGGCAGGAAGGTGAAATTCAAGGGTGTCAACAGGCACGAGCATTCCGCATTGAACGGACGTACCGTCACTGAAGCGGAGATGATTGAGGACATACTTCTGATGAAACGTCACAATATCAACACTGTCCGTACCTGCCACTATCCCGACCATCATACCTGGTACGACCTCTGCGACAAATACGGACTGTATGTGGTGGCCGAGGCCAACGTGGAGGGTCACGGAATGGGCTACGGGGAGAAAGGTCTGGGGCTCTTCCCCGAATGGGAGAAGAGCATCGTGGAAAGGAACGTGAACCACGTCTTCAATTACAGGAACCACCCCTGCGTGACCATCTGGTCCCTGGGAAACGAAACCGGTCACGGCCCCAATTTCGTCAAGGCCCGTGACGCGGTGAAGGAGATTGATCCCACTCGACCGGTCCATTGGGAGCGCGGAAACGATGTCGCAGACGTAGATTCAAGGATGTATCCTACCGTTGAGTGGCTGGAGGAACGCGGCAAGGAGCCCAAGGCTTTCTTCCTGTGCGAATATGCGCACGCTATGGGCAATGCCGTGGGTAATCTTCAGGAATATTGGGATGCCTTCTACTCAAGCGATGTCCTGTCCGGCGGATGCATCTGGGACTGGGTTGACCAGGCCCTCATCAAGGAAACCGGCAGGTATGACGCCGACGGCAAGCCTGTCACAATTTATGCCTACGGCGGGGATTACGACGAAATCCCCAATGACGGACCTTTCTGCTGCAACGGTCTGATACGGCCGGACAGGAAGGAAACTGCCAAACTCATAGAAGTCTCCCACGTGTACCGCCAGCTGGTTCTTTCTACTGCGGATGCGTCCACCGGCAAGGCCGAACTCTGGAACCGCTTCTCCTTTACGGATACCCGCGCATTCGATGCCTGCTGGAGTCTCGTGGAGAACGGGAAGGTGGTGGAAAGCGGAGAATGGGCTTTGCCCGCCGTCGCCCCACTTCAAAAGCTTGAAGTCGGGTTGCCTCAACCCGCAACGGCGGTCAAGCCCGGCTGCGAATATTTCCTCAATGTATATTTCAAGCTTAAGAACGCCACCAATTGGGCGGACAAGGGACACGTCATCGCGTCTGAACAGTTGCCCTGGAAGAACGAAGCGGCAGTGTCGATTGCGGCGAAACCCGTCGTGAAGCCGGTTGTCGGCGGTGACGACAGTAGCGTGACCGTGACTTCCGGCTCTCTGACGGCTGTGTTCTGCAAAAAGACGGGCGCTCTGGTCTCGTTGAAGTGTGACGGACGCGAAGTGCTCGACGGCAAATATGGTGCGGCGGCAGGTCCGAGACTCAGCTGTATGCGCGGTCTCGGCGACAATGACAACTGGATACGCAATATCTATGACTATGGCCTCACACAGTTGGGATATCATTCCGACAATCTCGAAGTATCCTGCCGTGAGGACGGGACAGTCGAATTGTCCGCATTCACGGATGTGACGGGCTCCAAGTCCGCCGGTTTCGAGCACAGCGTGAAATGGGTATTCGGCACTGACGGTTCGGTGGTGATGGAGAATGAGGTCGAACCTTACGGCCATATGCCGGAGGCTCTGCCAAGACTCGGACTCTCCCTCGTGCTGGACAAATCCTATGAGAACATAGAATGGTACGGCCGCGGCCCTTGGGAGAACTACATAGACAGGAAGACCGCCAGCTTCGTCGGAGATTACGTGTCAACCGTCACGGACCAGTACGAAGAGTATGTGCGTCCCCAGTTCAACGGCTACAAGTCCGACGTGCGCTGGGTGGCTCTCTTCGACGATGAAGGTACGGGCGTTAAATTTTCCTGCGACAGACCCCTGTTCGTCCAGGCCCTTCATTACGACTGGGAGGATTTGGAGTTTGCGCGCCACCGCAACGGGCAGCAGCGCTTCAATGCTATCCGCGGACCCCGCGAGGAGGTTTGCCTGAACCTTGACGTACAGCAGCTCGGAATCGGAGGAAAGTCCTGCGGTCCCAGACCTCTTGACAAGTATATCTTCCCCATTCAGCACGAGAGCTGGACCATAACGATAGAACCTTTTAATAAGAACAGATAGGAAATGTCTATATTTGATGCCGTAATTCCCAGGAAAAACACATCTTCGGTCAAGTGGGACGGAGTCCCTTCCGGTTTCGCGGAGACCGATATGGAGGGCGTAATTCCTATGTGGGTGGCGGACATGGATTTCAAGGCCGCTCCCTGTATTCTTGAAGCCCTGAAGGCAAAACTTGACCACGGTGTTTTCGGATATACCAGGGTACCGGAGAATTATTATCGTGCGGAAATGGAGTGGTTCGGCCGCCGTCACGGCTGGAAGATTGAAAGGGAATGGATACGCCCCATCGGAGGGCTTGTTCCCGCAGCTTCCGTTGCAATCAGGGCCCTCACACAGCCCGGAGACGAGGTCATAGTCCAGGTCCCCGCCTATAACTGTTTCTTCAGGAATGTGACCGATACCGGCTGCGTTATCAGCGAAAACAGGCTGTTGTATGAAGACGGGAAATATTCGATAGACTTCGAGGATTTCGAGAACAGGTGCAGGACAGCGAAGGTCTTTCTCCTATGCAACCCGCACAACCCTACGGGACGCCTGTGGACAAGGGAGGAACTTGAAAAGATGGGGGATATCTGCCTCAGCCACGGTGTCAAGGTCATCTCCGACGAGATTCATTGCGACATAGTGCCCCCCGGATCGTCCTACACTCCGTTTGCGACCATCAAAGATTCTTTTGCACAGAACAGCATCTGCTTCAATTCCCCCACCAAGTGCTTCAACATTGCGGGATTGTTGATTTCCAATATTGTCAGCGCCAATGCTGATATGCTGAAGGAAGTGGACAGGGTAATCTGCGAATGGGAACACAGGGACCTCAATCAGTTCGGGGTGGCGGCCTTTTCCGCCGCTTTTTCAGCGGAAGGTGAGAAATGGCTGGATGCGATGAATGCCTATATCCACGAAAATTATCTTTACCTGAAGGAAAGGCTGGCCCGTGAACTGCCCGAATGCCCAGTGCTGGAATTGGAGGCGACATACCTCGTATGGATGGACTGCAGCGCCCTGCCTGTTTCCACCGGTGAATTGGAACGTTCGCTCATACGCGAAGAGAAAGTCTGGGTGAACGGCGGCGGGATGTACGGTGACGACAGCTTCGTCCGCATCAACATTGCCTGCCCCCGGGCAACTCTGGAACAGGGTTTGGACCGCATAGTCCGCGGCATCAGAAAGACAATAGACAACAAATAACACCAAAACTCATATGAAAAGAACATTTACAGCCATTATCGCATCCTTTCTGTGCCTTACATTGTCCGCACAGGGATATGTGCCCACTGAGGAATGTCTCAAGGCGCGCCGGGAATTCAATCAGGAACGTTTCGGCATCTTCATTCATTGGGGCATCTACTCGATGCTTGCCGATGGAGAATGGGTGCAGAACAGGAAGAATATAGATTATGAGGAGTATGCCAAACTGGCAAACGCCTTCTATCCCGCAAAGTTCAATGCCGACGAGTGGGCATCGCTTTTCCGCGAGGCAGGTGCGAAGTACGTGACGTTCACTTCCCGCCATCACGACGGCTTCTCTATGTTCAAGACTGCCACGAGCGACTACAACATTGTTGATGGTACCCCTTTCGGACGTGACGTTGTCAAGGAACTTGCGGACGCCCTCGCGAAGAATGACATCAAGCTGCATTTCTATTATTCGCACCTCGACTGGCACAGGCTAGATTACTGGCCGCTCGGACGTGAAGGCCACGGAGTCGGACGCCCCGAAGGCAAGGACGGAGACTGGCAGAGTTATCTCGAGTTTATGCGTACGCAACTTACGGAACTCCTTACCAATTACGGCCCCATAGGAGCCATCTGGTTTGACGGTTACTGGGACAAGAAGAACGACTATTCCTACGCGGATCTCTATGACGTCTGGGACCTTGAAAAGGAATATGCCCTGATTCACAGGCTTCAGCCTTCCTGCCTCGTGGCCAACAACCATCACGTGGCACCTTATCCCGGAGAGGATATCCAGCCTTTCGAAAGGGACGTCCCCGGAGAGAATACCAGCGGTTACCTCACCGGCACCAAGGTGTCTTCGCTTCCTCTTGAGACCTGCCAGACTATCAACAAGGACTGGGGATACAAGATTGTGGGCTCCCCCTACAAGACAATCAAGGAGCTCATTACCCTTCTGGCGCGCACTGCCAGCAAGGGTGCCAATCTTCTGCTTAACGTAGGACCCCGTCCTGACGGAACCATTCCCGATCAGTCGGCCGCCCTTCTCCGTCAAATGGGAGCCTGGCTAAAGGTCAACGGAGAGTCAATATACGGAACGCTTGCCGGATGCGTACCGGAGAGTGACTGGGGTGTCAGTACACAGAACGGGAGCAGCCTGTACCTGCATATTCTGAAAGGAACGGACAGGATTGAACTCCCTTATACGGACAACAAACTTGTCAGCGTCTCGTCGCTTCAGGACGGAAAGCCTGTCAAGTTCTCGCAGAAGAAGAAAACGGGCATCGTGATAGACGTGCCCGCATTCGACGAATCCTGCCCGGATTATGTGCTGAAACTCAGTTTCAGGAAGGCTCTGTAGCCCGAACTGTCCTTTACGGCAATTTTATAGCACCGCTTGCAGATGATAACTGCCTGCGGTGTATTCTTTTGTTCCGCTGCCGTCGGGGAGAGTGACGGAAGCAGTGGCTCCTTCGGGAATGGTGAATGTCCACAGCCACTCATCGCCTTCATAGTGCCACTCGCTCCTGATTTCGCCTGCCGCCGACTTGTATTCGGCCTTCAGGGAACCCAGCCTGCGGTCCGGTACGGGTTTCATTATGATGTGCCTGAATCCGGGAGCGTTCACGTCGGCCGCTATTCCGGCGGCTGTTTCCCATATCCACTCGCATACGCATCCGTAGGCGTAGTGGTTGAAACTGTTCATGCCTTTCGGACCCATTCCGTCCTCGATGGTGTAGCTGTTCCAGCGCTCCCATATGGTGGTGGCTCCGTTGTCTATGGAGTACAGCCAGCTGGGGTTCTTGTGCTGGAAGAGAAGTTCATATGCTATGTCCTGCATGTCGTTCCCGGTAAGAGTCTGCATAAGAATGGATGTGCCGAGGAAACCTGTCTGGAGGCAATTTCCGTGGCTTGCGAAGTTTTCGCGCAGGCGCGCAACCATAGCTTCTTTTGCTTCTCCTTCCACGAGCCCGTTCTTGAGGGCGAAAAGGGCCGGGGTCTGCATTGTGTTCAGAATCTCTATCCTGAAGGTCCCGTCGGCATTGAGGAAGCTGTCCTTGATGAACTGTCTGACTTCCGCGGCGATTGCATCGTATTTCGCGCAGTCGCGACCTGTTGCCGCCGCCATATCGCGCATCATTCCGGCGTCAATCAGCCAGTATGAGGCGCTGAGGTAGTTCCAGTATGAGACGGCCTCCGGCAGGGGAGACCTCTTCCCGTTGACCCTCGGAGTGAAGGCTCTTCCGCTGCAGGATTCGAGCGGCTCGTAGCTGAGCCAGTCGGCCCACTGGTAGTTGCCGTTCTCCGTTTTCAGGGTCTCGTGGTCGTATCGCGTGTCGCAGAGATGCTGCAGATATTTCTCCATCGAGTCCCAGCATTCATCGATTATGGTATTGTCTCCGAATTGCTTCCATACCGTCCAGGGCACGATGACTCCGGCATCCGACCATCCGAGTCGTGTAAGTTCCCCTCCATATTGTGCCGTGGGTGCCACGCCGGGGAATCCTCCCGCTTCGCCCTGGCTGTCGCGCAAGTCCCTCAGCCATTTGTGGAAGAAGGCATCGGTGTTGGCGAAGAACGTTCCGGTCTCGGTGAAGACCTGCGTGTCGGCTGTCCATCCCAGCCTTTCGTTGCGCTGTGGGCAGTCGGTGGGGACGGAGAGATAGTTGGAACGCTGCCCCCAGATCGTGTTGGAGATGAGTTTGTTGATATCGTTGTCGCCGGTAACGATGGTGCCGGTCTCAAGTTCCTTTGTGATAGACGTTACCGGGACGGACTTGACCGAGAAGATGTGCACGTCGGCCGTTGCCGTTACGGAGATGTAGCGGTAGCCGAAGAAGGTGCATCTCGGTATGTATGAAACCGGTTTGTCTGATTTTGCAAAAGTGTATTTCAGAATCATCCCGTTGTCCGGGATACGGAGGTTGAGTCGGTGACAGCTGCCTTCGGGGCCGTCCATACCGCGGCTCTTCGCGCCGTTGCCGTCATTCAGTATTTCCGAAGGAAGGCAGGTCAGCACCGTGCCTGCGGCGGCATTGAACCTGAATTCCGGAACGGCCGAGCAGTTCTGCCCGAAGTCCACGACCAGGGTTTCTCCTGCGTGAAGCTCCATTGTCGCTCCCGGTGCGTACTTACGGATAATGTTCACCTTTCCGTATGCGTCTTCAGTTGCGCCTTCGATACCCTGCCATACATATGCCGTCACAGGAGCAAGGGCAAGGTCGTGGCGATGATAGATTTCCGCTCCGTCGGAAGGCAGAATCTCTCCGTTGAATTCGGAATTGATTTCCGGTGTGCCGAAGTCGTCGGCGCAGAGATGGCCGGGCAGCAGGCGGGCGTCATATTCCTCCCCGTCGAAGATGGCGGCGTGTGTGACGGGACCCGCAACACCCGCCTTCCAGTTCAGGGTGTCTGTTCCGAACAGTTCGGTGCTGCCGTCATTGTAGCTGAGTTGGAGCACGGCGCGGAAGGCGCATTTCTTTCCGGTCATTCCGGGGACTTCGTAACTGCCTGTCCTGTATCTCGGAGACACCACCTTGTCCGCCCACCATCCCGGAGTGAGGCGTGCGGAGAATCTGTTGACGGCGCCCCTGCCTGTCTTTATGGCATCCGTGACGTCGTAGGTGAAGGACCTCTTGGTCTTTGCCGGGTGGGTGAAACCGGGTTTGAGGACTTCTTCGCCGATAAGCTTTCCGTTCACATACAGGTCATAGACGCCGAGACCTGTGGTCATCCATTTTGCCGAGACCACCTTCTTCCCGTTGCTTATGTCGGATACGAACCAACTGGCTCCGTCGGCGGCGCGGCAGTGGTCGGATTCATAAACGGGTGTGTTGATGACAGGTGCGTCTGCGGCAGAAATCCAAGTGGATTGCTCCCAAAGGGAACTGTCGATGGGCGCGGTCAGTTTTCCCGAATAGGGAGATTGGTTGCAGGATGCAATAATCAGGGCGGCTGAAATAAAACAGAATCTCAAGTGTCTCATATTGTGTATGTGTTATCTGTAAGTTTCTTCAAATTTAATTTTTTTTTGTGTTCCTGTCAACCAATTTGATTTCACGGGTAATCAGATTTGTTGTTGTAAGCATAATTTCATAATTTTGAACCTATGAAACCAATTGTCCTTCTGACTCTGAACTTGATCTGGCCGGTTGTATTGTCGGTATCCTGCCAGCCGGCGGAGCCCCGCGCCGAACACGTCATTTTTCTTGGATTCGACGCTATGAGCGCTGTTGGCATCCAACGTGCCGAGACTCCGAATTTCAATCGTCTGATCAGGGATGGAGCAGTTTCTCTTCATACCAGATGTGTAAGGGAGACATCAAGCAGCCAGAACTGGATGTCAATGGTTTCCGGAGCCCCCATTGAGATTCACGGGGTTCTTTCCAATGGTTGGAAACCGGACGATCCAAATAGGATGAAGCCGGCACTTGAGAATGCTCTTGGATTTTTCCCCACTGTCTTTGACCACATCAGGGCGCAACGTCCGGAATTGCGCCAATATGCTTTCATAGAGTGGCAGGGAGAAACCAGAATGTACGATATGTCCGCTTTCGACACGAGTTACGTGAAGGGAATCGATAAGACTGCGCTTTCATACAAGGATGTCATTACCAAGGCTTTTGACGTTTATCTGGAGGATCGGCCGGAATTTCTTTTTCTCTCGATGGACATTACGGATCATAACGGGCATCTGTTCGGGCACGAGTCTCTCGAATACTATGCTTCAATCACCGAGATGGATGCATATGTCGGGGATTTTATCCGCAAGCTTGAGGAGAAAGGCTGGATGGATGACACAGTCGTTATCATTTCAGCAGACCACGGCGGTGTAAATTTCGGCCACGGAGGCGATTCCCTCGAGGAATTCGAAATTCCTGTCATCCTGTACGGAAAAGGTGTGACAAAAGGCAAGGTCCTCAAACGTACGAGTATGGTATATGACATCGGGGCCACAATTGCAGGGCTCCTCGGAGTCGAGTTGCCTTGGGAGTGCCGGGGGAAAATGCTGGATGAGGCTTTCAGTCCGAAGGAGGATGACAGCATTTATGTCCCCGCTCCTGTACTTCATCCTTTCAAGGGAAGAATTTCCGGATGTGTGAGTATCACTGAAGGTATGGAGGAGGCAGACGTTTATTATACCCTTGACGGGTCGGAACCTGACGAGAATTCGATTCACTATGACGGCCCGTTCCGGATTGACAGACCGTCCCATATCAGGTCTGTCGCAATAAAGGACGGAAGCCGCAGCATTGTGGCGGATAATTATTTCTTTTACCCAAGTGATGAGCCGTCTGTCAGGTATAAATTCTATGTGAATGCACGGGGGAGGACTATGCCTGACTTTTCAAAATTGGGCAGACCGATATCGGAAGGATATATCTCCACTTTTTCTCTTGATGAATTCAAGCTTGGCAATGCAAACTGGTTCGCCATTCTGATGACCTCGAATCTTGCCGTTGATGAGGAAGCGGATTATACTTTCGAGGTTAGCGCCGATGACGGTGCCTGTATGTATGTGGACGGCAATCTTGTTGTCAGCAATCCGGATGCTCATTCCATATCCAAACCGGTAAAAGGAAAGGTGCATCTTACAAAGGGGATGCACCTTGTTGAAGTAGAGTATTACGAACTTATTTCCTCTCAGGGTTTGAATATCCGTTTCGGTATCAATGACGGTTCGCTCGTTCCGTTGTTCCTTGCACGTTTCGAAAGGTGAAGAACGGGATTCATATCTTATAGCATTCTGATTCTGGAATGGGGAGCGTTTCCGGTTGTAAATCAGTTCTCACTCGTCTTCCAGATAGAGTGCCTTGCCTTGAACATCATCATTTGTCCGTCAGTGTTCTGCCGACAGCTTCCGCCCAGCCGGCTTTGGCTTTTTGTATCTTTTCATCCGATGCGGACGGCAGGAAGGTCCGTTCCGCCTTCCATTGTTTCTTGACTTCGTCCATACTCTTCCAGAAACCGGTGGCCAGACCGGCAAGGTATGCCGCTCCGAGTGCTGTGGTTTCGGTAACTTCCGGGCGGATTACTTTTGCTCCGAGGATGTCGGACTGGAACTGCATAAGAAGATTGTTGCGGGATGCGCCCCCGTCAACCTTGAGCTCTCCGAGGGGCACTCCGGCATCCTTTTCCATCGCCGCCACAATGTCCATAGTCTGGAATGCTATGCCTTCCAGCGCGGCTCTGGCGATGTGCGCCGCCGTTGTGCCGCGGGTGATGCCGTGGATGCCGCCCTTGGCATACTGATCCCAGTACGGAGCGCCGAGTCCTGTGAGGGCAGGCACGAAATATACTCCGCCGCTGTCGGGAACGGAGGCGGCAAGAGCTTCTATCTCGGACGAACTCCTGATGATGCCGAGACCGTCACGCAGCCACTGAACCACGGAGCCGGCAACGAAGATGCTGCCTTCCAGGGCGTAGTTGACCTTGTCTCCGATTTTCCATGCAATGGTGGTAAGCAACTGGTTCTTTGACATTATCGGTTTCTCTCCTGTGTTCATAAGAAGAAAACATCCGGTCCCGTAAGTGTTCTTGACTGCTCCCGGTTCGGTGCACATCTGTCCGAAGAGGGCGGCCTGCTGGTCTCCGGCGATGCCCGCTACCGGGACGGCCTCTCCGAGAAGGGAGGTGTAGCCGTAAACTTCCGAAGAAGACTTCACGGTGGGCATCATCGATTTGGGAACGCCGAGCAACTGGAGTAGTTCGTCATCCCACTCCAGGGTGTTGATGTTGAAAAGCATCGTGCGGGATGCGTTCGTCACATCGGTGATGTGTGTCCTGCCTCCGGTAAGGTTCCATACGAGCCAGCTGTCCACGGTTCCGAACCTCAGTTCTCCCTTTTCCGCCTTTTCACGTGCTCCGGGGACGTTCTCAAGTATCCAGCGAATCTTGGTGCCGGAGAAGTATGCATCTATGATGAGCCCGGTTTTTTCGCGGATTTTTTCAGTCAGTCCGGCGGACTTGAGAGAGTCGCAGTAAGCGGAAGTCCTGCGGTCCTGCCACACGATGGCGTTGCAGACAGGCTTCCCTGTGGCGGCGTCCCATACGATGGTGGGTTCACGCTGGTTGGTAATGCCTATTGCGGCTATGTCGGCTCCGCCAAGGCCCAGGGAGGCTGCGGCTTCCATCATTACGGAAGATTCCGTGGCCCATATCTCCATAGGATCGTGCTCAACCATTCCCGGTTCGGGAAAATGCTGGGTGAACTCCTTCTGACGGACAGCCAGCGGGACTCCGTTCCTGTCGAACACTATGGCCCGTGACGAACTTGTGCCCTGGTCAAGAGCTATTACGTAGTTTTTCATCTGTCTTCGGCCTTTACGGGCATATATCTCGGAATGCAGACTTTCATCACCACCCATCCTATCACATAAGCGAGGCCGCAGTAGCAGAAGATGATGAAATATCCTGCAGGCTTGCCTTCGAATCCCATAAAGGTGAAGCCGTCGCCGGCCTTCTCTGCGAAGGCGAACAGATTGCCGGCAATCTTCTGGATAGCCATCGTGCCGAAGCCTCCGATAAGGGAGCAGAGTCCGGTAAGGGTGGCGATGGAACTCTTGGGGAACATATCTCCGACGAGACTGAACTCGTTGGCGCTCCAGGCCTGATGTCCGGCGCAGGCCAGGCCTATCATTATTGCGGGCCACCAGGGACTGTTGAAATGCATTCCGAGCGGCTGGGCCAGGAGGGCGCAGAGCGGGAAGAACGCGAAAATCAGCATCGAGCGCATACGGGCATCGAAAGGATGCATTCCTCGCTTCTCCACGAAATGCTTGGGTAGGTAGCCTCCGAAGATGGAGAGAACCGAACTGATGGTGTACAGCGTGATGAGCAGCAACTGCCCGCGGGCGGTCGTGGCTTTCGCTCCGAACTGGTTGTCGAAGTATGAAGGGGCCCAGAACAGGAAGAACCACCATACTCCGTCGGTGATGAGTTTGGCGAGGATGACGGCCCAGGCCTGCCTGTACCTGAGGCACTGCATAATGGGAATGCTCTTCTCTTCAGCGGCAGATGCGGCTTCCGCCGCCTCTTCAGCGTCATCCATATGGATATACTCGAGTTCGGCCTGATTCACCCTTCTGCTCTTTTCCGGCTTGTCATACATAAATGCCCAGAAGAAAACCCAGATGAATCCCAGTCCGCCGATGATTATGAATGCCATTTCCCAGCCAAGGGCCTTGGCAAGCGGCGGGATGCAGAGGGGTGCCACAAGCGCCCCTATCGAAGCCCCGGAGTTGAATATGGATGTGGAGAAGGCACGGTCTTTCTTGGGGAAATATTCGGCCGTCACCTTGATGGCGGCGGGGAAGTTGCCCGCTTCGCCGAGAGCCAGCACGCCGCGGCAGAAAAGGAAAAGATATACGGAAGTGGTGGACAGGGCAAGCGCCGCATTGGATGCCACAATCATACCGGACACCTTGCCGCAGGCGGCGTGCATAATGGCTCCGAGCGACCATACGCAGATGGAGATTATATATCCTTTCTTAGTGCCCATCCAGTCTATGAACTTGCCGGCGAAGAGGCAGGCTATGGCATACAGGATGGAGAATATGCTGGTTACGGTGCCGTACTCGGCATCCGTCCAGTTGAATTCGGGCTTGATGAATTCCTCATAGGTGAGGGAAAGGACCTGACGGTCCATATAGTTGATGGTGGTCGCGAAGAACAGCAGCGAGCAAATCCACCATCGCCAGTTGGTCATAGGGTTGGCACTGTTTTTTGTCATAATCTGTTTCTGTTGAATTCTTCAAGGGCGCTGTAGAATGCCTTTATGTTTTCGAAAGGAATATGCGGGGGAACGTCGCAGCCGGTCGAGAGAATGAAATTGCCCCATTCCGCCGTGGCTTCCAGGAGCTTGAGCGTTTCGGACTTTACCGTCTCCGCAGAAGCCTGTCCGAGAATTCCTACGGGGTCGATGTTACCCATAACAGGGATATCCGGCGGGCAGCTTTTCAGAGCTTCCACCATATCGGCGCGGTTTCCGATATGGAGCGCCGCGGTTCCGCTTTTCACCATTGCGTCGGTGCAGTGACCGGTGTTTCCGCAGTTGTGAAGAATTATGGAAAAGCCGTCATCCTGAACGGCATCCACAATCTTTCTGACGTATGCCGTGGACCAGATGAGGCAGTCTTCGTTGGATATCAGTCCGGCAGCCGGCTCCGCCATAATGACTCCGCTGACTCCGGTCTCCTTCATTGCCCTGACGTAGGAAGTGATGAACTCCGTGCATTTGTCGAGCAGCAGAGCCGCCGTTTCGGGCTCGATGTATATGGCCATCATCAGCTCTGACAGGTCGAAAAGTCTTCCTGCAAGAGAGAAGGGGCCTATGCATCCGCCGTATATGGGTTTGTCCTTGATTCTTTCAGCCGTCAACCGGTTGGCAAGCAGATATTGGGGAACTCGTCCCCTGTCCAAACCGGGAACCTTGAGGACCCGAATAGATTCGAGGTCCGACACCAGGCGGCCCGTAACGTTGGGAATGTCATCATCGGAAAACACGACATCGGCGCCGAAGGCCTCGGCCTCGACGGTCAGGTCCATTATTGCCGTGACGGCGGCGGAAGGGAACCTTCCGTTGAGCGCGCAGATGGCATCAGAATGGATGGCTCCGTCCGTAACGGCCTCCCTGACTGTTTTCCCGATGAGCTCGATGCCCGGATGGGTCATTATTGGAATGGCTATCCTTTTCTTCTTTTGTAGCATTTGCTGTTCTTGCATATTTCGCAGTGGTACGGTTGTCTGTGCAGTTTTTCGCCCATTGCGAAGAAACCGCTGACAGACTTTTCGGGCTGCATAAGTGAAGATTCGGTGAGTCGGATGCCGCAGGGATTCTCGGGGAAGAGAGTGAACAGGATGTGCTGCTCACGTATGTCCCATCCGCAATAACCGGGGCTGTACGGCATCGACAGGGTAAGTTCCGGCATCAGAGACTTCTCCAGCCTGTCCACTGCCAGTTCCGCCAGCACCGTGCCTATGGCGTCCGCGATGAAGTCGGTCACGATGTCGCCTTCCGCGTTGATTTCCCGGAGTGCGGCGTCAAATTCCCTGCCTGCGCTTGCAACGAATATGCAGGCATCGGTCATTCCGTCAAGATATGAGCTTATGATGCCTCCCGGCTTGAATTCCGCACCGTCGAGAGTTATGGCTGTGGAGGAGAGTTTTCTTGCTGGCACAATCCTGTACATATAGCGTATGATGGCGCGGGGGACGAGTTTGTCTATGACTTCCTCAGCCAGATCCCGGATGCACTGTTCCGGGACGGCGCCCCGGTATCCCATCGCAAACCATACACTCTCACGGGAGAGTTCTTCCGTTCTGAGAGTGAATGTGGCTTCTTTTGCCTCCTCCCCGGACATCGTCTATGAAACGAGGCTTTTTGCCAGGTCCACCGCCTCGTTGGCATTGGAACTGTATCCGTCGGCACCGATGCTCCTGGCATACTCGGCATTGAGAGGGGCGCCTCCGACCATAATCTTCACGTTCAGACCGGCTTCTCTGACGGCGCTGACAATCTCCTTCATATAGCCCATAGTCGTGGTGAGGAGGGCCGAAAGGCAGATGAGGTCGGCATTGTTCTCTTTCGCCGCCTCGATGAACTGTTCTTTGGAGACGTCGGTGCCGAGGTTGACAACCTTGAAGCCGCGACCCTCCAGCATTGACGCCACGAGGTTCTTCCCTATGTCGTGGAGGTCACCCTTGACGGTCCCGATGACCGCTGTGCCGAGAATGCTTGTGTTCCCGGCCTGCATCAGAGGCTTCAGAATCTCCAGGGCACCTTTCATTGCGCGCGCGCTGAGCAGAAGGTTTGGAACGAAAACCCTGCCTTCCGCGAATTCCTTGCCTATGGCTTCCATTGCGGGAACCATATTGCCGTCAATTATCTCCTGGGGATTCTGTCCCGCATCGAGGGCTGCCTGGACCGAGGTTTTTGCCGCCGGCAGGTTGCCTTTGAATATTGCATCGTAAAGTTCTGTCATAACTATTTCCTTATTTCTTTGAGTGTGTCGAACAGGGCCACGACGTTCTCCACCGGAACGTTGGCTTGGATGTTGTGAACTGAATTGAAGACGAAGCCTCCGTCTTTGCCGAAGATATCGCAGAGTTCGATGACCTCTCTGTGCACGTCGTCAGGAGTGCCGAACGGGAGGGTGGTCTGGGTGTTGACTCCGCCGCCCCAGAATGTGATGCGGTCGCCGAATTCCTTCTTGAGCCTCGCGGGTTCCATATCGACGGCGGCAATCTGCACGGGGTTTATTATGTCGAACCCGGATTCGATGAAAGCTTCCATCAGAGGATAAACGGCCCCGCAGGAATGTTTGAATGTCTTCCAGGGGGTGTGCTCGTGAATCCAGTTGTTCATACGCTGGTAATACGGCATATACAGGGAACGGAAGGTCTCGACCGAGCAGAACTGGCTGACCTGTGTGCCGAAGTCGGTGCCGCAGATGTGGACAACGTCAACCTTGTCGCCCAGGGCGGCATAGAGTTTCTCGAGGTTTCGGACGGCAATCTGAGTCTGTCTGTCGAAGAGTTCGTGTATGTAGTCCTGCCTGATGACGGTGGACATATACCATTCCGCAACGCTGCGTATGCCCTTGGGGTGCTTGAGTGCGGGAGTAATCACGCGAGCCACGTCACCGAGTGCCATCCCTCCGAAACTTGCGACGACGGCCCGGCCCGTGGCGGAGGCTTCGTTCACAGTCTTTTTCCAGTATCCGATGCCGGCATCTGAAATCTCGCCGAATTCCTCAAGATTGTCCTCGACGTTCAGTTTCTCGTCATCTATCTCTCCGTCCTGACGTTCGATGCAGTCGAAGAAATAGCAGGTTTCGGGCATCTTGGCGGAAGGAGGCAGTGTGGTGTCTCCCTGCGGATAACTGTACAGGGCACCGTCCTTCTCGGAAATGGTGTCCGCAAGCCTTGCCGGGAACATAATGGTCTGCCCCCAAGGCATCTTGAACGGCTTCCAGTCCTCGTTGGCGATTCCGAAATTGTTCTCTTTGCCGAAACATCCCTTGGTGTCGATTCCGAGGGCCTCGGCAAGGTCATCCTCCATAAGTCCGAGCATCTGCCCCGGTTCGTAGACGTAAACGGGGTGTTCGTCAAGCCCGTAATGCTTTCTGAGTGCCTCCATCACCCGGCAGTGCATACCGGTGACGTTGGTGCCCCCGAAGTCGAGGGCGATTCTGTCGGCGTTCCTGTGGTTCAGAACAGCCTGAAGCCTTTCTTTTCCTGTCATATCCACAAATTTAATCAAAAATCCGGAGAGTTATTCAACAATGCACACTTTGTCTTCACGCACGTACCATACGGCGCCCCTGACATCTGACGCGCCCATTTTGACATAGAGGTTCATATAATTCCTTACCTGGGAAAGGTGGGACTTGCGCGCATCACCGAATTTGTAGTCGATGACCGTGACAACTCCCCGGTCAGTTATCACTCTGTCCGGCCTGTGGCATTCCCCGTCATCGCCCAGAATGGTGATTTCATTTGAGATTTCCGATGCTCCGCCGTCGGGGAACCATTCGCTATGGGCGGAAATCCTTTCGGAGAGAAGGGTGTAGGCCCGTTCTCCGTCCCCGGCAGTCAGGGCTCCGGACAGGACGGCGGCGTCCACTGCACTCCGGAGGTCGGCGGGGCGGTGCACTTCCGACAGGATGCCGTGCAGGACGATGCCTTCGAGGCGTGGCGATGCCGCGGGACCGGTCACGCCGTCTTCACCGAAGAAATCCATCGCATCCACCGACGGTTGCAGGCGGCTTCCGAGCGGAATGGACCGGTAGGTTGACGGGAAATCCCGCCCGGACGAAGACTCTTTCCTCTCCATTCTGCTGAAATCATACATCTGCCCGTAAGTCCTTTCCGAGCAGGAGCCTGTGAAGTGGAAAAGGATTTCAGAGAGATTCTTGTATTCGGGATTCTTTTTCGCGATGAAGCTCTTGGAGGGGGTGTCCGATATGACGTGAAGGCATCCGGATGCCCTTGTGAGAGCGACGTAAAAGATGTTGATATTGTCCACAATCTGCATCCTGCGTTCCCTTTCGTAATCCTTTGCGAAAAGGGATCTGGCACTGCCGGAAGACAGATTCACAGGATATATGCCGTTCAGTTCCGATGCGGGCCCGACGTTGTCGAGCCGGCACCAGTGGATGCCGGGTTTGTACAGCCCCACTTTCTCGGCATAGGGGAAAATCAGGTACGGGAACTCGAGTCCCTTGGATTTGTGCACGGTGAGGATGCGTATGGAATCTGAATTTTCGGGCGAGCCTATGCAGGGGTCGCTCTCGTCCCAATGGCGCAGGTATTGGCTCAGGTTGTTGCCGTTCGTTTCCGCCCAGCTCTTCAGCTCATCCATAAATGCCTGGATGAAGAGTGTTTCGCCCGCGAACGTGCTGGGGTCGTGCGCCTCGAGCTGGCGGAGAAGGTCTTCGCAGAGGTCGGTGATGGAGAAAAATCTGTCGGGCCAGACTATGTCGAGGCTGGAAGACAGGAATCTGCCTATGGAGTCGTCGGGATTGTCGAAACTGCTCAGGAGCGAGACAAGCCGCCTGACGGTGACGGACGACTTGACTCTGAGTGAATCGTCTGAAATGACCGGAATTCCGCGGCCGATCAGTTCCGATGCGATGCCGGAACCTTCCTTGTTGTTGCGTACCAGAACTGCGATGTCGCTCCATCTTGCACCTGCGTCCCTGGCAGATTCTATGGAAGCGAGCACCAGAGAAGTCTGGTCATCCGTGAATGAGATGCGGACAAAGCCTTTCTGGCTGTCCTTTGACTTCACTTCCTGCCGGACGTCGGAATAAATGTCGCCTACACCCAGAATTCCGGAAGCATATTCAAAAAAGTCGTTGTTGAAATGAACTATGGTTTCGCAGCTCCTCCAGTTGCAGTCCAGGGTTTCCGGCTTTGTGGCGGGAAATTCTTCCGGAGCACGTGTGCGCAACAGATTCCAGTCGGAATCCCTCCAGCGGTAGATGCTCTGCTTGACATCGCCGACAATGAGATTTTCGTTGCCGTTGGCATCGCTTTCCTTCAGGAGGGGCAGGAAATTGTCCCACTGGATGTTGGACGTGTCCTGAAATTCGTCCAGCATAAAATGCTCGTATCTCACGCCGAGTTTCTCGTAGATGAAGGGAGCGTCGGAGCCGTCTATGATTTTCTTCAGTATGGTGTTGGACTCGTCCAGACACATCAGGTTCTTTTCCTTGAGCAGGGCATTGAATTCATTCAGGAATTCTCCCGCAAGTCCGAGACCGTAGGTGTTTTCGTCTATGATTGCGGCTGTGTTGAAGATGTCGTAGGGCATTCCGAACAGTTCGTCCAGCTCTGCATTTTCCTTGAGATATTTCTGCGCCGGAATCCTGAACCTGCCGTCTTTCCCGGCTTTGACGCCGAGAGCTTCCGCTCTTTTGCTGAAGTCTCCGATTATCTTCCGGCAGTTCCGGTGTATGGCGCCGAGCCTCTGCTTGTCGAATTCCTTTTCCGCGTCGATGCCGGAGTTCCCGACCAGTTCCCGGAATTCTTCGCTCTTGAGCCTCTGGCCTATTTCGTACAGGCTTTTGTCGAAATTGTATTTCTCTCCCGCTTCTATCTTACCCTGGACGCTCGACTTTATCCATTCGAGCAGTGTGGGATTGTTCTCGGAAAGGGAATCCAGAATCCGGTCAATCGCTTCGGTGACCAGGGACTTGCGGTCCAGTTCCAGCTGGTAGGCGGCGAATTGACCTATTTCCCTCGAAAAGGCCTTCAGGGCAGTTTGGAAAAATTTGTCTATGGTGCTGATTGAGAACGCACTGTAGTCGTGCAGTATGCGTACAAGAATCTTTCTTGCTTTCGGATTGGTCGCCGCCAGAGATCCGAGGTCCCTCAGAATCCTGCTCTTCATCTCGGCCGTAGCTTTGTTGGTGAAGGTGACGGCAAGGATATGCCTGTAGGCGTAAAGGTCCTCGGAGCCGAGCAGCAATTCCAGATAGGTCCCTGCCAGCTTGTGTGTCTTGCCCGATCCGGCTGATGCCTTGACTATCTTCATCTCCCGCAAATGTTTTTGAAGTCACAGAATTCGCAGGTTCCGGTGTCGGAGGTGCGGGTCCATGGCCGTTCCGTATCGGAGATTTCCTGCAGAAGGGCACCGAGCTTTTCCTCCATAAGTCCGCAGAATCTGTCGTTGAGTCCGACGTTTTCCACCTCCTTGACGAAAAGCCGTGAGGTCTGATATATGGAATTGACAATCCGATGTCCCCTGACGTCTTTGAGATCTTTGGCAAGAACGTCATACAGGTACAGCTGAAGCGCTATCTTCGGCCGCTTGGAGTTGTCATCCCCGAAAAGAGCCTCCACCACGGCATCCGCATTGTTTTCGGTGATGATGAAGTCCTCATCGGTCACCTTGCCGGTCTTGTAATCCACGATGCGCACCTCTTCCGGCGAGAAGCTGTCTATCCTGTCGATGTACCCGACGAAGCTGAAACCTCCTATCTCCTTGCGGCACGCTTTCTCCAGGCCCAGTATCCTGAAGGACGGCACGGCGTAGCGCTTCATAAGATCCAGGTCTCTGGACAGCACTTTCGAAACGTATCTTGTGACGATGTCCTCGAAAATCAGATTCCTGCCTGCAAGCTCGAAGCAGCGCAACTGCTTCATTATGAATTTGCGTACGCAGGCCTTTATGACGTCACGCTTTGCCAGAAGTTCTCCGATGTATTTCGCGCTGACGATTTCCCTGCCGCCGTAAAGTTCCTGCATCGAATTGTGGAAGACCGTGCCGAGAGCCCCGGCATCCAGGAACTCGTCCACATCCTCTTTCCCGCTGAGCCCGCATATTGAACTGAAGTAGAATTTCGTCTGGCAGGTCAGATAGTTCTGCAGCGCCGAGGCGGACAGGTGCCCGGAATGAAGCGCGGCCACGTGTTCTTCCGTCTTGGGAATGCTGTCGGATTCCCTGTTCTGCTTGATGGGAGCCTTGACGGTGAGATGCACGACCGGGACATTGAAATGCAGTTCCAACTGCTTGATGTACCTGCTTTCCTCTCCAGATTTGGTGGCTTCCGCCCTGGAATCGTACAGCATAGTGACTTTCCGGGCCCTTCTGACCATACGGTAGAAATAGTATGCCCAGACCGCGTCCTGATATTCGTATGTGGGCAGGCCGAAAGCCTTGCGCAGTTCCGGGGGTATGAAGGATGAACTGACGGTATGGCGGGGGAAAGTTCCCTCGTTGCAGTTGAGGATGATGACGTTCTCGAAATCTAGGGCGCGTGTTTCCAGAGGACCCATTATCTGGAGCCCGTCCAGCGGCTCTCCCCTGAACGGAACGGAAATTCCGGCCACGAGTTTGCCCAACAGACGGTACCAGGTCTCGGGGCGGACGGGAAGATTGTAGGAGGCCAGCCGGCCGATGGCAAGGTAGAGGTCTCTTGCAAAATCGAGCTCCAGGGCCAGACTTCCGTTATCCCTTATCCTTGCGGCCAGCCCGGATACGATGCCTTTCTGATAGACGGCGATGCCGGCTATGTCCGGGCCCGCGGGACGGAAAACAAGATCGAACAGTGGAGTGCCCGAAAGGTCCGGGAGGGGTATGTAGTATTGTGCATTCCGTCTGATTCCGCAAACTTTCTCCTTCTCTTCCTCGGAGAGGACGGCCTTGAAGAGACTGTTGGAGAAGATGGACCAGACCTGTCTGTGATAGAAGAATTTCTGTCCGTCCTTTTCCTTGATGTGCAGCTGCATTGCCGCAATGTCGTTCAGGAGCGACCACAGGGAACTGCCGCTGAGCGGATATCCCATCGTCACGTTGAGTTTGCCGATGTTTTCAGGGATGGAGTTGAGGACCGGTATCAGCATCTTCTCGTCAGGGATGATGATGGCGGTTTCCAGCCCCGGGGCACCGCCTTCCGGGCCGATACCGTCGAGCAGGGCCGGTAGCTGTTTCGCCTGTCCGACAGCGGAAGGCACACTGATTGCGCGGAACTCGGGGACGTTGTCTTCGTCTTCCGGTTCGAAGGCCTGGGGAAAATCCTTTGTGAATCCGGAAAGGAAGAAAGAGGATTTGTTGTCCGGATCGGTCATCATACTGCCTGAATAATCCCAGCAGAATTCGGCGATTCCTGCATTGGAGCATTTTTTCATCAGGACTTTCTCGCATTCGTTGAGTGCGTTCAGACCGGTGAAAATGAATTTCCCGGTACCCGGGAACTGCGCGGCAAGAACGTCAACCGCCGCTTCGTTCTTCAGCCTGTCGGCGATTGAGCGGTACACCTGCCCTTCATATGCCAGGCCTTCCTTTTCAAGACAGGAACGGAAATCATTGTATAGAGGCAGCAGGATGTCCCAAATCTTGCGGAATTCGTTCTTTATGCTTCCTCCTCTCTCAAAGTGGCCGAGGAGCCGTTCTATGGCCTCTTTCTGGGCTGGAGTAAGATATGAAAAACTGTCTTTCATATCCTTGTACTGCGCCACGTTGGTGAATATGCCCCGGGCGTCCACCAGATATTTGTCCACGTCGTCGAAGTCTTCCAGGATGACGTCACCCCAGAAAATGAAATCGTCCAGTGCCTCGGCCGAGGGGTTCAGCTTTTTGTATGATTCGTACAGTTTCAGCAGAAGGTGGACTTTGTCGGTCGGACGCTTCCCCGCGATTTTCAGGAAAAAGTCGTTCATCGCGTACATCCCGGGCGCTATTGCGGGAACGCCTGCCCCCGCCGTCAGCCCGCAAAGATATTTGCGGAAGAAGACGGCCGCCCGCCTGTTGGGAAAGATGAAACATTTCCTGTCGAAGCCGCCTTCGGCGAAATAGTGCTCCGCCACCTGCTGGAGAAAGGCTTTCATCGCAGATCCGTTATTACCCAATCCGAATCGGGGACCGGTGCCCTGAAAGCCGAAGCCCCGTCCGTGGCCGGGGTCTTGCTGACATTGGAAATCTTCAGATTCCTGACAGACTGGAGATTGTTCCGGATGTAATCTTCCGCCGCCACACCGGATTCGACGTAAGCCTCCTTGGCCTCGGAATCCATATAGGTGACGGATCCGCCGTCGCAGAACACTTCGAATCCGTTGCCGGATATGTGGAAGAAATGCTGCTGCAGTATTGCGTGGCCGCTGAACAGGACGGGAACGTCATCCTGCACGATAGAGAAAGAATAGTCGAGTTCAATCCTGTTGTCGGGCAGTTCCGACAGTATTGCGGAAACTTCCGCGGGAACGCCGTCCGGCACCGCCGGAAAGCAGTTCAGCGAAACCGACACAAGAATGGCGGCAAGAGCCGGGCTTAGCAATCTCATTTTACGAATGCGTCAAGGATGGGACTGAGGGAATTGAGGTCCGGAACAAGAATCTGGCGCGGCTTGGCCCCTTCCTGAGGACCCACGATGCCGGCCGCCTCAAGTTGCCCCATCACTCTGGCCGCCTTGGCGAATCCCATACCCAGACGTGTCTGGAGGTATGAGGTGGATGCTTTCTGGGTGGTGACCACCAGTTCGGCGGCCTCCCTGAACCTGTCGTCCACGTCGCTCATATCGGTCATTCCGCCTCCGCCTTCCTCATTGCTGTCACTGGCCTCGGGGAGGTAATAAGGCGTATTGTAGCTTTTTGCAAAACCCTGCTGGGCTCCGATGAATTCCGTGATGGCATCAATCTCCTCTCCGCTCACATAGCCGCACTGGATTCTCTCGGAGTCGATTCCCGCCGAGAACAGCATATCGCCCTTGCCTATCAGTTTTTCTGCTCCGGGAGCGTCGAGAATAGTCTGCGAATCCACCCTTGATGCCACCCTGAAGGCGATTCTCATAGGGAAGTTGCTCTTGATGATACCGGAAATGACGTCAACGGACGGACGTTGGGTTGCCAGAATGACGTGAATTCCTGCGGCACGTCCCTTCTGGGCGAGTCTGATGATGGAATTGGTGATGCTTTTGGATGCGGCCCTGGTCTCCGGAGAAGCTCCGATGGTCATAGTGAGGTCCGCATACTCGTCCACGACGCACACGATGTAGGGCAGATATTTGTGACCCTGGTCGGGGCGCAGATGGCGTTCCTTGTATTTCTGGTTGTAAAGGGTAATCTTGTTCACGCCGGCCTTCGAGAGCCTCTCGTAGCGTTCGTCCATTTCCGTGCACAGCGAGCGGAGTATCTTCTCCGCGTTCTTGGGATTCTTGACTATGGCATTGTCCTGCTCCTCCTCGTCCGACCCCGCATCAGGGAGTACGGCCAGATAATGCTTGAGCAGCTGGGAGTAAGCGGAGAATTCAACCATCTTGGGGTCGATGAACACGAATTTCAACTCGGACGGATGCATTCTGTAGAGCAACGAGCCCACAATCACGTTGAGGCCCACGGATTTTCCCTGTTTTGTGGCTCCGGCGATGAGCAGATGGGGCGCATCGGCGAGGTCGAACACCTTGACCTTCTGGGTGATGGTGTATCCTATGGCCACAGGCAGTTCCGCCTTGCTGTCGCGGAAGGCGTCGTCGTTGAGAAGGGCCTTGAGTGGCACTATGGAGGAGAAGTCGTTGGCGACCTCGATGCCCACGGAATCGGACAGGGTGACCACACGCACTCCCTTCGCATTGAGAGAAAGGGCGATGTCTTCCTGCAGCCTCTTGATTTGGGCTATCTGTACTCCCGGGGCGGGGTAAACCTTATAGAGGGTTACGGTGGGGCCGACAATGGCTTTCACGTCAACGACCTCTATCCTGTAGTTTTTGAGTGTCGCCCTGATTTTGTTGTTGTTCCTGGACAACTCGTCGGAAGACACTTCGCGTTTACCTCCGGAATAGGATTCAAGCAGGTCGAGGCTCGGAAGTTTGAAGCGGGGAAGTCCCTCGGGGGGATCCATACGGTTGTCGATGGGTTTGAGCTCCTCCTTCACCGTTTTGTCCAAAGTGTCGTCCTCGATGATTTCCATAGGTGCATCGGAGACGGGGGCTGCCGGTTTCTCGGCCGGTTCGGGTTTGGGTTCCGGCTCCGGTACGGATTCCGGTTCCGCTTCGAGTTCGGGTTCGGGTTGGAGGTTTTCAGCTATTTTTGCCGGTTCGGATTCCGGTTTTTCTGCCGGTGCAGGCTTTATTTCAGGTTCGGGTTCCGGCTCCGGCAGAGGCTCCTGCCTTTCTTTCCCGCCAAGACTGCAAATCCAGTCGGTAAAGCGTCTTGAACTGAAGAACAGCCATCCGGCGATGAGCGCCGAAATGAAAACTGCTGTCACCGGATATCCGAACAGGTTTACCGACCAATTGCTGATGAAAGTCCCGCAACCTCCTCCAAGTCCTCCTCCGAACACCTCGTCAAAACCGACGAGCTTGCCGATGAAGGCTAGTGTGACAGAGGAAATGACTGCTCCGAACAGGGCCACCAGACAGGTCTTCGAAAGAGAGTAGTTCCATCTCTGAGCCACGAGCCTCACGGAAACCGCCGTCAGGATGACGATAAGGGCAAAACTCCCGAGCCCCAGCAGATCGCAGACCAGAAAATGCCCGAAACGCAATCCGAGTTTGCCGGCTTTGTTGCCCACGGCGTTTGACATATCCATCATCGCCGGATCCGAAAGAAGACTCATATCCTGCTTCCAGTGGAACAGATATGATATTGTGGCTACTATTGCAAATATGGTGAAAGCCGCAATGAAAATGCCCGTGATTCTCAATGCGGTCGTTCTCTCCCTGTCATCCCATTTCTTCCAAAGTCTCATTTCTTCCTCTGTTTGAAATTTTTGCGATTCTTGCGTCCGCCTCCCGGCTGGCCGACGTTGATTCCCATTCCCGGCCTTGAGAAACTGGCATCCTGCGACAATTTGCCGAGGGTGAGTCCCTCGGGAATCCTGAGACGGTGGTCGGAAAGCTTCTCCATATCGGAGAAAATGGTCTCGTCAGCCACGGAATCCTTGTTCCATATGAGATACTGCTGCCTCATATATGTGGCAAGGGACCGTATCATAGCCGTTTTTGCCTCTCCGTCGGGTTCGTCGCACAGCAGATTGATGATTTTCTCTATGTTGCGTCCGTAATGGGTGGCCTTTATCTTTGCGCCCTTCATCGGGATGGGCACCGGCTTTGTCTCGAAATCGGATTCCAGGGGGCAGGGGAAAGGGGAATCAACGTCAAGGTCGAATCCGGAAATCATATAAAGCTGGTCCCAGAGCTTGTGGATGAAATCCTCCTGCCCGTGCACCTGGGGGTTCAGAATTTCCATCACCTTGATGATTGCCCGTGCCTGCTCGCTTCTTTTCTCCTTGTCCGGAATGGCTTTCATCTTCTCAATCATCTTAAGCACGTTCCTCCCGTACTCGGGCATTGCAAGCCTTTCTCTTTCGGTGTTGTATTCCAGTTTGACCTTTTTTTCGCTTTCTTCCATAAGCCGTTGAATATTCAATTCTACAAATATAATAAAATGAAGCCTCAATTCAAAAACACGTTTGTGTGCTTCTGTCGGACCGGACACCGCCCTCCTGTGCAGGGGATAGCAGGGGTCTTATTTTTCCATAAGATGGAGCAGCGGCATAATCCTGCGCTCGTTGTAGGGATGCTCGCGCAGCGGCAGGTTGAACCGGGTGCATCCCTTGAGGACGGTGGAGGCATGGGTGAATTCGCGGAAGCCCCACTCTCCGTGGTAGGCCCCCATCCCGGAATGGCCGACACCTCCGAACGGCACGCCCTTCACCATCATATGCACGCAAACCTCATTGATGCAACCGCCGCCGTACTGAACTGAACGCATCACTCTCTCAGCCCATCTGATGTTCTTGGTAAACAGATACATTGCCAGCGGATGCTCCCTGCTTTCGATGACATCGAGAATGGCATCAACCTCGCTGTCCTTGAACGGCACGACGGGAAGCAGCGGGCAGAAGAGCTCACTGCGGACAATATCTTCATCGGCATCGACCGGATAGATTATGGTCGGGGCGTAACGCTGTTCCGCGGCATTGCCACGGCCTCCGAAAACGATGCGGTCACGGTAGGCCTCGGCAAGGGCAGAGCATTTCTCATACGCTTGAGGCGTGATAAGTTTCGGATATTCCACGTTGTCCTGGGCATTTTCACCGATTTGCCGGACAAATTCGCTTTTGAGAGCGTCCAGGAACTCAGGAGCGATTTCTTCCGCCACTGCCACCTGATTGATGTTGATGCATATCTGGCCCGCATTGCACAGTTTGAAAAAGGCAATCTTGCGCGCCGCATCACGGATGTCGGCATCCTTGCGCACGATGCACCAGTTGCCCGTCTCCCCTCCCAGCTCCAGGGCCACGGGAGTCAGATTCTCCGCCGCCTTTGCCAGAACGTGCTTGCCGATTCGGGGCGAGCCGGTATAGAAAATCTTGTCCCATCTCTGTTCAAGGCACATATCGGCCACATCGTGCCCGCCGTCTATCAACGTAACGAACTCCGGCGGGAACACTTCCGCAATGAACTTCTTCATAGCTGCCGTGCAGTGGCCGGACTTTGCGCTGGACTTTATCACGACAGTGTTGCCTCCGCAGATGCTGGCTGCAACTACCCCCAGTGTCAGAAGAATCGGGAAGTTGAACGGACTTATCACCAGCGTAACGCCATACGGCATCTTATATACCTTCGTGACAAGGCTGGGGAAGCACATCAGGCCGCTGAAATGTCTTTCCGGCCTGGCCCACCTGCGGAGGCCGCGAAGCATCTCATTGATTTCCACCACGACAGGTCCTATGTCGCAGAGGTATGCCTCCGTTGCGCTGCGGCCCAGATCCTTGTGCAAAGCATCTTCAAATTCCTTTTCACGGGCGATGACGGCATCACGGAGCCTGCGAAGTTGTATAAGCCTCCAATTCACGTCCAGGGTTGTCCCGGTGCGGAAGAATTTCCTTTGTGCATCTACAATACCTTGAATGTCGGAAACAGTGTATGTCATATCAGTACAAGTTTTTGATTTCGGAAAGAATGCTTATGATTTGGCGGCGCTTGAACGCCACGGGCGCGGAATAATTGATGGAGTCTTTTGCGACGGCCACTGAAAGTTCCTTGAAATCCGCCGGGTCGATGACGCTTCCGTCAAGTTTCAGTCCACTGTTGGAAATCAGGGCTTCCAGAGCATTGAACAGGGAATCCACGCCATCGAAGTAGCAGTAATGCGCCAGTTCGGCCAATTGCCCTTCGCAAGCATCTCTTTGGGAGCGCATTATGGGCATCAGACACATCGCAATGGCCTCGCCGTGAGGGATATGGTATCTGGCCCCGATTGAATGTGCGAAGGCGTGGACATAGCCGGCCAGTTGTTTGTTGATGGCATTGCCTCCCAGATTTGCGGCAAGACACATCGCGGCCCTGGCATCGATGTTCTCCGGATGCTCTTTCAACAAAGGCAGGTTCTCAAGGACAAGGCGCACACACTGCCTGCTCTTTTCATTGTCCGCCTGCGAACTGCTGACATCGGCGACAGCACCTTCAAGGCCGTGGCTAAGCGCATCGATCCCGCAGGACGCAGTGATCCTCCACGGCGCCTTCACGGTCAATTCGCTGTCAAGTAGCACCGTACGCACGTCAAGTCCGACTATCACCGAAGCGAACTTGCCTCCGTTTCTTTGCGAGATGACGGCTCCCACCGTCATCTCCGCCCCCGTCCCAGCCGTGCTAGGTATCGCAATGACCGGCAATGTCTTCTGGGGCACAATGAGGAATTTCTGAAGAAGAAGGTCGGCAGGCAGATGCTTCAGGCGGCACCCGGCGGCAATCATCTTGCCCGTATCCATCACGGAACCGCCGCCGAGGGAAATGATACACTTCGCATCTTTTTTCAAAGCAATCGACCGTCCTGTTTCAATATAGTCAAGTTTGGGTTCCGAGTTTATCTCGTCGTAAATCCCGTATCGGATTCCCTCGTCCCTGAGTGATTTCTCCACAGCTTCAAGATATCCGAGATCGGAAAGAGTCCTGTCTGTCAGAACCAGCACGGTATCAAAACCCGATTCCCTGCATATCCGACCGATTTGCCCGCGGCAGCCGAAGCCCTCTGTGACCGCAGGCTCCGGTATAGGGACAGTCTTCATAACCTTTCCCGGCAATTTTCTTATGGCTTTTCTGATTATATACATATTCTCCATAATGCAAAAATAATATTCGTACGAGTAATGAGCAAAAAATCAGGCTCATTTATCAACTGAATCCTCTGTACTTCTTTATGCTTTCATAGGCTTCGTTAATCCTACGGAATTCCGCCTCGGCTTTCCTCTGGGCATTCTGCCCCTGTGAAGCGACTCTGTCCGGGTGGTGCCTCATGTCCAGTTTCCGATAAGCGGTCTTGACCTCGTCTTCCGTTGCATTTGTCGGAACGCCCAGAACCTCATATGCCGAGACCGGTGCAGCATTATAACCATAATCAGCGCTTCTCCTGTAATCCTGGCTCCAGGTATTCTGGTTCCGATTCTCATAAAACTGCCTGTAATGCCTTGAGTACTGGAGCAGACGGCGGACTATCAAAATAGGAAGAATTACCGAAAAAAGGAAATACAGTATCATTTAGAACCGCCTGAAATCAATAAGAGAATGAATGGGAGCAGTAATGCCCCCTTGATTGGGACTTGTCTTTTCGTTTTTCTTTTTGACGATTTTAGCCTTGTCTTGATGGATTCAATAGGATTGTTGCACTCACCGACGGTGAAATCTTCATTCAATACGCGGAATTTCGTCTCCACTTCCATTATTGCACACCTGTAATA
>JAZUHY010000034.1:0-3690 GCA_045641985.1 Candidatus Cryptobacteroides sp.
AGGACACCCGTATGTCTGTGCGTTTCGTGATGGAAGTTGCCTGGCAGGCTCATTTCGTGAAGAACATGTTCATCGTGCCTACCGCTGAGGAACTGGCTGATTTCAAGCCTGACTTCATCGTGTACAACGCCTCCAAGGCCAAGGTTGAGAACTACAAGGAACTGGGCCTCAACTCCGAGACCTGCGTTGCCTTCAACATCACCAGCCGTGAGCAGGTTATCGTCAACACCTGGTACGGCGGCGAGATGAAGAAGGGTATGTTCTCGATGATGAACTACTTCCTTCCCCTCAAGGGCATCGCTGCCATGCACTGCTCCGCCAACACCGACCTCAACGGCGAGAACACCGCCATCTTCTTCGGACTCTCCGGAACCGGCAAGACCACCCTCTCCACTGACCCCAAGCGCAAGCTTATCGGTGACGACGAGCACGGCTGGGACGACCACGGAGTATTCAACTTCGAAGGCGGCTGCTATGCCAAGGTCAGCAAGCTTGACAAGGAATCCGAGCCCGACATCTACAACGCCATCCACCGCGACGCCCTCCTCGAGAACGTGACCGTGGACGCCGAAGGAAAGATCGACTTCGACGACAAGAGCGTTACCGAAAACACCCGCGTAAGCTATCCTATCTACCACATCAAGAACATCGTACGTCCCCTGAGCGCTGGTCCCGCCGCAAAGCAGGTCATCTTCCTCTCGGCTGATGCATTCGGCGTTCTTCCTCCGGTTTCAATCCTCACTCCCGAGCAGACCAAGTACTACTTCCTCAGCGGATTCACAGCTAAACTTGCGGGAACCGAGCGTGGAATCACCGAGCCCACTCCCACCTTCTCCGCCTGCTTCGGACAGGCCTTCCTCGAACTTCATCCCACAAAGTATGCAGAGGAACTCGTCAAGAGGATGAAGAAGAGCGGCGCAAAGGCTTATCTCGTGAACACGGGCTGGAACGGCACAGGCAAGCGCATCTCCATCCGTGACACCCGAGGAATCATCGACGCTATCCTCGACGGCAGCATCGACAAGGCTCCTACCAAGAAGATACCTTATTTCAACTTCGAGGTCCCCACATCCCTCAAAGGCGTGGATACCGGTATCCTCGACCCCCGCGACACTTACAAGAACGCCGCGGAGTGGGAGGAGAAGGCAAAGAATCTGGCCGGACGCTTCATCAAGAACTTCAGGAAGTACGAAAGCAACAAGGCCGGAAAGGCTCTCGTGGCCGCCGGTCCGCAGTTGTAGCAGCATTTCAGGATAAAAAGAGAGACCGCCCATCCGGACGGTCTCTCTTTTTATCCTGTGGCTATTCACGCCAGACGGCCAATGCCTTCAGGAAGGCCGAGGCTGTCCAGCCCAGCATAACGCTGCAGGGATACTCGTCGTCATTGATTTTCCCGGCTCTGGTATATTTCTCATACAGAGCACCAGGGTGGCGGGTTCCGTCACCGTATTTGAATGGACGGTGTGTGGCAGGGTCAGGGTTCTGGAAATTGGTGGCGACCGTCCTGAGCCATCTTCCGGCGACATCCTTTGCCTCCCGGACATATCCCGCCGCGAGGAGGCCGTCCATCACCCACATCTGGACGGGAGCCCAGACGGCGTCGCAGCCCCACTGGTAATGGATGCCGTCATCCGCCTTCTCGCAGACTACGACCCCGCCATCACTTAAAAAAATACCGAGATTGGAGGCAATCCTTGCAGACTGCTCCCGGGTGGCAATTCCAAATTTCATAGGAAGGAACGTGGCCGTCGATGCAATTGGGGAATGCCTTTGATTCACGAAATCATAATCCATATACATACCGCGTTCCTCGCTCCAACAATATTCGTTGATAAGGTCTGCGCGGCTTTTTGCCCTTTCTTCCCATTTTTCGCCGTCACTGATCCCCAGCTCCCTTTCAAAATATGCCAGATTCTTTTCCATCCCATAGATGATGGTATTCAGGTCAACCGGAATATAATCCATACACCGGCCTTCAAACCTTGGAGTGAAATCCTGACCACTCTCGGCTTCTGCCAGACGATGCGCGGATATGGCTATCTGCTTCTCCCTTGGGATGTCTTCATCCCACAGGAACCTGCCCTTGAGCACTTTTTTATAGAATTCTTGCAGATATGTGGTATCGGCGTGGTGGCCATTCCGCTGCAACCCTTCGATGGGAGTGGAGTGGTCTTCAATATGGTTGCCGTTGATGTTGGTCCAGAATTCATACTCCTTCAGCGAAGCTTCATAAGCCTTCTTCAGCCATTCCTTGTCCTTCTGAGGCACTGATTCATAGAAACTGCGGACCCCCATCGTAAAGACCGGGATCATGCTGCGGTTTTCGCCCCAGCCGTTGGCATTCGGGATGAATCCGAGCTTTTCTATCTGGAAAATCATATTGTCCAGATTGTTTTTGGCGATATCCCAGCGTCCCTGCACAAACAGGCCCTCATTATGGAAATAGAAGTCCCAATAATACAAAGTACCGGGGTTCAGGCCATAGAGATAAGGATAAGGCAACGCATCCGTCTTTTCGACGTAACTGTCCCAGGAATCAGCGATAAACTTTTCTATATCCGAATACACGTTTGCGGTCACTTTGAAGGCGCTCACCGCGAGCACGGAAACAATAATGCAGACAACTTTTTTCATAGTTATTGATATTAATGGGGATGTTCCCCATTCTTCGCCGGTCGGATGCAGACAAGCGGGCGCGGACCGCAGGTCAGCAGAATATGCTTCATCATTCCCTCGTCCACGGCAACGCAACCTCCTGTCCAGGATTTCCTCCCCTGGCAATGGAAGAAGATGGCGGAGCCGAGAGGATATACATTATCAGGATTATAGTCCAGAGCCATACCGTAATTGTACTCCGGGACCAGTTCCGACATCCTCTCGCCGGGACAGGGTCCTGTAATCGACTCATCGACTATCTGATTGTAGAAAGGGCCTTCACCGTCACAGGCCACGGTAGTGTCGCTAACCTGAAGATATGGAAGAGCAGTCCCCGGATCCGGCTTTACGCCGAAGGCGGACCTTACGCCGAACTCCCCTTCCGGAGTCCTCAAGTCCCCTTCCACCGTTTTTCCAATGCCATTCTTACCGATGTATGCATCGGCTGACCTGTCCAGCTCCCAGGAGCCATCCCCTCCCGGGAGATAATATTCAACTACAGCTGCACTGTTTTCCAGGCACTTGACGAAAATCAGAGAGGAATGGGAAGTCCGCTTGTCCATATCGCAAAACTAAATATATTTCATCAAATTCACAAAAAATCGTATATTTCACCTTAATAATCACAATGTAACCGGAAAAACGGGACTCCGATTTAAAGATATGAACAGGACATTCATAACATCCGCACTGATTGCCATAGCCGCCCTGGCATCACACCCATTCCAGACAAATGCCGAAGAAAGCATGCAGGCCCTGACGGACAGGGTGTTCAGGCTGGCAGAGAAACAATACGCGCAACTCAACGCGGGTCTCGGGGAGGGGCGATGCCCCCGGACACTTTTCCTGAGGGGCATGTCCCCGTAACTTGAATTCTTTCAGGGTGCGACAAATAAGTCCCGAACTTGTCAGGACTGTAATCTGTTTGAATCATGAATAACTATATGTTGGTGAATATTGTTATTCGTGAAGAAGCATCAATAGAATAGATAGGATTATTTGTAATGTCCGAAAGCAGACAACACCAAGACTTCT
>JAZUHY010000035.1:0-3102 GCA_045641985.1 Candidatus Cryptobacteroides sp.
AATACTACTACCCGGATTTGATATTCTATAACAGAATCGGTCACTTCTCCCTGATTGTCGAGCTCAAGGACGAACCCTTCTCGCACGAGAACTTCGGCCAGCTCAATTCCTACGTATCCTACTGGAAAGAGAACGAAATGCAGCCCGGTGACAATCCTCCGGTGGGGCTTCTCCTCTGCACCAAGAAGGGAAAGAAAATGGTCGAATACGCCAAAGCCGGAATGGACAACAAGCTCTTCGTCTCAACCTACCAGCTCCAGCTGCCGGACGAAAGCACACTGGAAAAATTCCTGCTGCGGCAACTCGAAGAAAATCAATAGCAACTACCAACGAGAGCGGAGGCCACAAAGCTTCCGCTTTTTTTGTGCCCTGCTGTCACGCAATCAATAAATCAAATGATAATTCTCGGGACGCTCCCGGGTGGTTCCCCCATTTTATGAGAAGAAATGGGAAAGATGTTTGACACCTCTTTGTCAAAGCGACATACTTTGTGACACAAATTGACATACAATGAGAGAAAATCTGGGAAAGATTTATTATCTTTGATGCTCACAGCAAGATTTATCTTATGGCAAACAAAAACAGCAACCTCGGAGCAGCAAAGACAGCAAAGAATGATGAGTTCTATACGCAATATGAGGATATTGAACGAGAGATGAACGCCTATCTGGAGTACGACGAAAACGTATTCCGGGGAAAGACCGTGCTATTACCCTGCGATGATCCTGAATGGAGCAACTTCACAAAATATTTTGCCCAGAACTTCGAGAGGTTCGGTCTGAAGAAGCTTATCAGTACGTCATACGCTCCGGAAAGCAAGAAGATCAAGGCCTGGGAGCCGACTCTGTTCGAAACGGAGGCTCCACAGTACGATGAGGACAAGAGCAAGACGCACGGCAAGATCTTCATTCTTGACTCCGACACCAACGGCAGCGGGCGCATCGACGTGAACGACCTCCGCTGGGAATACCTGAAAGGAGACGGGGACTTCAGATCCGAAGAAGTGACGAAGCTGCGCGATGAAGCAGACTTTGTAATTACCAATCCGCCCTTTTCTCTTTTCCGGGAATTTCTGGCCTGGTTGGCTTCCTCGGGGAAGAAATTTGCCATCATCGGCAACCAGAACGCAATCACATACAAGGAAGTATTCCCACTCATAAAAGACAATTCCGTATGGCTCGGTGCCACCGGTTTCGCAAACGATATGGTTTTCCGCGTCCCTACCGGAACAGAAGTCAGGCCGGAGGATAAGGCAAAGGCCGCTAGACTCGGTTATGTCGGTGATTATACTAGGCTTGGAAACTCATGCTGGTTCACAAATGTTGAACACGGACGCAGGCACAAACCGTTGCCATTGATGACCATTGCCGACAACATCAAATACAGCAAGCACAAGGAAATAAAGGGAATCGGGTACTTACATTATGATAATTATGATGCTATTGAAGTACCATTCACAGATGCCATACCATCGGATTCTGATGGAAAGATGGGTGTGCCTATAACTTTCCTTGACAAATATTGTCCTGAACAATTTGAAATTGTAGGAATATCCAAAACGTGGTCCGGCTTTGCTTCTAAAATTTATCCCGAACAAAGTCAGGTTGATAAAAACGGAAAGACCAGCAAAGTAACCAAACTCAATGACGGACCGGTAATCAAGTTGGACGGTCCTTTATTGGGAGCTACTTATTACACGGTTGGCAATGAATATTTCACCCAATTATATGCTAGAATTTTCATAAAAAAGAGATAGCCTATGCAAACACAACTACGCACCGACATTACGATAGCCGACATCTGCAAAAGTTTCGTATATAACGAACTTGAAGGAAAGGGCCTGTACGGTCTTTCCGGAAAGCTCACAATCCAGCCGGAATACCAGCGCAACTACATCTATGCCGACGGCAAGCGAGACGTGGCTGTTATCGACTCAATCCTGAAGGGCTACCCCATCGGGCTGATTTACTTCGTTGAACCGACGGACGGCAAGTTCGAGGTTTTGGACGGACAGCAGCGCATCACATCTCTGGGCCGATTTGTTACCGGCAAGTTCGCAATCAAGGACGAGAACGGGATGCAGCAGTATTTCTCCGGTCTCGATAAGGAAAAGCAGGACTTGATTCTGAATACTCCGCTGACGATATACATCTGCCGCGGCGAAGAGGCTGAAATCAAGGAATGGTTCCGCACCATCAACATCGTTGGCGTACCTCTCGTCAATCAGGAGTTGTTGAATGCCATCTATTCAGGTCCGTTCGTCACAGCGGCCAAGGCTGAATTTTCGAACAGCCAGAATGCTCTTGTGCAGAAATGGAAGGCGTTCGTCAGCGGTGACGTGAAACGCCAAGCTTTCCTCGAAAGGGCGTTGGATTGGGTGAGCAAGGGTAATATCGAGGCGTATATGTCGCAGCACAGGTACGAAAACAACATCAACGAGTTGAAGACTTACTTCACCTCCGTTATCGACTGGGCCGACAGCGTATTCCAGGATATTCGCCCGGAGATGTGCGGTCTGGAATGGGGCCGACTCTACGAGACATACCACAACACTCCGTATGATCCAGCAGCTGTGAATGACAGGGTGCGTGCTCTGTACGGCGACGAGTTCGTTTCTGACCGTAAGGGAATCTTTGAATATATACTTGGAGGAGAGCAAGACAAGAAGCTTCTGAACATCCGCGTCTTCGATGAAAGGACGAAGAAGAAGGTCTATGCCAAGCAGACGGTCAAGGCCGGAGCTGAACATATCTCCAACTGTCCCTACTGTGCTCAGATGGAAGGGGCAAACAAGACGAGAATCTACAAGCTCTCCGAAATGGATGCTGACCATGTTACCGCCTGGAGTCACGGCGGCAGCACCGACGAAGATAACTGCCAGATGCTCTGCAAAACTCATAATAGGAGCAAGGGAAACAGGAAGTCGGAGGCCAAGCGGTCTTAGGAAGACAATACAGCTTTGCAACTCCTTGGCCCACAGAACGACATGGCTACGATCCGACTTATGCTGACCATGTTACCGCCTGGAGTCACGGCGGCAGCACCGACGAAGATAACTGCCAGATGCTCTGCAAAACTCATAATAGGAGCAAGGGAAACAGG
>JAZUHY010000036.1:0-8776 GCA_045641985.1 Candidatus Cryptobacteroides sp.
GCCGCGCTCGAAGCCACCGCCAAGGCTCTGGCGGAAGGTGAAGCCAGAGGCAGGGCGGAAGGCAAGGCGGAAGTTGCCAGGGCGATGCTCAGGGAAAAACTTCCTCTTGAGATAATCTATCGTATCACCGGGCTGACAAAAGCACAGGTGCAGGCCATCGCCAGGGCTCTTTAACGCCCTCGCCCTTCCGTTATTGCGGACTTTCTTCGTCATCCCGGACTCTGATCCGGGATCTCCCACCCATCTTCGTCATTGCGGGCTTCGACCCGCAATCCCTTTCCTTTTCCCGTCATTGCGGGCCCGACCCGCAATCCCCCGTTGGAAGAGATGCTGAATCAGATCCCGGGTCAAGCCCGGGATGACGTTGTTCGGGATGACGTAGCCCGGGATGACGTTCGCCGCAATACGGTTCCGGATTTCATCTCCTATCTTGAAGCATCCGGTTTGTTCAATGCGCTGCGTGAGCCGGGGCATAGTGACAACCTGCTTGCGAAGATTGAAAAATTATATCCGGGTAACAGCAATATCGCTTTTTCGCTTTCCGAGAACGGAATAGTCGATGACGGAAATATGCGTGAGACCAACTTTCTGGCCTGGACCGGTCAATTGTTCAAGCCGACATCCTCCAGAATATCCGACTTTGAGATTGACGGAATTACGTTTGAGGTCGGAGGCAAGAATAAGAACGGCTCGCAAATAAAGGATGCCGAAAGGGGCTATCTTGTAAAGGGCAACCTCGAATATGCCTCAGGAAAGTCAATCCCTATTTGGATGTTTGGCTTTCTTTACTAATCAACTCAAAAGACCGGGAGAAACGTATGCTGTTTGGTCTGATAACACGTTGTCCGGATATGATTAGGGGTGCAGTATTAAACACCTGGGACTATTGCCGGTGCTATGCCGAGATTCCGGCAAATACTTTGGGCCAGTTCAAAAGTCGGATTCGTGGGTGTACGAACATCTTCTTTTGACCTGCGGGCCGTATATCGTCCACCACTCATCCCGCATCGATACGGGAATCCATCCGTTCTTCTCGCATTCAGCCTTGCATTTGGCCGCCTTTTCAGGATTGCCGAGTTCCCGGTCGGTATCGTCACAAAGAAGACAGAAGGAAATGTGAGGATAGCTGTTGTCCCTGTTGGTGTAATGGAACATCGGATAATCCCCGCTTGAATTGCCCCAAGACAGGATTGGCTTTTGCCCGAGTTCCCGCCTCATATTGATTATTTTGTTGATGGCTGTGTTGAGTTGCAAGAAGTCTCCCCTCCAAACCTCTTCTCCGGGAGTGTATCCGTAGTCTTCCGAGTTTATCATCTCCACCCATTCGGACTGGTTCTCAAGGACATAATTCACGTCGGAGGCTATCATATGATATTTCGGAATCTCAAAGATACCGTCTGTGAGGGCTCTGCACGCATCCCTATCGACACCCGAACAGATGAAGACGACAAAATCGTTGGCCACCAGATAGGATACAGCCTCAATCATCGGCCAGTAGAAAGCAGTGCCCCATTTCAGATTTGAAAGGCCCACAACGTTTTCATTATTGATGAAATTGCTGACGTATTCGGAGAATTGCACGTCGGTCATTCCACGGAAGCCGATTGCCTGCAGTTCCTGTTGCTTGAGGCTCCATTCATTATTGCCTTTTCTGTTGGAGAGCACATATTCTTCGGCTTCAGCCGCCCACAGTCTGTCTTCCTCCGGTGGAGTGAAGCTGCTGTCGTGCAGATAACGGTGGAAGAACAGCATCCAGTTGAAATAATACGGAGCTGTCTCACATAGAAGTGTACCGTCAACGTCGAAGGTGGCAATCCTGTCCCGCGGAGGAACGTAACCCTTGCAGTTCGGGTCGGTGACCGTAGCCACGAATGCCTTCAACTCCTTCAGCGCAGGAGAATCCTGGTTCCAGTACCGGAACTGTCCGTCCTTCCCGACTCGAATCTGAGAAAGGAATTCACGTGTGACTTCACCCTCCGGAACTGTAGACTCAACAGGGGTAATATTGTTCTTCTGGCAGGATATGAGCAGAACTGCCGATGCCAGAAATGCGAAAATCTTGAAATTGTGCTTCATACCAGAACATTTAGATTTCATATAGTCAACATCCTTAGCCTTTGCGGGCTTGGGACCATACGCTCATTACAAATTTACCGCTTTTCAGCGGTATTGCAAAAGAATTCCGGCGGAGCAGGAACAGATGTTCCTTCAGCATGACGTGCACCCCATCAGGCTTTGCAAGAAGAAATCAAGGCCCACCCAGTGGGCCAAAAGATTTGCCTTATCCCAGGCGTAGGAATAGTTCCTGAGGACTTTGCCGTCAACCTCCATCGGATGGGAAACGAACACAAGCCCGTCCTGCATCTCCGGCAGTTCCATCCATCCTGCCGCCACATTCGGCCTCACCGGGTCCGGAGAGCCGTCGCCGACCTGACTCCGGGAGCAGGACAGCAGGAGCAGCGAGGAAAGCAGGAATGATGCAAAGCACATACCTGTAAATCTAATCATAATTTTTGGCAATGTGATATGAAATCTTCGGGTGTGATGGCCGGTATGTCGGTGTATGCTCTGAAATGATCGACATTATGCGTGACAATCACGTCACAGTCGGCATATTCCGCGCACATTATCTGCAAGCCGTCCTCGAAATCCGGGGAGGGATTGCCGCATCGCAGGGCTTCGTAGAGCTGCGCATCGTTCATCGGGAGGACATTGCACTCGGAAGTGAATGTCCTGAACAAAATATTCAGTTCCGTCCTGCTATATTGTTTCCTGAGAATGTACGCCGCATTCGCCATAGAAAGATAAGACACGTAGGTTCGATTGTCCGTACCTTTCTTTACACTTGAAAGGAATAATTCCACTTGCTCCGGACTCTTTCTCCCCTGCATATAGTCCAGCGCGACATTTGTATCAAGAAAAATTTTCATATCACCTCCAATCCATACTTTTCCACGAAATATTCCAGTTTCGGGTCATTCTCCACCTCTTCCCGAGTGAATACCACCTTGTATTTCGGCAGGGCTTTCACTTCTTCCGAAATCTTGTCCGGGAGCTTTATCTTGGACAATTCCCGATATAGGGCCTCATACTTGTCCTCCTCGCTTCCGAGATCCTTTTCTATGAGTCTCTCCACATACGCATTCACACTCTTATGCTCCCTGCGCGCCTTCTGCTTCATCCTGTTTACGAGTTCGGGTGTAAACCTGAACGCCGTCTGCACTGTTCTGCCCGTTTCCATAATGTATAACTTTTTTGCAAATATATAACTTCTCCCGGAATATGCAAAGAAGGGATGACCGAGCGGCCATCCCTTCCTAATGTAAAGAATCTGCGACTAGTTGAAGAAGTACTTGAGGCTGAAGAGAACCTGCCAGCACTCGGCTTTATTTATATAGTATTTGTTATAGTTCTGGGTAGGATAAGCATCCCCGACCTTGTTCATAGAGAAGATGGGTTGGTTGCTTGCATTCACTCCTTCGTACTTAAGAAGAGCGATATTCTCCCCTATCGAAGACTGATAGCAGGAAAGTTTCTGGACTCCCCAATTTGAATTGATCATATTGCCAATGTTGTCAATGGATGCTGACAGCTGGAAGTTATGCATAGTCTTGCCAATCTTGAATGCGAAGTCCTCGGCAATGCGGAGGTCGATTCTGTGAACCCAGGGTGCGCGTGCGGCATAAGCCTCTGCGTACTGTCCCTTGTGGCTGCTGAGATAACTGTCATTCTCGACGAATTTCCAGAAAGCATCAGCATCTGCAGGAGTTGAGAAGTTAATCTCATCCTTTGTTGAAGGGATGTAGATAAGGTCCGCAGAAATACCATCACCGTTCATATCATTGGAATAGATGTAGCTGTTGCCATAAGATGAATATGCAGTGTAGTAGGCATTGATGTGGAGACCGTTACCGTGGAAGACCTTGAACGGAATGAAGTATCCGATATTCGCCATCACCTTGTCAGGAAGGACATACTGAGAACGCTGAACACCACTAACATTAAGTCCACTTATAGTCGGAATTCCAGTATATGCGGAATTTGCTGCAGACCCGGGAAGACCTGTTATTTCTTTGGATTCAGTATGAGTATATGCTGCCATTATCTTAAGGTTCTTCACAGGCTCCATATTGACGGTTACATTCGCAACGTATCCGTAACCCTTGTTGGTGTTGGTAAGAACATATGCTGAAGTCGCATTATAATTATAATTGCCACATTTCAGATAGTTTAGACGATTGTCCGGACCTGCAAATTTTTCTGTCAGTTTGCTGCTATTGATATTCCAATCATCTATCATTACACCCCAAATAGTTTTATTGAAGATTCCCTCAGCAGTGATAGAGAACGGGAAAGATGTAGGAAGTTTCCAGTCAACAGCAACGGAGGTCTTCCAGATCTGAGGCATACGGAAGTCGGGATCGACACCACCAATGTAGTCGTTTCCTCCGAGACCTGCCTGTTCTGCATCCGGTTTAGTCGGCAAGCCGAGTGTCTTGACGATTTCCTGCACATCCGTCATCATTTTGCCCCCTGCTGTAAGTTTCTGAAGAGCAGCCTTTGCTTCGGGAGAATACTTAATGCCAATAATCTTACCATTTTCATCCTTGTCCCAACCTGCTTGAATATTGCATACTCCCTGAATCATACCTGAGTACTGAGGCATATTGGTGAAGAACACGAGAGGGAGACGTCCCTGGAAGAGACCGGTACCTCCACGGAGAACGACACTCTTGTCACCGTTGATGTCCCAGTTGAAACCTACACGGGGAGAAATCTGGGGACGTGTCTTAGGCCACATACCTGTGTCAACCTTGCGTCCGCCATAATCGAGGGCTGCAATGTTGGGGTTGGTGAGAATCGCTGAATTGTCAAAAGCGATTAAGTCTGCACGGATACCATAGGTGAGTTTGAAGTTCTTGGAAATCTTCCACTCATCTTGTGCATATGCTGCAAACTGATTGTATTTAACAATTCCGGCAGGATTTTCGTTACCATCATAACCATAGACCAAGCAAAAACTCAAAGGAAGAATATCGCTGCCATTGAAATTAAGGAAGTCCTCTGCACTTTTGAAGCGATAGTAACCGGTACCATTACGCATATAAGAATTACGTGCCTCCATCATCTCGTAGGAAGCACCTGCCGTAACAGTATGTGAACCTGCATAGATGGTAACGTTGTCCTGGATATTGAGAGATTTGTTCTTCACACCGTTATTCCAGGTGAAAAGCTCGTATCCGAGAGATGTGTATGGGACAAAAGCGCCTGAAGAGAAATCTCCGTTGGTCATAATATCAACATGAGGGAACGGGCTCGAATTGGAACCGCGCTGGTCGTTGATATTGGTATAGGTGGCAAGGAACTTGTTGGAAACCTTGTCAGAAAAACGGCTGTTGAGTTCTCCGGCAAAAGACATCACATTGTTCATCTCTGAATACATATTGTTGGAGAACGGCTGGGAGACATCACTATCACGGTTCTGTTTGGGACGGAAATCTGCAAGTGCCTTATTACGGTCATCGCAAGAACTGCCGTTAGGAGCCCTCCAAACTTTACTGTCCGTTTTGTTAAAGCGGAGGCTGAGTTTGTGGTTGTCGGAGATGTTCCAGTCGATGCGGGCAAGAATCTTCATATTGTCAGTGCCACCGGGATAATCAGTGTAAGAGCCTGGATTGTATCCATAATCTTTCTGAAGCTTATTACTTATCTGATCGAGAACAGCCATCTTTTGTGCATCCTTGCTTGGATCCAGGAAATGCTGTACTGCCTGTTCGGGCTGCTTCTGATACTCGAAGTTGACGAAGAAGAAGAGTTTGTTCTTGATGATGGGGCCGCCTATAGTCGCACCGACGATGAGATTGGATTCTGCCTTACGATCACCGAGATCCTCTCCGGCAACAATGTTGCCGCGGAAGTTCTGGTTCGTATAATATGCATAGGCTGTTCCCTTGAAGGTGTTGGTACCGGACTTGGTGACTGCGTTGATACCACCGCCGACGAAGTTGCTCTGACGAACGTCATAGGGAGCAACAACGAGCTGGATTTCCTCGAGAGCGTCAAGAGAGATGGGGGTGCCGCCACCGGGAAGGTTGGAAGACAGACCGAAGTTGTTGTTGAGGTTTGCCCCGTCAACGGTGAAGTTGGTGGAACGTCCGTCGCTACCGGCGAAGCTCATTCCGTTTGAATAGGGAGAGAGCTTGGTGATGGCCTTAATGCTACGGTCGGAGTTCGGGAGATTCATCATTTCGCTGTTGGAGACGTTGGTGGAGGCACCTGTCTTCTCATTGGCGAACTTGGATGCTGAAGCGACCACGACAACCTCATCGAGCAGTTCGGAGTCAGTCTTGAGGACTGCATCCTGATTGAGTGTCTCACTGAGGGCCAGGGTAATGTCCGTAACCTTGAGTGTCTGGCATCCTACGAGAGAAATCGTAACCTCGTATGGTCCACCGGGACGCATACCCTCGATGGTGTAGTAGCCTTCAGTGTTGGAGATACCGTAGTACTGTGACCCTGAAGGGGTGTGAACGGCGATGACTGCGGCACCGGGGAGAGCCTCGCCTTTCTCGTCAACAATCTTACCGGTCATTGACGATGTCGTGAACTGCGCGTAGGCAGAAACGACCATAAGCATTGCCGCCACTGTGGACAGCAACATCTTGATTGTTTTTTTCATAGGTTTTTTGATAAATATTTGAGTGAAATAACTTCCATCTCTTATGGTCACAAATTTAACTATTGGAGGCCTGCTCTCAAAAATTAGTTTTCAACAGGTTTTCAACAGCACGGCCGCCTACGGCCAAATTTTGAAGCTGCAAAGGTAGCACTGAAAATATTGCATACAAATATGTTTTTAAATTTTTTAATTATTAAATTTTTACTACCTTTGCATCCAATAAACTCACGAGGAAAGATTTGTATGCTTGCAACCTCGTCTAAAAAATGCTAAAAACCATGGACTATCTGTTCACATCGGAGTCTGTCTCCGAAGGTCATCCCGACAAGGTCGCCGACCAGATTTCAGACGCAATACTTGATGAATACCTCCGTCAGGACCCTGACGCCAAGGTGGCCTGCGAAACATTCTGCACCACAGGGCTTGTGATGGTGGCGGGTGAAATTTCCGCCGCCCCCGGCACGAAAGTGAACGTAGAGGAAGTGATACGCCGCACCATACGCCGCATAGGCTACGATGACCCTGCGCTGGGCTTCGATGCAGACAGCTGCCGCATCATAGTGGAACTGCACGAGCAGAGTGCCGACATACACCGCGGCGTGGTGCGCGGCAGCGAGGAGGAGCAGGGTGCCGGAGATCAGGGAATGATGTTCGGCTACGCCTGCCGCGACACCGAGGAGTATATGCCCTTTGCACTGTATCTCTCGCACCGGCTGCTTCAGGTCCTGGCTGACATTCGGCACAACGAGCCGGGACTGATGCCTTATCTGAGGCCCGACGCCAAATCACAATTCACCGTTGAATTCTCGGCAAAGCACTGTCCGGTGCGCGTACACACGATTGTACTGAGCACCCAGCACGACGAGTTCGACACAGACGAAGCCATGCACGCCAGAATAGAAAACGACGTGCGCACCATAGTCCTCCCCCGTTTGAAAAGCTCTCTCCCCGAGCAGACGGCCCGGCTCTTCGACGGCAACTTCAAGCTACTGGTCAACCCTACCGGGAAATTCGTCATCGGAGGCCCCGCCGGCGACACCGGGCTCACGGGGCGGAAGATTATCGTTGACACCTACGGCGGACGCGGAGCCCACGGAGGCGGTGCTTTCTCCGGCAAGGACTCATCCAAGGTTGACCGCAGCGCGGCTTACGCGGCGCGGCACATCGCCAAGAATCTGGTTGCGGCTGGAGTTTGCGATGAATGTCTGGTGCAGTTGGCGTATGCCATCGGAGTGGCCGAGCCCGTAAGCGTGTTTGTGGACAGCTACGGCACTGCCAAAGTCAAGGCCCCTGGCAATGACTTCGGGTCTGCAGAAGCCTCCGACGCCTATATCGCCGGCAAGGTCCGCGAACTTTTCGACCTCCGCCCCGCCGCGATAGTCAGACGTTTCGGCCTCAAGAACCCCATCTTCGAGCCCACGGCCGCCTACGGTCATATGGGCCGCAAACCCTACGTCAAAGACGGAATGCAATTCTTCGGTTGGGAAAAGCTTGACGCCGTGGACGACATCCGCCGCGCCTTCGAGCTGTAGTGTTCGGGGTCTATAACTTTTCCAAATCAGCCCTCGACAATCCTGTAGCAGACATTATTAATTCAACTGCTGCTCCTTCTGCTTTTAATTTGCGGGCAACGTTTTCAATCCCTTCTGCCCGGCCTTCTGCCCGGCCTTCCTTGCGGCCTTCCTTGCGGCCTTCTCTGCGGCCTTCCTCAAGCCCCTCTGCGCGGCCTTCCTTGTGACCTTCAGCAAGGCCTTCCCTGCGACCCTCCTCAAGCCCTTCCGCCTTCCAATCCTCCAGATTGGCTTCGTATTCGGCCTCCCCAAGAATGGATTTCATGTAACTTTCCTTGGTGTCCTGTTTCATTTTTGCGGTGTCTGCTGCTTTGAATAAACGCTCCAGCAAGGGATCGTTGAGGTTATCCGGAATATCTTCACAGTCAGCCATCTCCATCAGGACGTATGACAGTTTTTCCAGGAAAGGTGTATCCTCATTGATTTCTTGCAGGCTTCCTGCAAACTTAGGCAATTCCAGAAAGATTTGCAACACCTTGTCGCTTCTCTGCGTGGTTTCGGGCTCGTCAATGTCGCACATCGCCAG
>JAZUHY010000037.1:0-8339 GCA_045641985.1 Candidatus Cryptobacteroides sp.
CGTAATCCGCAGGATCCTGCGCCGCGCAGTCCGCTACGGCTACACCTTCCTCGGATTCAACGACCCGTTCCTCTGCCGCCTCGTGCAGCAGCTCGTCGATGACATGGGCGAAGCATATCCTGAGATCGCAAAGCAGCAGAAACTCATCGAGAGTGTCATCCGCGAGGAGGAAGTTGCATTCCTGCGCACCCTCGACCGCGGAATCAAGCTCCTGGACGAGTGCATGGCATCAGCCGGCGGATCAAAGACCATCCAGGGCGAGGATGCCTTCAAGCTTTATGACACCTACGGATTCCCTATCGACCTCACCCAGCTCATCGCAAGCGAGAAGGGATTCAGCGTGGACATGGACAACTTCCAGGCAGAGCTCCAGAAGCAGAAGGAGCGCGCCCGCAACGCTACCGCCAATGAGTTCGGCGACTGGGTGGAGTTCTTCCCGGGCGAAAGCAAGTTCATGGGCTACGATGATACGACATACGAAAATGCAAGGCTTCTGAAGCACCGCAAGGTCGTCCAGAAGAACAAGGAGATGCTCCAGCTCGTATTCGACTACACCCCGTTCTACGGAGAGATGGGCGGTGAAGTCGGCGACACCGGATATATCGAAAGCGAAAGCGGCGAGCAGATCCGCATCCTGAACACCGTCAAGGAGAACAACCTCACCGTCCACATCGCAGAGAAGCTCCCTGAGGACTGCCGCGGCGCCTTCAAGCTCGTGGTGGACGCAGAAAGGAGGCAGAACATCGCCAACAACCACTCCTGCACCCACCTTATGGACAACGCTCTGCGCGAAATCCTCGGAACCCATGTCGAGCAGAAGGGATCCTATGTCAATGACAAGAGCCTCCGCTTCGACTTCTCCCACTTCGAGAAGCTCAGCGACGAGCAGATCAAGGCTGTGGAGTGCAAGGTGAACGAAATGATCCGCGCGGACTACCCTCTCGAGGAGAAGCGCAAGGCCACTATGGAGGAAGCCCAGGAGATGGGTGCCATCGCCCTCTTCGGCGAGAAGTACGGCGACCGCGTCCGCGTCGTCAAGTTCGGTCCTAGCGTCGAGCTCTGCGGCGGCTGCCACACCAAATCCACCGGAAAGATCGGAATGTTCAAGATCGTCAGCGAGTCCGCCATCGCAGCGGGTGTACGCAGGATCGAGGCCGTGACAGGCGAAGGCGCCGACGAAATGGTCTACGGAATGCAGGACCTCATCAAGAACCTCCGCGGCTACTTCAACGGCGCTCAGGACATCGAGGGAATGCTCCGCAAGCTCATCGACGAGAACACCGCCTACAAGAAGCAGGCTGAAGAGGATGAGGCCAAGAGAGCCGCCCACCTCGCCGAGACACTCGCCGCAGAGGCTGAGAACGTCAATGGCATCAGACTTGTTAAGTACACTGACAACAAGCGCAACCCGGTGCTCGTGCGCAACATCGCGAACATCCTTCTCAAGAAGGAGCAGAACCTCGCCTTCGTAGCCGCATTCGAGTTCGAGGGCAAGCCTCAGCTCCTGCTCATGTATACCAATGACCTCGTGGCCGCCGGCCACAACGCCGGTAAGGACATCCGCGAAGCCGCCAGGTTCATCCAGGGTGGCGGCGGCGGCCAGCCGGCCCTCGCCAACGCCGGAGGAAAGAACGTGGAAGGCCTCGCCGAAGCGCTCGACACCCTCGTAGCCCTCGCTACGAAATAAAAGCCCCCAAGGGCACACAGAAGAATGAAACGACTGGACAGGTTCATACTGAAATCCTTTATAGGGCCGTTCGTAGCGATCCTGCTGGTCGTTATGTTCATTCTGGTGCTGCAGTTCCTGTGGCTTTATATCGACGAGCTTGTCGGAAAGGGTCTGGGACTTCTCGTCATCCTGGAGTTCCTTATGTGGGGAGGATGCACCATCCTTCCGCTGGCCCTGCCTCTGGCCACGCTGCTCGCCTCGATGTGGACGGTCGGCCAGATGAGCGAAAGCTATGAGCTCATCGCCATAAAGAGCGCCGGAGTGTCCATCATAAGGGTCATCACTCCGCTGTTCGTCGCTTCGTGCCTGATATCGGTGATGGCCTTCTATGCATCCGACGCCGTGGTTCCGCTCGCATACAACAAGATATACACGCTGCGCGAGGACATCAGCAAGACCAAGGACGAGATAAAGATCCCCGCCGGCATCTTCTATGACGGCATCGAAGGATACATCCTCCGTATCGAGGAGAACGACGAAGCCACCGGAATGATGCACGGGGTGATGGTCTATGACCATACCGGGAACAAGGGCAACACCTCCGTCACCATCGCCGACTCCGCAATGCTGAAGATGTCCTCTGCAAAGGAATACCTGAATTTCACGCTCTACAACGGCACGAACTATCAGGAGACCAACATCAAGCAGTTCCGTGACACTTCGCTCGAGCTTCAGAAGATAAACTTCGTCAGGCAGGAGCTGATCATACCTCTGGAGAACTACTCATTCGAAAAGTCCGACAGCACCAGGTTCAACGACCAGATAAAGTCCATGAGCCTCGATGACCTGACGGACTATCAGGACACCCTGCACGTCAAGTTCGATGAAGGATACCGGAACCAGCTCCACACCTTCAAATCCATCTGCAACCTGGGCCACATCGACCAGCTCGACAGCACATACAGAGCCGAAGACCACAAGGACTTCGACCGGGAGTCCATAGTCACCTGGAACAGCTTGAATACCAAGCTGGACACATACAGGATAGCCTTAAGCAAGTCCGAGGACATGAGGTCACAGCTGGAGTCCATGAACCGCGACATCTATGAAACCCAGTTCTACATCAGAAGAGCCGACCTCGAGATACTCAAGCGCTTCGCAGGAGCGCTCGCCTGCCTGCTTCTCTTCTTCATCGGAGCCCCTCTGGGAGCCTTCGTAAGAAAGGGCGGGCTCGGAGTTGCGGCTATCATCTCGGTGCTGTTCTTCGTCCTGTACTGGGTGGTGGACCTGACTGGAGCGAAACTGGCCAAGGACGGGGCGGTAGCGGCCTCCACGGGAGCCTTCATCTCGATATACATACTCGCTCCGATAGGCCTCCTGCTGATTTGGAAGGCAAAGAACGACTCATCATTCAACACAGACCAGATCAAGGAAGTCTGGAAGAAGATCAAAAACTCCATCACAGGCATGTTCAAGAAAACCAGAATAGTATATATGGGTACTCCGGAGTTTGCAGTGGCACCTCTCGAGGCCCTCATCAGCAAGGGATACGACGTAGTGGGAGTCGTGACGGTGGCGGACAAGCCGTCCGGACGCGGACTCAAGGTTAACGAAAGCGCGGTGAAGAAATACGCCGTCGAGCACAACATCCCCGTCCTCCAGCCGGGCAAGCTCAAGGATCCTGAGTTCCTCGAGGCCCTGAAAGCTTGGAAGGCCGACCTCTTCGTAGTGGACGCATTCAGGATGCTGCCGGAAGAGGTATGGTCCATGCCTAAGCTCGGTACATTCAACCTCCACGCGGCCCTGCTCCCTCAGTACCGCGGCGCCGCCCCTATCAACTGGGCTGTGATCAACGGCGAGCGCATGACCGGAGTCACCACCTTCATGATCGACCACGACATAGACACCGGAGGGATCATGTTCCGCGAGGAGTGCCGCATCAGCGACACCGACACCGCCGGTGATGTCCACGACAGACTTATGGGCATGGGAGCCGACCTCGTCGTACAGACCGTCCAGAGCATCATTGAAGGCACCGCCGAGCTTCGTGTCCAGCGTTCCTTCATACAGGGCTCGGAGGTGCTCAAACCGGCCCCTAAGCTCACCAAGGAGCTCTGCCACATCGACTGGAACAGATCCACCAGGGACATCTACAACCTCATCAGAGGTCTCAGCCCGTATCCTACCGCTTATACCGAGCTAGTAAAGGAAGGCGAGGAGCCTGTCCAGATGAAGATATTCACCGCGGAGAAACTCACCAAGGAGGATCTCGGCCTCAGCCAGCTCCCTGTCCCGGGCACCGTCATTTCAGACGGCAGGAACATGCTGGCCATAACCACCTGGGACGGCGCCATCGGCATCAAGGACCTCCAGCTCGCCGGCAAGAAGCGCATGGACGTCAAGTCCTTCCTTCTCGGCTTCCGCAACCCTCAGGACTACCGCGCCTGCTGACGCGGTTCATGCACACGGTCCGGACATTAATTCCGTTATGCCTGACTCCAGTACAAAAATGCAGGTGAGACGCCGTACAACGTGATCCGGCATATCACCCGCATTTTCAAGAGAGCCCGTATCTAATCAGCCGCCTCCGTAGGGAAAGTGATGGTGATTGTGCCATCATCAGCATAGCCGGTGGATGGCCCTGTAATTACTTCCTCCGGCTTCAATACAATGCTTTCCGGCAGTCCATTCACCTGATATCCGGAAATTACGTTTTTTCCCCTATCAGAAATATATTGCCGCATTAAATCTGGAACATAAAGCAAAGAATAATCTGAGAATGAAACATAGGGAGCCTCTTTCAATACTGTCAAATACAAGTAATCATCGTTATTGCCGAAAAATGATTCTTTCGGCGTATTGACACGGAATGACATCGAACCAAAAAGCTGTTCAATTTCTACAGAAATGCTCCCTTCAGTATAAAAACTCGACAGGGCCACATCCAGCATTCCTGTCCCAATGGATTGCCAAAAATCAATATTCAAATCAAAAGCAGTCACCTCTGCACGATTGAGGGAAAGCTCTTTCTGAAGGGTTAATACTTTTGTGCATCCATAAGCCGTCAACTCAAGTGAAAGGTCACCTTCTTCGTATGTATTGACCGGCAACATAAAGAATATTGAAGTTGGAGCATCTGAAGAAAGGAGCAGAGGAGTCTCAAAAGCACCTTCAATACATTTTGTTGTTTCAAAGGCCATATCTTCTTCAAGATAAGGTATGTCACCATTTCCATTGTCGACAATACAGAATTGTCCGGAAAGCCCTTTCTCTCCAGAACAGATTCTGACCGATTCAATTTCGGCACTATCATATTTTGTAGATAAATTGAACTGAAGGACAGAACACAAATTGGTGAAATACAAGTTTGTCGAACTTGATTCAGCATACATTGGGAGGGCAGGGTTCTCAAAATCAACTACCTGAGACGGAAGGCATACTGCTCCCGATTCAAGGTCTAAACAATCTGACGGGTAGTAGGCATAATAATATTCAGCATCCTCAACCGGTTCCACAGACCCATTATTAATGATTAGATGGGCAATTGCTGAATTGATTTGAGGGATAACCTCATAATATGAATAAGCAACAACAGGAGTCTCGCCATCCATACGAACAGAGACAATCAGCACTTCATCACCTTCTTCCCAATATGTCTTATAGGCGTCATCCACCTTATTCATTCCGACTCTTGTACCAGAAATATCTGCAAGGGACGCTGTAAAAACAGGCGCGGAAGTCTCTGAAACTGAAAGGTGAATCTCCGGCTTCTCCACACTCATATCATTACAAGCAACCAGCACCAACGCTGACGCCATTACGATTGTAGCATTTCGTAAACTTTTCATAATCTCAAAACGTTTTATTTCCAATAATCAGTACCAGGATTGACGATGCCCAAATCCTCAAGCGTGCCTGTTTTAGGTAGATACCCTATAACATATGTCTCTTTTCTGAAATAAGCAAAAACTTTGGGACCCTCATAGTATACGACTAGGACGTATGAGTTGTTTTCGTCATCAAACTCAACGGCATAACCTTCTTCAGTGTTAATCTGAGCGACTTCTGCTTCAGAAAGGACTGTGCCAGAAGTTTCCACCATAGCTTTACATTCATCCGGATTAAGAATAAAGTCCTCTGAAGAGAAAATCATTGTTTTGACTGTCTCAACGCTTCTTCCTGACAAGCGATAACCCTGTTGACTTACATCCGTAACCCAAAGTACACCATCAAAAATATCCTTCTTAAGTTCAGGAAATGAATCAAACTGATAGGAATTATATCCATATCGAGACCAATTCTTCCTTCCTAAATAGTTAGGGTCATCGTAGAACCAGTTATTATACTGTTCCAGATTACCAGGGGTATCTGTATAGGCAAAACAGCCATTATGAGGAAGGTCAGCAAAAGTACCATCATTAATAAATGCTTTTTCACCCAATAAATTTCCGACAATAAAACGGTACAAATTCTTACATCCTTTGAACATATCTGAACAATCCCACTTGTTCCCTGATGAATAAATAGAACTATCATCTGACCAGAACCACCCGTCAATGAATGTAAACAAAGACGTGCAGCCAGAAAACATTTCACTCATGTCCACCTTATCGCCAACTATCAATCCATTAGCATGGCCAGTCAATGAAGTGCACCCTGCAAACATCCTGGAAGCATTTACAACTTTTCTACATGTAAACCCTTGGATACTTGATAATGAAGTGCAACCCTCAAACATACTGGAAGCATCTGTAACATTCTCTACATTAAAGCCAGTAAATGTTCCCGAAAAACAATTGTCACTCAAAAGGTTAACACAATTCTTGAACATCGACTTACAAGTAGTCAGATAAATAACATTAGAGATATCACTGATTCTTAGTAGATTTGTTGCATCCTCAAATGAAATCTCTGCTGTCTCCACAAAACCATTGAAAACAATACGCCCGAAGCCGCTTGAAGGAACAATTGAGTTGATATATTCCAAAAGAGTTCCATCCTTATCCCATGCTTTCAGAACTTTTGGTTCTACAATATTCCCATCAATAGATTCATATGATATTATAGTGCCTTCCATTTGTGGTGCCAACACCAATTCAGCCATTGGCTGAATTTTAGAACGCTCGATAACTAATGGGCTATGGGTCGTTTTGACTATCGTTCCATAATTTGTCTCAAATTTGGCAGTAATACCTTTCGTAAAAGTTATCTCGCGTATATCAATATCGAAATCCTTTACTGTTTCTGTACTGAGAAGTTCATTCGGTTGTGGCCCGACTGCATAGAAATACTGTTCATCGTCATACAAAGAAACTATTGGTTGAGTATTATAGTTGAATGACACTTTGAACCGCCCATCAAGAATTTCTTTATTGTTTCCTATGACGGAAATGGATCTAATAACCATACTATCTACAGTACTTCTCAATGACATTCTCAACTTACCCTGAACATTTTTGAAATGAAACGTGTGATCATCTATGCCATTAGTTGCTGCCACTATATTACCCAAACCTTTCATTCCAATGCTGTAAAGTTTTGTTTCCGGATCATATTCAAATGTTTCATCAGACTTTACATACAACTCCATATTATCATTCATCTCCGACTCAACATATGTTGTTGCAACATTATCTGGAATAGCAGAAGCATCACTCGGGGTTACCCAAGTCCTAATCGGGTCTATATATGGAACAAGCCTGTTCCAACTTGCGGTTGGGGAAGGCTGCAGCCATGCCTCCTGACCATATAAATGAGCTGAGGTTGTTCCTTCGTAAATGGCAAATATTCCCCAGCCTTCGGAATCGACGTCAAATGATTCCGCTTTCGTATTCGGCTGGGAGCAATAGTCTTCAAAAGCGGCCGAATAGTAGTTTATTTTGGCTGTTTCATGCTCCGGAGATATCTGAATATCTTCCTTGGTCTGGCATCCAATGACAACAATAATGGATACAAATGCAAATAATATTTTTTTAATGTTCATAAGGCTCTATTATTAGTCCCAATCCTGTGGATCCAGGATTTCAAAGTCTTCGAATGTGGAATTGCCTGAATTAGTGTCCGGCGAAGTAGCGAACATGCAGGCCGGCTGGATGAATACGATTTCCAATGCCGGAGAGCGATATGCCTCCTTGGTGGAGTTTTGGTCGTTTATTTTCATAATAAATACTGACTTTATTATATCTCTATATAGGAAGGAATTATTGCAAATAAAGGATGCTGCACGATATGGGCACAAAAAGTCCCCTAGGAGAAATAGGAGCTTGGAAAAGATTCTAACTGATAATTCGTCTATTGGGGCATAAACTGTACCCAGTAATGTATACTTGTTATATACAAATATAATGATAATTCATTAAAAATCAATAGTTATTGAAATGAAAAGTACATCATCATAAAAACGATACGGGATGTCGGTGGGAATATACACAAAATACAGAAGGGCCGGCCCGGAACGGGCCAGCCCTTCGTTATGAAGTATGTAGGGAAATCCTAGATGATACCCTGCTCGAGCATTGCGGTGGCGACCTTCATGAAGCCGGCGATGTTGGCGCCCTTCACGTAGTCAACAGTGCCGTCAGCCTGGGTTCCGAACTTGACGCAAGCCTCGTGGATGGAATCCATGATGAAGTGGAGTTTCTCGTCAACCTCCTTGCCGCTCCAGCTGATG
>JAZUHY010000038.1:0-63125 GCA_045641985.1 Candidatus Cryptobacteroides sp.
GTCAGCGGACTGACATCGGTAGTCGGCCAGCCACGGGAAGGGCGGCCTTGGCGAAGGTGACGGAGTCACCGTAGCCGGCATCGCCGGGCGGGTGGGCATAGCCGCAGGCTGCGAAGCAGCCGAGGCAGTGCGGAAGGCGGAAGCAAGTCTGTGGATCTCAGACGTGCAGCGTCTGATGTCAACAGTCTTGCCCGCCTGGAGCCAATGGACAAGGTCGGTGGTTTGGACGCCACTTGTGGCGGACAATCGACCGACACCTATTTGTCTTATGGCAACGTAGCCGAAGGTGGAGTGGCCGTGGAGCCCGAAGCAGTCTTTCACGGCTGGCGGTCAGCCAGACGGGAATGTCTGCCGGGCGGAACTCAATAAAGTGGAAGTCACGGAGGCGCGACGTGCCGGAGCGGCTGAAACCAAGATGGTGTGACGGAGCGTCAGCGGAGGAACACGACCTTGACCGCTTTGTATTCAATGCGGAGGGGAAATACCGAATCCGGCAAGGAAAATCACCGGGAGAGATAATCGATGATGCCTTCTACGTGAAGCATAACAATAGCCCTTTTTCCTGCGCTGCATTGAAGGAAGGCCACGTCGGAGCGGCAATCCTGGTATAGATTTTCTGTGAGCACTGCAGGGCATTTGCTGTGGCGAAGCACATAGAAGTTGCTTTCAAAATCGGGCTCCTTCGGGCCGTTGTACTGTCGTATCCTCTGCCCTGCCAAATGCTTGCGTGCAGCTTCATAAAGGTCTGCGGCAAGAAGATCCGAACGGGTGATGCCGGGAGTGGTGTATGCACTCCAGCCTGATGCGTTGTGCCACTTGCCATCGGAGCCTGAGGCATTGACGTGAATCGAAATGAGGATGACATTGGTCGTGCCGATTTCATCACAGATGGCGTTCACCCTTCGGCAGCGTTCCATCAACGGGATATCCTCTGTTTCAGGAACGAGAAGCCGGGCATCGTAGCCACAATCGGAAAGTTCGGAGACCACACGCCGGGCGATTTCACGGGTGTAGGCGTATTCACGGAAGAGACCATCGGGACTGCGCTTGCCGGGCGTTTCAATGCCGTGTCCATTGTCGATAAGAATTGTCATAGTGCTGCACAATAATTCAGACAGTCACCGATTCCGGTTACAAAGTAAGGGATATTTCCCAATTTGACCTCTTTTCGGGGCATATAACAAACACATTCTTCGATATTTTGCGAGATATTGGGATTTATTCGTATCTTAGTGAAATAATGCTTACTTGTACATCAAATAAAAGTATGTTCGGCACTTCCATCCACAATCTGGGGGGGGGTAAGCAACGGCTTTATAATCAGCGAATTAGCATCTAAAGATAAAGATTTCCGCCTTCGGCCTGTTCAAAGGGCCACGGGCGGAAGTCTTGTATATACACATATTCAATAAGCCAGCAAGAAACAATAAAACGATAATGAAATGACAAAAAAAGAACAGCAACCATTCTATGTGTCTCCCCAGGTGAAGACAATAGAAATCAAGGCTCAGGCAATCATCTGTGGCAGCGAACGCCAGAACGCTCTTAATGGCACAGAAATGACGGAAGGTGACGACAACTGGTAGCAGAAGCCGCCTGCAATCAATTATGAACTAAAAAAGTCAACGAATATGAAAACAACATTCAGAACAATCTTATGTGCGGCAGCCGTTATGCTAGCAGCCGCATCTTGCCAGAAATCCGTCGAACCGGCAAATCCGGTCGAAGAGGGCAAAGGAACAATTGATATCAGAGTCAACGGACTGATGGGCGAATACACACAGGTCGATGCAACAAAGTCCGAATTGGTTAACACTGTTCGAGTATCATGGAAGGCTGGCGATGTCGTATATGTGTATGACGGGGCGCAATGTCTCGGATCACTAATAGCATCTCTCGATGGTACCGAGGACAGGTACGCACTGCTCTCAACAGACGATACCCATACTGTATCAGCGCCCGCATCAGGGGCAAAACTTACTTTAGTACACAGTCCGCTTCTCACCGAAGCACCTGATGTCAGCGAAGGTGCTATATCTATCTCGCTCGCCAGCCAGAGCGGCACGAAGGCTCCCTTTGTGGCCTATGCGACATTGGATTATACTGGCACGACCATCACAAACGCCATTGTTCCGTTCAAGTTCGCAACTTCAGTGATAAAGATCAATTGCACTGGTCTCAAGGCCAACACCGCAATCACTTCTGCCACATTGAGCAATGTGAATACAGCGTGCAAACTCACTCTTTCCGGAACCGCAGCCCCAACCGTGTCCGGTAGTACAAACGGAACTATCATCAGGACCGGCGATGAATACTTTGCAGCCGGCAAGATCAATGCCGAAGGCGAGGCCGTATTCCAAATAGCAGTTCCTGCACTTGAGGAAGCATCTCAGGCACGTGTCCTGACGGTTGAACAAGGTTCGTACAAATTCAAAGACAAGAAGTTCACAACTAATTCCTTGGCCGCCGCAACATCAGTCAATACCGTATGCCAGCTCGTCGGTCTTCCTGTTGGCGCACTCAAGGGTGAGTTCACGGTCAGCGATGATGGCGGAGCAACAACAAAGCAGATTTACTTCTCTCAGGGCAACCTCACATATAATGTTTCGACTACAACCTGGGCATTCTACGAGCATCAGTATGATTGTGCAACAGGTTATGATGCCAATCTCATCAGCCTTTTCACCTGGGGTTACGATGCAACGAAGTCCATTGTCCCTAACGGAATCGCATCCGACAATGTCAGCAGAACTTCGGGCAATTTGTCACAGACAGAGGATTGGGGTTGCACGATAGGCGACGGCAACACCTGGCGCACGCTCACCCGTGAAGAGTGGTGTTATCTGTTCGCATATAACCCTGAAAACGATGAATTTATAGAAGGCCACCCTCGTAGACAACTTTTCAAATATGGCGTTACCGTCTGCGGTAAAGCAAATTGCGTTGTCTTGCTTCCTGACGGTTGGGTATGGAATGAAGCTACTGTTGGAACAAGTTTGCAGAGTGAGTACAATGAAACTTCTACTACTGTTAAATGGTCCACAATGGAAGTTGCCGGAGCCGTTTGTCTTCCCGCTGCGGGCCACCGCAATGGTTCCAGTGCCATCAATGTCGGCGGCGCCGGCAACTATTGGTCATCTACTGCGAGCGGTGAGAACGACGCGTACTTCGTGAACTTCAATATCTACGATGTCTTCCCTGGCAGCATCGGCGGCCGGGGCTTCCGCGACAGTGTACGCCTCATTACAGAATCAAAATAATAAACCCACCTTGCCCAAGGCCGTAAGGCCACAGGCAAGGTGACCAAATTTAAAATCCTTGAAAGCCCTTATCCAGCGCCCGCGGGGCGCTGGTTTCGTATTCCCCTGCGGATCCATCATAGGGTGGTAGGTGGGCCGTGAAACAGACATCGTTTACGACTTGTAAACAGGTTCTTCGTCAAATTCGTTGCAAGCATATTTGTGCTCTGGCCCCAGAATATAACAGTTATGGGACTTGCGAATGCTTTAGAATGGCCTGCAAGGCATAATTATGTTCTTTCACTCCCTAATATCCGAAGTTAGGAACTACGAAATGGTTTTTATATCCGCTTTGGATAGATAATGGGAAGATATTCAATAATTTGCACAGGAATTTTCCCTTTTAAGGTGCAACGAATTTGACGAAGAACCTACTTTACGCCGTCAAAACAATTCAAGACTTACGCTTTATCATTCCAATATCCAACTCAGTTTTCAGCCTAAATGATTACAGGTTGAGATATTTTCTGTATTTTTGAAAATCTTATGGCAACGCGTACCTTCAATAACAGTCTTTCAGTGCCCGCTCCTATGCAGACGGGGGGGGGTATTTGCTTCATAATCAGCAATTTAGCAGTATTCAATAACATCGTTTATCGTCTGGGGTTCAACTGTGAGCTCCGGAAGGATTCGTTGTGCGTGTAACCCGGAAACAAGAACAAACAAAATAATTTTCAATCAAAATGAAACAAGACATCAAAAATAATGAACTGCGGGAGCGCCAAGCATACGTTCCTGCGAGCGTGAAGGTGATCGAGGTCGCTGCGCAGAGGGTAATCTGCCAGAGCGACGGAACCGAAAACAGTCAGGAAGGTGATACAACCAACTGGTGGACCAATTAACCATTAATGCTCTGAGTTATGAAAAAGACAATATTATCCATAGCAGTCATAGCAGCCGCATTCGTTGCGGCATCCTGCCAGAAAGAGAATCTTCAGGAGAATACCGCATCCGAAGGAAGTGCTTCCGTATTCACCGCCACCATCGAGAACGGAGCAGGCACAAAGACCACTGTCGAGAGAGTAACAAGTCCATCAGTCGCATACAAGACATATTGGGAGAACACAGATAGAATAAGCATCAACGGAGTAAGCTATACTGCGACTCCCGATGGCACGGACGCTACCAAGGCTACTTTTGCAAAGGACCCTGATACACAAACTGACCCGACGGGAACGTTCAAGGCTTATTTCCCCGCAGATATGTACAGTGACTCCAAGGCCACCCTTCCTGAAACCTACGACTATGAAGACGGCAAATACAATATGCCGATGTATGCGCAGAACGGAACGACATCCCTTTCTTTCAAGAACCTCTGCGGCGTGCTCGCCATCACCGTCAGCGGCTCGGATTTCACTTCTGTTGAAAAAATCGAGGTATTCTCTGACAAGCAGATGAACGGAGAGTTTACAGCCACGGCTGATGGAGTCCTCACTTTTGCAAGTAAGGAGACCCTCACGGCTGCCGACAAGAAAGTTACCCTCACTTTTGCTTCGGCAAAGGCCATCGCTTCGGATGGTTCAGCCACTTTCTACATTCCCGTTCCTGCTGGCACCCACAATCCTCTGGCCATAAAGGTTACCAGTGGATCAACATCGAAACTTATGGTTACCAAAAAGTCCGGTGGCGTAGCCGTTGTCCGCAACACGGTTTATCCTATCGCCTTTGATGGTCAGCCTATCACGGGCACAGCCAAGGCAACAATCAGTGAAAGTGAAGTTGACGTGAACTGGGTACAGCTCTGGAAGGATGGACCTAAGTTCGCCGAGGACAATGTATTTGTATCCAGTGATCCAGAAATAGGTAACACGATGACATTTACGGACGCCACCCTGACAGGTGCGGATTATGTATGGGGAGCCAACTGGTGTACTCCAACCCAGGACCAGATGGATGAGTTGTTTAAGGCAGCAACACCTTCTGGCAGTGAAGAGGTTGAATGCGTATATACTCAAGACAAAGACAGCGGTATTTATGGCTTCAAATTCACCGGTAAAAAAACAGGCTACACAGAGAACTCAGTGTTTTTCCCTTCCATGGGTGGCGATAACCTCATGGGCGGCGCGAGATACTGGCAGGCTACGACCATAGGGTTGTACATATACCTGGTGTACGACAAAAATCACGGTTGGGACAGCTATACGGGCTCGTTTTTCAGCAAGTCCTATGTGCGTCCTGTGCTTAAGAATTAAGCATCCTTGAACCAAACAAACGCATTACCCATAAATCTGCGCGCTGCCTCACCCGGGGTGGCGCGTAGTGCATATGGGCGGTGGGTGGTCCGCAAACTGAGTTCGTTTACGCCTTCAAACAACAGCAGGGGAAGTTTACACAAACACTCTTGCATCCAGCCCGGTCGATTTGCTGAACACCTGATTGGGAGTTAGGAAACCGTGTCTTTTCCTCGGCCTTTCGTTCAGTTTGCGCTCAACTTCTTCAAGGAACTCCTGCGTGATGTTTGTGAAGTCGGAACCCTTGGGAATATACTGACGGATGAGTCCGTTGGTGTTCTCGTTGGCTCCACGTTCCCAGGAATGGTAAGGTCTGGCGAAGAAGAATCCCACGCTTGTAGCCCTGGAGACTCGCTCGTGTTCTGCGAACTGCAGGCCGTTGTCGGCAGTGATGGTCTTCACGAGGTCATACTGCTTGAGACATTCAAGGATGCCGATGATCTGGTCGGCAGCTTCTGCAGCGGTTGGGTTCTCAAGTTTCCTTAGCCATACTTTCCCGGTCTTCCTGTCGTTCAACGTGAGGATATGCTGGGAACGAGCAGCTCCAACAATCGTATCAACCTCGTAATCGCCCACACGGTTCTTCCTGTCAACGATTTTCGGTCTTTCGGAGATGTCGATTCTGTTCGGGATTGTGCCCCTTCTCTTTCTCAAGGCTCCGCGCTTCTTGTGCCGTCGGCCACGATGCCGAAGATGCTTGTATAGTTCGCCGCCGTGGGCCTTGTCCCACCAGATATATTGATATATGGTCTCGTGCGATACCATCTTGATGCCCAGCCTACGGCATACACCCACTATCTGCTCGGGGCTGTAATCCATAAGAATCATCTCATCCACCTTCTTCCTGACATCTTCCTTGAACCTGCGTGGCAGATGGCGGCAACGCCATCGGTGGGCAGCCCTTTCCTGTGCTATCCTCGGCCGATAACATCTGTACCGGCTGTAGCCGTTTCTCTGAATCTCCCTCGTGATGGTTGACGGATGGACGTGAAGATATTCCGCTATCTCCTTCTTCGTGCATCCGACCTCCAGTTTTGCAGCGATCTGATACCGCTGCCACTCTCTTAAATGCGTCATTTTTGAACCTGTTTTGCGGGCAGACCGCCCCGATGTAAAGATTTATTCTTAATATAAACCTTTATCTCACAGATTCTTCCTCAAAAATTGCGTTTAAAAGTTGAATCCGGCTCTCAGGAAGCAACAGCCTGTCAGAAAATGACAATTCGACACTGACAGTAAGTGTTGCGGAGACGAAGGACCGATGCCTGGGACTTTCCGTGCGGGCGGTTTCGGATTAGACCTCCGCTTTCAGGAACAGCAACACGCGCTGCCCCCGTGGCAGCGCGCGCCGTTTCCGATTTGCAGGGCGTTCTCATCTGCACGTGTAATCCGCAAAACTTGTTTTTGGGAGCATAGAAGCGAAGGACGGCATTCCGCATTCAAAACACATAAACAATCTTTCATAAATCTTTACCAACTTATTTTTTCATCATTACAAAATTATTATATTTGCGAAAAATTTCGCAACGAAAAAAATCGCAAAAATGAATCCGTTCAAATTCGGAACTATCGTGGAAGGGAAATACTTTACAGACAGGGTTCAAATCCTTTCTGAAATAAAGGGTATCCTGGGCAGTGCCAACCATCTTGTTCTGATAAGCCCCAGACGATTCGGCAAAAGCAGCCTTGTAGCCAAGTCTCTCAAAGAACTTGACCGGCCTTTTGTCTCAGTCAACCTGCAGAGCATATCTTCGGTGACGGAACTTTCCACAAAAATTCTGCGGGGCATCTTCAAAATCAAGCCTATTGAAAAGTTAAAGCACGACATACTGTCTTTCAGGGCCATCCCCTCCGTCTCCCTAAACCCGTTAAACGGCAATGTCGATGTGACTTTCCTGCCACAGGCCGATTCTGCCGTCATCCTCGAAGACGTTTTCTCTCTTGCCGGGAGCATTTCAAAAAGCGGGAAAAGGCTGATAATCGCATTTGATGAATTTCAGGAAATTCTCGAAATAGAAAAAGGCCTGGACAAAAAGCTTCGCGCAATTCTTCAGACCCTGAGCAACGTCAATTTCGTCTTTATGGGCAGTCAGGAATCAATGATGACCGAAATCTTTGAAAAGAAAACATCACCTTTTTATCACTTCGGCGAGAAAGTCAATCTTCCCAAACTGCCGTACAGCGAATTCAAGGAGTATCTGGCGGACGGATTCAGGGAAATCGCACAAAATCCGTCCGACGGCCTTGCGGAAGCCGTCCTGCAATTTACAGGCTGCCATCCATACTACGGCCAGCAACTGGCATTCCATTTATGGGAAACCATAAAATGTTATGGTTATGACGAAGGGACGTTCGATGCGGTGATACAGAAAATTATTTGCTCGCATGACCTTGACTACAGCAGGCTTTGGGATTCCCTGCCCAGAACGGACAGGCTCACGCTCCAGCTCATTTGCCGTAGGGGAAATCCTCTGAAATACGGTGGAATGCCGACGAGCACGATGTTCAGTTCTCTCAAGAGATTGTGCAAAAAGGGCTTTCTGAACAGGATGCCGGAAGCTTATGAAATTGAGGACCCGTTCTTTGCAATGTGGATAGGGGAGAATATGATATAAGAGACACATTACCATTGCCATTTAAATTGCTATATTCGCGAATAAGATTCCTTTCTCAGTCGGAACCATCGTGGTAAGGAATGACTTCACAGAAAGGGGAGAATATAAACGTATGAACCAACTGAAAGCGGGCGTTGCTCTTAATTATGCCGTCATTGTATTGAGCACATTAGTGGGGTTGCTTTATACCCCCTATATGCTTCGGATGATGGGGCAGAACGAATATGGCCTATATTCTCTCGTCGCTTCGGTGATATCATATCTGACAATCCTTGATTTGGGTTTCGGAAATGCAATAGTTCGCTATACAGCCAAATATCGGGCAGAGGGCAAGGTTAAAGAACAGTACGAGATGTTCGGAATGTTCCTGTTATTATATCTTGGAATAGGAATCCTTTCTGCCGTCATTGGCGGTGTCTTGTATTTAAATATTGACAATATGTTCGGGGGGACAATGACCCCGGAGGAACTTGACAAGGCAGGAATCCTAATGATAATAATGATTGCAAACCTTGCCATAACCTTCCCTATGAGCATATTCGGGAGCATTATATCGGCCTACGAAAGGTTTGTATTCCCGAAAACTATTAACATTATACGCATCGTATTGAATACCGCGGTGATGATTGTACTGCTAAGCAAGGGATACAGGGCGATTGCAATGGTTATAGTTCAAACCTCCTTCAACATCGTCACCTTGTTTATCAACTATTTATACTGTCGAAAAGAACTTTGTATCAAGATAAAGTTCGGGAAATTCAAATGGGGTTTCCTGAAAGAAGTGGCCATATATTCCCTATGGATATTCATCAACATTATCATGGACAGAATCTATTGGAGCACGGGACAATTTGTTCTTGGTATAGTTTCGGGCACTGTTTCCATTGCAATCTTCGCGGTGGCAATACATTTGGAGAATCTCTATATGCAATTCTCCACGGCCATTTCAGGAGTGTTTCTTCCCAGAGTTACCGGAATGGTCTCGGCAAACGCCTCCGATAAAGAACTTTCGGATTTGTTCATAAAAACCGGCAGAATCCAGAATCTGGTTATGTCCTTGCTTTTGTTCGGTTTTATTGTATTCGGCAAGAATTTCACTGTATTATGGGCAGGAGAAGGCTATTCCGATTCATATTTGATTACTCTTCTGTTTTTCATTGCACTGTACATCCCGCTGATACAAAACATCGGAATTACAATCCTTCAAGCGCGGAATCAGATGAAATTCAGATCCTTATTATACATTGTAATAGCCTGCATCTCGTTAATCCTTCAGTTTGCGTTTGCAAAAAAATGGGGAGGTTTGGGATGCGCCATAGCCATCTCCGGAGCATTGCTTATTGGCCCGGGAATTTGTATGAATATCTATTACTCGAGGGTCCAGGGCATTGCAATACACTCCTTTTGGAACGAAATACTGAAAATGGATATAATCCCGATACTTGTTTCCATTTTTTTTATCCTTGCAAAATCCATTTTTGCATTTGACTCCTGGGCCTCATTGGGTTTGGGTATTGTATCCTATTCCGTCATCATAATTGTATTGGAGTATTTCTTTTGCCTCAATGAAGAAGAAAAAAATTTATTGACACCTTCTTTTATAAAATGGAACAGAAAGGGATTATGATACGCCTCGCTGGAAAAGAAGATTGTTGCGGTTGCAGCGCTTGCGTTGAGCGTTGTCCAAAGCAATGCATCTCCTTTTCAGAGGACAAGGAGGGATTCTTCTATCCCTCAGTAGATGTGGGCAGTTGCATTGACTGCGGCGTTTACGAATCCGTGTGCCCTTTTGCTCATCCTGCCGGTACAAGGCTCCCTTTGAAAGTGCTGGCGGCTAAAAATATTGATGAAACTGTCCGACTCGCAAGTTCGTCCGGAGGTATCTTTACATATCTGGCAACACAAATAATCAATCAGAGGGGTGTCGTCTTCGGCGCACAATTCAATGATGAATGGCTTGTGGACATAGGGTATTCGGAAACCATTGATGGATTGTCAGGATTCAGGGGATCAAAGTATCTGCAGGCAAATGTCGGGGACTCGTTCACCATATGTGAAGACTTCCTGAAATCAGGTAGAAAGGTATTGTTTTCCGGCACCCCCTGCCAGATTGCCGGTCTGAAGAAATTTCTGCGGGAAGATTACGGGAACCTCATCACCGTTGAGACGACTTTCAACGAAGCGGTGACTTCAAATCCTTCTGTCATTTCTTCTCCCACTACAAAGAAAATCCGGGAATTGTTTTTCAGGGAACTTGTTCCTTTACCCAAACGCTTTCACACATTTGCCCATCTTGTCAAGTCAGGATTAAAACATAATAAAAAAAAAGTAATGGTCGCACATTTCCCCGACACAGCTGTGCCGAAGGGCATCTCGTTCAGATCCAAGGCAAACGGATGGAAAGAATATGAAATGAAAATTGATTTTTGATAAATGAAAATCGGAATAATAACCCAACCCCTTCACACCAATTACGGAGGCATTTTACAGAACTATGCATTGCAGCAGGTTTTGAAAAGGATGGGGCACACGGTCACAACCGTCCGGCAATCCAATCCCCCAAAAAGTCTGCTGAAAGAGTGGAAAGGCTGGCTGAAATACTCTGTCTTTCATATCCTGTACCCGACCAGATATGATAAACCGGCAATTGTTGTCAGTGGACGGGAAACAAAAGAAATCCGCAAAAACATAAATCTCTTCATTGACAGTCATATCGACTGCTCTCCGACAATCGGCAGCCACGAAGAATTCTCCAATCTGAAAGATGCCGGACACGATGCCTTCATTGTAGGAAGCGACCAGTGCTGGAGGCCCAAATACAACAAAGACCTTTTGTATGAGATGTTTTTATCCTTTCTTCCCGATAACTCACAGGTAAAAAGATTGGCATACGCCGTATCTTTTGGGACTGACCAATGGGAAATGAATGAGGAGCAGACTCGAATCTGTTCCGGACTCGCAAAATCGTTTTCATTCATATCCGTGAGGGAAGACTCCGGTGTAAGACTATGTAAGGAATATCTGGGTGTTGGTTCAACCCAGGTGTTGGATCCCACTCTCCTGTTGGATAGAAACGACTATCTCTCCCTGATAAAGGATGATTCTGACGAAATCCCGCAAAATTCATTATTAGCACATATCCTGGACCCCTGTGTTGAAATTGACAACTTCATCAATATCGCAGCAGGCAAAACCGGGTTGGTCCCCTTCAGCATTTTGCCTAAGCAACCGGGATCATTCGGGACATTCTTTCGGATGAAAAGACATATGAACGAGTTCATTTTCCCCTCTCCTGAAACCTGGCTGAAATCGATTGCCTCATCGGGAATGACCATTGTTGACTCCTTCCACGGGATGGTCTTCTCCATCATTTTCAACAAGCCATTCTGGGTAATCGGAAATGCCGACAGGGGGATGTCCCGCTTCACCTCTCTGCTGAAGCTTTTCAATCTGGAGGACAGATTGGTTAAGATTGATGAAAACAGAACCATAGACTTCCACAAACCCATCGACTGGGAACAGGTAAACAGGATTCGGGAAGATCAGCGCACAAAAAGTTTGGATCTTCTGGCAAGGAACATAAACGCCTGAAATTAAGGCCGGAACTGACCGGAAACGGAGTTCTCGGATGGGAAATTATTGAATATATAATGCTATGAAATCTATTGAAATCGTAAAAAAGCAGGTGGAGGACAGTGCAAACGTCAAAAAGGCGCTGCTGGAGGATACCGGCACTATTGAAAAGATAGCCCTTGCCGGCGACAGATGCATAGATGCATACAAAAACGGCAACAAGATAATGTTCGCAGGCAACGGCGGAAGTGCGGCCGATGCACAGCATTTTGCCGGGGAGCTGGTCAGCAGATTCTACTTCGACCGCCCGGGACTTCCTTCCATCGCCCTGACCACCGATACAAGCATCTTGACGGCAATCGGAAACGATTATGGCTTCGACAGAATATTTGCCCGTCAGGTTGAGGCTCAGGGAATAAAAGGCGATGTCTTCGTGGGAATTTCAACGTCCGGCAATTCTTCCAATATAGTCGAGGCAATGAAAACCTGCCGCAAAATGGGGATTGTCACCATTGGACTGACCGGCGACAAGCCCTGCCGGATGGATGAATTCAGCGACATCATAATTAAAGTGCCAAGCACCGAAACACCCCGCATCCAGGAGTGTCAGACACTTATCGGGCATATCCTCTGCTGCATAATAGAAGCCGGCATTTTTGCGCCCTGCCCGGCAACGTCAGAAACCCCTTCTGCGGCAGGGAACGGAACTGATGAGTAAATAATCGAATTGCAGGATATGCCTAAAGTAAGTGTAATAATTCCCGTTTACAACGTCGAGCAATATATCGAACGTTGTGCCAGAAGTCTGTTCGGGCAGACGCTGGACGACATCGAGTACATCTTTGTGAACGACTGCACGCCGGACAAGTCTATGGAGGTGCTCGCACGCGTCCTTGAAGATTACCCCTCACGCAAGGAGCAGGTGAAAATCATAAATATGCCCGTCAACAGCGGGCAGGCGAAGGTGCGCAAAGTCGGCATTGAGGCCGCTACGGGAGATTACGTCATCCACTGCGACAGTGATGACTGGGTGGACATTACAATGTACGAGAAAATGCGGAAGAAGGCGGAGGAAGAAAATTTCGATATGGTTATTTGCGGATACTGCAAGACGGACGGGGAAAACATTCTCAAAACGGATTTGAATAATTTTGAGAGGTTCAAATCCTTGAGGCACGCCATCATTGCAGACAAAATCAGCAATTTTTTATGGAACAAACTAATCCGCAGGGATATGTATGAATATGTGGAAGAATGGCCTGTCTGCAATCTCTGGGAAGATGTCGCAACTGTCTGCCAGATAGCATACCATTGTAAATCAATCGGGACAATAGAAGAACCATTGTATTTTTATTACGTTAACAGCGAAGGAATCTGTGCGACATCGACATACAAAATAATCAGTGCCCAGAAAAAAGCCAACATCAATATCGTGGCTGACCATATCAATAAATATGAGGATTTGAAGAAATATAAAAAAGAACTGATTTATCGTAAATGTGTGGCGAAGGTCACCAATTGGAATTTTCCTTGGATTGAATATCTGAATTTTTTCCCTGAAGTTAACCTTACATTCTTCTTCAATCCATATATCCCCCGGGAATGGAAACTTGGACATTTATCCAAATGTTTCGGAATCCACGGATATTCAAAAATACTTCGGCGATAAAACCAAACAGTCACGCCGTATTGAAAACACTGAAAATTTATTTGATTATGCAACATAAACAGAACTTAAAATCTATTGGATTTGCTACCCTGGCATACGCGATGCTGTTCTTTTGTACATTATTCCTTCAATGTATGATATTCCATTATCTGGCATTCAAAGAATATGTGGGATCTTCCATCATTCACGATCCCCTTCTATTCTGGTCTTTTTATCTCCCCAAAATCAGCATTTGCCTTTTTGCTTCCGTTTTTGTCTTTTTATTCCCCAAAAAAAGGTGGACAATTGTGGTTTCTGTCATTATGGCGTTATGGATTTGGGCGGAACTTATATATTATCGGATAAACGGTTTTTTTCTTGATGCCTATTCATTGTCAATGGTAGGGAATATGAAAGGATTCTGGAGTTCCGTCCTCGCATTCATTCATCCCAGTGACATTGTCATTGCCATACCGACTCTTGTTCTACTTCTTTTCTTAATTCTGCTGAAACCCCAATCCACGTCCAGATGGTCGGCAGTGGCCGTTTTTGTCCTTTCCATTGTTCTCCATATAGTGGGAACTCTTTCTCTTGATGCCAAAATAGAAAGGGACGCTATTATCTACGACGATTTGGAAACTAGACCGGGAATGACTTTCAACCCCTTTTCCAAAAAAGGAGTTGCGTTTTTCGGATGTTCCCCTAAAGGGTATATCTACAAAATGTCCGTATTACATTGCATTGCTCTTGATGTGTGGAATCTGATAGAAATACCCTTTCACACCAAACCTGCCGCCATCTTGGAGAATGTTGTTGATTCCTCCCCACTGTTCAATCCTTCAGGGAACAATCCCGCTCCAAAAGGGAATTTGTATATTATATTGTTTGAGAGTTTCGAGAACTGGTCAATTTCCCCCCGGACAACCCCCGTCATCTATGAATTCATAAATTCTCACAACAACCTTCTCTGGGCACAAAAAGTGATTCGACAGACAAAAAGAGGCGCTTCCGGAGACGGGCAGATGATTGTCAATGCAGGTATTCTTCCCGTCTCCGCCGGCGCAACGTGTTTCAGGTTCCCGAATAATTGTTATCCTTCCCTAAGTGAACTATTCAAAAAGGCGGCATTGATTCAACCGGGGGATCTCTTGGTATGGAATCAAAAAAAGATGAGTGACGCATACCATATCTCCGACAATCTTCTTGTTCCGGATAGGAATGATTCCACAACCTTCTCCATCCTGACCGACATATACCGGGATTATCCTTACGTTATGGCCATTTCAATAGCCTCCCATACTCCTTTCAACGGATGTCCGGACAATATGAAGTTGAAGCGGGACAGTTCGATGCCCAAAATAATGGCTGACTACATTGACTGCGTTCACTACACGGATTCCCTTCTGGGAGACTTTCTGGAGAAAGTCGATACGGACGAAACGCTCCGGAATTCCACAATCATCATTACGGGGGACCATACCATTTTTGACGATGACCTCCGCCGGAAATTCAACGATTATTTCATCTCCAGCGGGGAGGACAAAAAGGCTGAAGCATACTGTCCTTTCATAATCTATTCCCCCTCAATAAAGGAGAAGACCATTGTCGAAGAAGAAGTGTATCAGATGGACATATTCCCCACCGCACTGCACGCCATCGGGTGCGACAGCACCTATTACTGGAAAGGTTTCGGCATAAATCTCCTTGACAGGGAGGCTGTAAGAACCCTTACTGAGGAAGAGGCCTTTGCCCTTTCGGAAAAAATGATTCTGGCCGATTATTGGAGATATATAAAAGACGGGGATACGGCCCGATGACAACCTGAACATTAAACATTTTGTATATACAAAACAGACAGTAAGTTTGCTGAAATGCAGTTTCACCCGAGATGATTCCTAAAATTATTCATTTGTGCTGGCTGAGCGGAGAGCCATATCCGGATAAAATAGCCAAATGTATTTCTACCTGGCAGAAGTATCTTCCCGATTACGAGATTATGATATGGGATACGTCCCGTTTTGATGTGAATTCCACGATTTGGACATCTCAAGCTTATGCCGCACGGAAATATGCTTTTGTCGCAGACTATATCAGGTTTTTTGCCGTATATAATTTCGGAGGCATATATCTTGACAGTGACGTTGAGGTCCTCAAGACTTTCGATTCACTCTTGAATCTTCCGTACTTCATAGGAGAGGAATGTCTGGGTACGCATCTCGAAGTTGCCGCTTTCGGAGCCGAAAAAGGGACTCAATGGGTAAAAGATGCTCTGGATTATTACACAGATCGACCTTTTATCAAACCTGACGGGACCTTTGATACCACCATTTCCCCAAAAATAATGGAAGCCGTTCTTTTCTCCAAATACAAAAAAGTGAACATCAAAACACCAAATACGTTCTCTTATGAAAAAAATGACATCTGCGTGTTCCCGAACTGGATGCTGTGCGGGCGCAAATGGCTGAATGGCGGCAAGGGGAAAATAGTCTATGATGTGAATGAAGGAACATTCTGCATACATCATTTTGCGCATACCTGGGCGGAGTTCCCCGGCGGCCCTTTACATAAATTATATTTCAGGATAACGGGGAAGGACTGGTATATGCACTATTTCGGAAATTTTGAACTATACCGCAAGTGATTTCCCCTTTCATTTTTCAATTGTGCCGTCCAGAATCTGTCTGCAGGAATTCATCAAATCGGATTTCCCCCAGAATTTATTTACCAAGGCACAGCGTTCTTTTTCATTGAGTGCAGGGATACCCTTTTGGAGTATGGAAAGCATTTCATTAAAGTCATACGCCCTCTCTCCTATTACGTTCCCATCAAAAGGATAATAGAAATCCCTATCCTTTACATAATCGGCATAATCATACAAATAGAGAACAACGCCTTTCCCTGGCATAAGGATATAATCATACAGCACGGAAGAATAATCGGTAATAAGAACATCTGTAAACGGAAGAATAGGATAAACATCCATCCCTGACGGCAGCAACCGGATATGGGGGAAATCGGATATTTCTTCCCTAATAATGGTATTGGCGTGTGGTTTAAGCAGCAGCAAATCGTTGTTTTCTCCAAGCACGGAATCAATCTCACCAAGATTAATGTGCTGCACGAATACCTCCCTTTGTGAATCTCTCCAGGTGGGCATATAAATATACACCTTCCGATATCCCTTGAACGGATTGGCAGAATCGTCCGCAGGTCTCAACAGGACCTCATTCCGGGGATACCCCGCTTCAATGCAGCGGCTCTCCGGTATTCTGAAAGCTTTTGAGAACATTACCGTTTGAAAAGCCGATGGAGACAGGAAAATGTCTGGACGGCGGAATGCCTCGGGATGGAAGAACACCTCCCGGAATCTTTTCCTGACATACCTGTCGGCCAAAGGGCCCGAAACAGAGTTGAATTCTATGCGCTTGAGGCCTACTCCGTGCCAAAGATTGACACACGTCGCTCCACCGCTGAGGCAGAACATAATGTCGGAAGTGTAGGCATTGAAAAACCAGTACCGGGAAGTAAGGGCATACAGCACCCCTTTCAGACTTGTGCTTCTGTACGCCCTGTAGCCAAGGCCGCGAACCTGCGCAACAGTCTTGGAATTATTTGATATCCAAGCCAGTTCCCGGTCCACGCAATGCTCGTTAGCATATATGAACAAGTACTTGGCATTGTCGTTGAACGCCCCTCTGAAACTGCCGAATGCCCAACGCTTCTTCTTTCTCGGGAAAAGAAAGGAGAATGGATAAATGAGATAGCAGACAATATATGCCAACGTCTTCAACATCACCTATGCTTTCTGCGTTATTTTCATATTACGATTCCAAGAATGATGGAATGCTTCAGGCAAATTTACAATTTTCATTACAAAATGCTTAAATTTGGGAGAATAATCTTATTATTAGATGAACATAGCGATTATCATAGCCGGAGGCGTAGGTGCCCGGATGGGGAGGGAAATCCCCAAACAGTTCATAGAAGTTGACGGAAAGACCGTTCTGGCATATACCCTGGAAAGTTTTCAGAGGCATCCTATGGTGGATGCCATTGAGGTCGTATGCATCAAGGGATGGGAGGATGTGCTGATGAAAGACGCCGAAAAATATGGCATAACAAAACTCAGATGGGTGGTCGAAGGCGGTGCTTCCTGTCAGGAGTCCATACGCAACGGGGTTTTCAACCTTCGGGACAAATGCTCCCCCGATGACATCATAATCGTTCACGACGGCATAAGACCTCTTGTCGAAACGGCAGTACTGTCGGATGTCATCAAAACAGCCCTGGAGTTCGGCAACGGAGTGACATCCCTGCCGTACAACGAGCAGATTTTCGTAGTAAGCGAAGATGATCCCACCACTACGGTCAGATATATTCCGCGCGAAACCCTGAGACGCGTATCGACTCCCCAGGCATACCGTTTCGACCTTCTGGACAGCAAATACATCGAGGCTTTTGAAAAGGGAATAGGCATATACGGCTCCAGTTACACCAATACAATGATGGTGGAATTGGGAATCAGACTTCACTTTGCGGCCGGCTCCGACAAGAACATCAAACTTACGACCCCGGATGACCTGGAAATCTTCAAGGGATATCTTTATGGACACAAGTAATATGATTCTGAACAAGACCCACCCGCTGTATCAGGAAGACCTTGAATATATAGCCTCCGTCGTCGGCGGTTCCTTGAGAGGAAAAACCCTCCTCATTACCGGTGCTACCGGCCTCATAGGAACTCTGATGATTGATGCACTGATGCGCATCGGAAACGTTAATGTGATTGCAACGGGCCGCTCAAGGCAAAAGGCGGAGAACAGGCTGGGAGAGCACTTCTCCAATCCGTTGTTTTCTTTTTTGGAACAGGACGTCAACACCCGTTTCGAACCTTCACTTTCCCCCGATTACATTCTGCCTCTGGCAAGCAACACACATCCTCTTGCCTATTCAAAGTATCCCGTAGAGACAATTATGGCCAATATTGACGGCGCACGGAACGCTCTTGATCTGGCCTGCGCCTGCAATGCTACAGTTCTCTATCCTTCCTCCGTGGAAATATATGGGGACGCCTGCGGTGATGATCTTTTCACGGAAGACTACACCGGCAGTCTGAACCTCTCAAACGCCCGTTCCTGTTATACCGAATCGAAACGTGTCTGCGAATCGATGTGTCAAAGTTATGCAGAGGAAAAAGGGATAAAGACAAAAATAGTCCGTTTGAGCCGGGTATTCGGGCCCACAATGCTTGAATCGGACACAAAAGCAAGTTCTCAATTCATCCGGAAAGCGGTTAATGGAGAAGACATTGTTTTGAAATCCGGCGGAGAACAATATTTCAGCTACACCTACTCGGCCGATGCCGTAGCCGCAATGCTGTTCGTAATGCTCAATGGGGAAGATGCCGGGATATACAATATTTCGAACGAAGCATGCAACGTACATCTGAAAGATTTTGCAGGCATCTGTGCCGCCGTCTGCGGGAAGAAAGTCGTATTTGACCTTCCATCCGAAGATGAACAAAAAGGATTCAGCATCGCCACGAAGGCAATATTGTCAAACGACAAGCTCAAGGAAGTCGGATTCTCCCCGGTTTATGGGATAGAAAATGCCATAATGAGGACTGTTGCCATACTCAGAGCTTCTTCTTTGCTCCACAATACTGAGTAATGCTTCCTCTTCGGCATGCCGGGCAACGTCATCCCGAACAACGTCATCCCATGCAACGTCATCCCATGCAACGTCATCCCGGGCTTGACCCGGGATCTGATCCGGCATCTCTCTGCAAGGGGATTGCGGGGCAAGCCCGCAATAACGGAAGGGCGAGGGCGTTAAAGAGTCTTGGCGATAGACTGTACCTGCGATTTTGTCAGCCCGGTGATACGGTAGATTATCTCAAGAGGAAGTTCTTCCCTGAGCATTGCCCTCGCGACTTCCGCCTTACCTCTGGCTTCACCTTCCGCGATTCCTTCGGCTTTTCCTTCCGCGATTCCTTCCGCTCTGCCTTCCGCCAGAGCCTTGGCGGTGGCTTCGATCGCGGCGTCCTCGCGGGCCTCGGCGATAGCAACCAGTATGTCGTTTTCGGTTGTCATATTCTTGTGAATCTCTATTTCGTGTATCGTTTCCGCAGGCAGGTTCGCAGTCATCGAGCGGGTGTACAGTTCCACCATCTCCCCACTGTCCCCGAAGCTCCGGGGCATCTCCTCAAGTCCCGCGATGTTCTTCAGAGTGTACATGAAGCGGTCAACCGGGTCCTTCGACTCCTCCGCGCTCTTGTCGAACCTGTTCAGGCAAAGATAAATATAATTCAGTTCAACTCCCATATCCTCGCCGGAATTTTTCTCCCGGAGGCGGAATTCAAACGACATCGGAGATAAGAAACATAAAAACCACACATAAGAAACAGAAAAATATTTCTTATGTCCCGGGCAATTATCATTTATCGGTCACTCCTTCATTGGTCTGCGGCTTATAATCCGCAGATTTTGCGGTTTATTAACTGAAAATTATTTATATTTGCAGAAAATTGAGTCGTTATGTACATCCATCAGACAGAAAACTGGCCGAATTTCACTTGGGATTCTGCGTCCATAAATGCGAAACTGCAAAGGGTAAACAAGGCCGCAGGCTACCTTGAAGGACGGCTCGCTGCCATCGGATTCGATGCGATGCAGCATGCAGCTGTTGAAGCTTTGACGCACGACATTGTCTCCTCATCCAAGATTGAGGGTATCGTCTTGAATTCGGATCAAGTGCGCTCGTCCGTTGCAAGGCGGATGGGAGTCCGCATTACCGGGGACACCGAGCCGTCGCATTATATAGAAGGCGTTGTGGAGATGATGATGGATGCCACAACACACTTCGCAAATCCGCTCACCGACGACAGGCTGTTCGGATGGCACAACTGTCTGTTCCCTACGGGCCGAAGCGGAATGGAAGTGATCGATGTGGGCAAATACAGATCCTGCCCGATGAAAGTCGTGTCCGGAACACTCGACCGGGAGAAAATTCACTATATGGCACCGGACGCAGACTCTGTCCCGGCCCAGATGAAGCAGTTTCTTGAATGGTTTAACTCGCCTTCGACTCCGAAAGACTATGTGAAGTCGGCAGTTGCTCACTTCTGGTTTGTCAGCATTCACCCGTTTGACGACGGCAATGGCCGCATCGGACGCGCGATAGCAGATATGGCTCTGAGCCAAGCGGACAACTCCCCACTCCGGTATTTCAGCATCTCAAGACAAATCAACAAGGAAAAGACGAAATACAATGACATCCTTGAGCGTTGCCAAAAAGGAAATACGGATATTACCATCTGGGTTGAGTGGTATCTTGACTGTATGCTCCGCTCGATAGAGAATGCGGACGAGATTCTGACATCCATTCTGCATAAGTCCATCTTCTGGCAAAAGCATGCGCAAAATGCCATTAACGATCGGCAGAAGCAGGTGCTGAACGCATACCTTGACGGATATATAGGAAAGCTTACAATAAAAAACTGGGCCAAGCTCTCCAAGTCATCAACTGATACGGCAGAACGAGATGTAAAATATCTCACCCAAATGGGTATCCTTACGCCTCAGCAAGGGAAGGTCAGAAATGTGTCCTACGGCATCAATGTCTCAGAGAGTCTTGTCCTTGTACCCGGCCCTGCGGAAGAAAAGGACTGATTTCAAGACAATTCAAATAAAGATGCGGTTACACTTGCATATTCCAAAAGACATACCACATTTGCCTGCGAGGCACAAAATACCGCAGAATCGATGCTCGGACTCAAAAGGTGGGTTGGTGCCAATCATGTAACTTTTATTCTTCGCAACAAGAATAATAGTAATTATATTGATTACCAAAAGTTTTCAACAATTAATGTCATATTCCGCAAATCTAAGAACACAAAAATAGTCAGAAATCGCAAATCTGATATGCCTTAAATAGTCAAAATCCGCAAAAGTATTTAGAAACAATAAGCTGCACGTGCAATCCGGCAGCAGTGTTTCGTCAATCTTTGCCTTTAGTGTGGCTATAACCTCTTCAGAGAGAGGTTTGTCTATGTACGCCCTTACTGAATGGCGCGCTTGTATGGCTCCCTATTATAAGGACAGAGGACGGGTTGCAGTTTAATTCTGCGATTTCAGTTCGGATTCAATAGGGTCATCATAGAGGGTCTGCAGTCGGACAAGCTCTTTCTTGAGCTTCTTCGTCACCCTCTCATAACCGGGCTGGCCGTAAACGTTGTGCAGCTGCGCGGGGTCATTTTTCAGGTCGAAGAGCTCCCACTCGTCTATGTCGTTGTAGAAGTGCATAAGGCTCCAACCGTCCACCCTCACACCATAGTGGCGGCGTACACAGTGCTCTGCGGGGTATTCATAATAGTGGTAATATAGGGATTTTCTCCATCCCCGGCTGTCACCCTTAAGCAGACGCAGGTAGCTCTCACCCTGGATATCTTCCGGGATATCGGCACCCGCCACTTCGAGGAATGTGGCGGCGTGGTCTATATTCTGCACAAAGCCGTCAATGTCTGTGCCCCTCAACGCCTTCCCGCAGCAGTCAGGCATCCTTACAAGCAGAGGAGTACGGAAACTTTCCTCATACATATACCTCTTGTCGAAGTAGCCGTGCTCCCCCATATAGAAGCCCTGGTCCGAGGTGTATATGACGATGGTGTTCTCCAGCAGCCCGTGTTCTTTCAGATAATCATATACGCGACCCACATTCCTGTCCACGGAGTGAATCACGCGGCAGTAATCGTGCATATATTGCTGGTATTTCCACTCGTAGAGGGCGTTGCCGCTGAGACTGTCCTTCTTGAACTTTTCGATGATGGGGCCGTAGTGCGCATTCCACCTGGCGAACTGCTCGGGAGTCATCTTGCCGGACCTCAATTCTCCTTCGGCAGAAGGGGTGTACATACCTCGTCCCGCCGCTTCGAGTCCCGGATTCTCGGGGGTGTGAATCTCATTCTCGGGGTCCGCCATCTTGAGGTCATAGACCAGGTTCATATCCTTGATGATGCTGAGTTCCTGCAGAGCGGCGGCCTCACGGCTCCCGTAGTCATCGTAGAAGGTTTCGGGCAGAGGATATTCAACGTCGTTGTAGAGGTCGAGGTCGCAGAGGTCGGGCATCCAGGTGCGGTGCGGAGCCTTGTGATGCAGGAACAGACAGAAGGGCTTGGATTTGTCGCGCCCGCTCTCAAGCCAGTCGAGAGCAAGGTCGGCGGTGACGTTCGTAGCATAGCCCGGGATGACCTTCCGCTCTCCGTTGTCTATGAAAGTGGGATTATAATAGTTTCCCTGACCTGTGAGAATGTTCCAGTAGTCAAACCCCGTAGGCTCACTCACAAGGTGCCACTTGCCCACCATTGCGGTAGTGTAGCCCGCATCGCGGAGAAGCTGCTGCACGGTCTGCTGCGAGCCGTCGAAGATGCCGTGCTCATTGTTGGTGAATCCGTTCTTGTGCGAATGCTTGCCCGTGAGGAGGCAGGCCCTGGACGGACCGCTGAGGGAATTGGCCACAAAACTGTTGGTGAACCTCACTCCTTCCGCCCCGATGCGGTCAATGTTGGGCGTTTCGATGAGCCTGTTGTCATAGGCGCTGATTGTCTGGTACGAGTGGTCATCGCACATTATGTACACGATGTTCAAAGGCTTCTTCTCCCCGTCTCCTCCTGTCCCTGGAGCCTTGCAGGCGGACGGCACAAGCGCGGTCAGGGATGCAAGGGCTGTCAGTTTGGTTATGTCTTTCATGTTTCTGTAAGTGTTATCAATAACAAGTTCCGCAAATATAAGTCAAAAACCGTATTTGCGGAACTTTATCATCATAAGATTGAGTTTACACGGAACTCCTGATCAGCTTACCAGCCGGGATTCTGCTCCCAAAGGCCTTCCGTAATGGATATCATTCTTTCCTGGATAGGAAGGAGATAATCTCTTTCAAGTTTGAATCCATAACCGCCGTTAAATGCAGCCGTGGCAGGATCAATCGGAACAATATCGCCTTTTTCATTAACGCGGATGCCTGCATCCTTGAATTTCTCGCCAAGATTGGTCCCGGTGAAACGCGCTCCGGTAGGCCACCATCCCCTGAGGACTTTGTCTGCTGCAGCCCAGCGAAGGATATCGGTCAGACGGCGACCTTCAACGGCCTGCTCGATTCTGCGCTCGCGGCGTACCGCCTGAATGTATTTGTTCAAATCCTTGAAGGGATAATCGGAAGCGGTATTGTACTCCCTGTCGAAATCCATCCCAGGCATACCTACACGGTCACGGAGAGGCTGAACGGCATTGATGATGGCCTGTGCATTGGCTGCTCCGTCAATTTCAGCAAGAGCCTCAGCGTAGTTGAGAAGAATGTCCGCATAACGGAACTGGATTGCAGGTGTCGCACCTTTATACTCAGCCTCCACATTTCCGGTATAATCAATCTGGTTGTGTTTCAGCAGAGTATATCCTGTAGTGTTGGTGCCGTATGCGGAACCGTCACCTGCCAGAGGTGCAAACTCCAGAGTCTTGCCGTTGGGATGAATCTTCTGTCCGGGAATAGCGACTGTTTGAGCGAGACGGGGATCGCGGAGAGAAGGCTGAAGTTCTGTACCGTAGGCGGCTTTCTTGGCATTCTCCTTAACATCACCGACGAAAGGCTTTCCGTCAATTGTAAGATAATCGTCAACGAGAGAGGCTGTCACTCCAATACCTGCGCCACCGGTATTGAGATACCTGTCGACACAGTTGCCCACGTTGTCTCCGTCATACTTCTTGTACCAGAGGATTTCCTTATTGGAGCCAAGATCTGTCGTGGCGAAAATGCTGCGGTATGCATCATTGACTCCACCGGCGTTGGAGATTGCCCAGACGTTCCTGTCCATAACAGCCTTGGCGGCATTCGCGGCTGTCTGGAAATATTCTTTTATCTTGGCATCGGTGACGGTTTTGTCATAGAAATCATCACCGGCGATCTTGTGATATTTCTCCCAGGTTCCCTCGAAGAGAGCAACTTCGCTGAGAAGAGCACGGGCTACGTCCTTGTGTATTCTCATTCCGGCGCAGGATGACTGCTCACCCAAGTTTTCGATAGCCGTCTTGAGGTCGGAAATGATGAAATCAGCAACTTCAATACGGCTGCTCCTTCCTATTTTCATCTTTTCCGCATCCGGATCAAGGGGCTCCTTGACGATTGCGATGGGACCGTAGCTGATGAACAGTTGATAGTAGTACCAGGCACGGAAGTAGTATCCTTCACCCACGAGCTGCTTGAACTGGCTTTGGTCGGGGCTGGGATAGTTGTTCAGATTGTTCAGGAAGAAGTTTACGTTCCTGATGTTGTTGTAGGCACTCAATGCAGATGCGTTGGACTTTGCAAGTCCACCGTTGATTCTGGTAACCGCCGCATTGGATGCGAGGTTGTCGCTGTTGATATCGGTGCCGCAGATTCCACTGCCGCCGCCGGCGGACATTTCGTTGATACGCACGGCGCTCTCGTAGAACTGGTTCACATAGTTCTGAATCTCACCTATGGATGTGAAAGCTCCTGTTGTTGACAGAACGCCTTCCGGTGTTTTGTTCAGATCAAAGCAAGCGGTAAATGCAAATAATGTTGCGCAAAGCAGAATGATATTTTTTGTTCTCATGCTTGTATCGATTTAAAGATTAACCACAAGACCGAAAGAAACCACCTTGTTCATAGGGTAGTTCTTACCACCTTCTGAAGTGTAGGAGTTGGAAGAGAAGATTCCCTCGGGATCGAATATCTTCGAGAGTTTGGTGACGGTGAAAAGGTTTTCTCCGGAGAAGTAAACTTTCACGCCTTTCATCTTAATCTTGTCCATCCATTTCTGAGGAAGATCGTAAGACAGGGTGAGGGTCTTGAGCCTCAGATAGGAAGCATCCTGCATATAACGGTCGGAAGTCTGCTTGTTTTTGTTCTGGTAAACTCCGATGCCGCCAGCATTGTGGATATAAGGCTTCGGATAGTATGCGTCAGGATTGGATTCGGACCAGTAATCGAGGTGCTCGTCGAATACGGTGACCTGTGCGAAGGGGCCCCATCCCCAGAAGTAAACTCCGTTGGGGAACCAGTCGCGTTTGCCGACACCCTGGAAGAGTGCGCTGAGAGCGAGTCCCTTGTATTCTACGAGGAAGTTGAACGTATAGTTGAATCTTGGGGTAGTGTCGCCGATGATGGTAAGGTCACCGGTGTCGCCGAGAACGTTCTTGCCGTTGTTGATTGCTCCATCGTTGTTGATATCCACATATTTGACATCTCCGGGAGCCCAGGGGGAAGAACTGAGGTAAGAGAGGTTGACGTTCTTGTTGTATGCATCGGCCTCTGCCTGAGTCTGGATGAGACCTTCCGCCTTGTAACCCCAGATCTCACCTACCGATCTGCCGTTATACCAGTTGCCGGAAGGGTTGGTGAAGGTGGGATTCTCATATTCGGTAACTATGGATGTAGCGTCGGCAATAGAACCTCCTACAGTATATCTGAAGCCCTTCCCGATGCTGCCTCTGTAGTTGATTGCGAATTCCCAACCGCGGTTGCGCAGAGAAGCGTTGTTGGTCTGAGGGGCGCTTGCTCCGAAGAAATCAGGGAAGTCGAGGCCGGGGCCCAACATATCCCTCGTGTCGCGCTGGAACACATCGAACGATCCCTGGAGAGCATCATTGAAGAATCCGAAGTCGAGACCGATATTGGCGCTCCGTACCTTTTCCCAGGTGGTTGAAGGGTCAACGACACCTGGTGCGGTTGTGTAGTTGTGACGTCCGTCACTGTAAATGTAGCTTCCGAGGCCGCCGCTGAGGCTCATTGTGGATGCAAAGGTGTAGGTGGCAGCTCCTGCCTGGTTTCCGAGGAGACCGTAAGAAGCTCTCAGTTTGAGGTTGGAGACGGCTTTTGCATTCGACATGAATTTCTCCTTGTGGATGTTCCAGCCGGCGGACACTGAAGGGAAGAAGCCCCAGCGGTGATCGGCGGCGAAACGGGAAGAACCGTCGTAACGTCCGTTCAACTCGAGCAGATACCTGCCCTTGTAGTCATAATTGATACGTCCGAAGAAACCCATTGTGGCCCAGCTGTAGCGGTTGTCTGTGGCAACTTTATCGCCGGAGCCCATCGAGGCGTTGGGATTGGATGTTGAATACAGACCTGTTACAGAGTTGTAGGTATAGTTGTAATTCAGCTGTTCCTCCTGGAAACCGAGGAGAACGGAGAAGTTGTGTCTGTCGGCAATGGAAGCAGAGTAAGAGGTGTAGAGGTTGATGCTCTGATACACTCTGTGTGTGTTGGACTTGGTGTATTTGCCATCCTTATAGATGCCAAGCTCGTCTCTCTGGCCTTTGCTTGTGGTCTTACCGTCAGCGGCATAGATGTCGGGGGCGATATTCTCCGCCTCGTAGTTGCTGATGCCCTGCTTGTTGGTGTATTCCAAATTGATGAACCAGTTCTTGATAGGCTGAGCCTGAAGGGATCCGGTGATATCGAAGTTGTCCCTGTTGTTCTGGGTGAAAGTGCCGCTCTGGAGATAAGGAATCATAGAAAGCTCCGTAAAATGTCCGTTAGGGTCAATGTGGTGAACCGTAGGACGGAAACGGGCGAGGGAGTGGAAGAAGCCGTAGCTCAAACCGCCGTCGCCGAAAGGAGAATCCTGAATGGAGTGGCTGTACTTGGTGTTGACGGAAGCCTTCAGCCATTTGAACACCTGGGTTGACATATTGGCTGAAACGTTGAACCTCTTGTAGTCCATCTTGGCATATCTGAGGATACCGTCTTCCGAATACATACCTGCACTGACATAATACTTGGTGGCTTTGTTTCCACCGCTCAGGCTCAAGTTATGCTTGTGCTTCAAAGCCCAATCCTTGTAATGGAGAGCGAAATAGTCGGTATTTCCGATACCGCTCTCCGAGTTCTCGAATGCCGGGTTCATAGATGCACCGGCTCCCAACTCCTGCCAGGGATTGACTGATGAAGGATTCTCGCAGAACTGCTTGAGAAGACCGAGTTTCTCGTCGGAATATTTCCTGCCGGGCATACCCGCATTTGTCACACCTTCATTCCAATACTGGGCGAACGTGTAGGAATCAACCATATGAGGAAGACGGGTAGGAGCACTCCAACCCACATTGCCCTGATAGCTTACGAGAGCCTTGCCGTCCTGTCCTTTCTTAGTGGTGACAAGGATGACACCGTATGCGGCGCGCGCACCATAGATTGCACAAGCGGAAGCATCCTTCAGTACTGATATGCTCTCCACATCATTGGGATTGACGTCCTGAAGACTCATCTCCACTCCGTCAACCAGCACGTAAGGAGTTCCCGTGCCGGAAAGATTGCCTTGCCCGCGGAGTTGTATTGATGCCGAAGCTCCGGGCGTGCCTGCAGAGGGCGAAGATACCGTAAGTCCCGGGACAAGACCCTGAAGGGCTTGCGTAATGTCACCGAGAGGACGGCTCTGGAGTTCATCTCCCTTGACGGAAGCGACTGCTCCTGTCAGGTTGACCTTTTTCTGGACACCATATCCCACGACGACGACCTCGTCGAGAAGTTCACTGTCATCGATAAGGGTGATGGTAAATGTGTTTTGCCCTTGAGCGGAAACCTCAGCGGTCTTGTATCCGATAGCAGATACGCTCAATGTGGCATTTTCTTTAACCTGCAGAGAGAATGTTCCATCCACAGATGTAATCGAGCCGTTTGTCGGAGTCACGTTTTGTTCGATGATAGAGGCTCCGATAACAGGTTCGCCTGCCTTGTCAACTACCGTGCCGGTAATTTGCTTTACCTGGGCATTGACAAGAACGCAGGAGATCATTAGAAAAGCTGTGAGAATCAGTTTCTTCATTTCCTGTGATTTTAAAGGTTAATAATGAATTTTGTGGTTATTTGAACGTGATTTTGAAATCGTAAAAGGCACGGGAAAAGCAGGGACGGATTCAAAAAAAAACGCCCCTTTAATAAAAAAGAAGTATTGAAAGTTAAATGATTGACAAAAATACCCCCCCCCAACAAGTCATCGGGAGTATACCATATAAAGAATATCTTTCAGCAACTGTCATTAATGCAAATATAGAATTTTTTTGAAAAAATTCCAGTACTTCAACAGAAAACGCATTGTAAAACTAATGACTCTTCCGCTCCCTCCTCAGTATATTCTGGAGTTCGAAAAGTACATCGGTGTGTTTCGAGGCAACGTTGTTGCGCTCACCGATATTTTTCCGCATATCGTACAGCTGGGGCGTCTGGAGGTATCCGGTTTCAATCTTGGGACCCCAGTCTATCACCGGCTTGCCGTCGCTGGGCTCAATGTACTTCCAGTCTTTGGTCCTGACGGAAAGAGCACGGTTGACAGCCTGTTCTATGACGTACTCCCTGTCTGTGCTGTCCCGACCCAGGATAGTGCCAAGGTGGTCCTGACTGTCAGTGGCGTTCCCCCTCGGAATGACTGCACCCACAAGGGACGAGAGAGAAGCGAACAGATCGATGTGCGACACAAGGGCTTCCGAAGTCGTGCGGCCCGGGACGGTTCCCGGCCAACTGACTATGAAGGGAACGGTGGTGCCGCCTTCGAAAGCGCTGTATTTGCCGCCTCTCCAGGGCCCTGCAGGGCAATGCCCGTTCAGGAGTTCCTCCGCCCTGTCGTCATATCCGTCATCCACCACCGGGCCGTTGTCGCTGGTGAGGATGACTATGGTGTTCTCCTCTATCCCCTGCTCACGCAGAGTGCGCATCAGTTCGCCCACGCACCAGTCGAACTGGACTATGGCGTCGCCCCTGAGCCCCATTCCGCTCCGGCCGCGGAATCTCTCGTGCGGGAAGCGCGGCACGTGGACGTCATTGGTGGCGAAATACATAAAGAAGGGTTCGTCCTTATGTTGCTTTATGAAATTGACGGCGTGGACGGTGATTGAGTCAGCGATGTTCTCGTCCTTCCACAGCGCCTTGCCGCCGCCCTTCATAAAGCCGATGCGGCCTATGCCGTTGACGATGGACATATCGTGTCCGTGGCTGTGCCTGAGGTTGTACAGCAGCTCGGGGTTGTCCCGCCCCGTCGGCTCCCCCTCAAAGTTCTTCTCGTAGCTCACGTAGATGGGGGCGCTCGGGTCGTAGTTCGCAACCTTGCCGTCCTCGATGAACACGCAGGGCACCCTGTCCGCAGTGGCGGCCATTATGTAGGAATAGTCGAAACCTATGTCGCCCAGCGCGGATGGCAGCGGGGCGTTCCAATCCTGGCGGCCTCCCCTGTCTCCAAGGCCGAGGTGCCACTTCCCGAGCGCGCAGGTGGCATAGCCGCAGCTCTTGAACATATCGGCCATAGAATACTGCCCGGGGCGGATTATCATAGCGGCATCACCCCTGGCGATGTCGGTGTCGTCCCGCCTCCAGGAATACATCCCGGTGAGAAGCGAATAGCGTGACGGGGTGCTCGTGGATGCGACGGCGTGGGCGTCGGTGAAACGTATGCCGGACTCGGCAAGCCTGTCCACGTTGGGAGTCAGGACGTTACGCGCTCCGTAGCATTGAAGGTCCCCGTAGCCGAGGTCATCGGCAAGAATGACTATTACGTTGGGCTTGCGCTGTTCCTTCTCACCGGAGGCATCTTTCGCGCTGGCGGATGCAGGCACAAGACAACCGGCATATAAAGTGGTCAGGAAATATAATTCTCTTTTCATATCTCTCGTCAGAAGCGTTCGTCCCTGAAAGTCGAGGCCGGGATGCCGGTCACGTTTGTAAGGTCAGCCTCCGTGGGATTGGGCTGCCAGGCATAGCGCACGGCACAGGGGCAGGAAACCGCATCCGCCCAGACCACGACGCTTTCTCCCTCCACAGCCACCTTGGCGGGATGGTAGATTCCGTCTTCCCCGGCAATCTCAAAGCCCTTGCTGACACTGAGGCCTTCGGCATTGTCGAAGGATAGCCTCAGGCGGTTTCCTTCAACGGCAAAGTCCTGATATGCAGGCCCGGCGGGGATGACGTCAGTACAACCATATACATTGTGAAGGACGCATACCGCCGATCTCTCGCCTACAGGTTTCTTGTGGCGCGGATGCACGTCAGTCGGATGTCCGAGGTCGGAGCAGACGGTCAGGCCCACGTTGTCGATTTTTTCCGCAAGACGCCTCTGCGAATCACGGAACCAGGGCCAGGAGCCGCGCGTCGCGATTCCGGACAGCTGTACCGTCTGGACGGCGAGATTCTGCCCGAGAGAGTTTCTGAATCCCCTCACCATCAATTCGAAAAGCTTCTCGTGGGTCTCCATATTGTGGGCGTTCGACTCGCCCTGATACCAGAGTACTCCCCTCATTCCATAATTGTCGAGCAGCCTGATGCCGGCATCGAAAAGATAGCCGGGATGGTATGGATGACGCTGAAGCCTGTTGTCTGCGGGCGCAATGTTCCTGAGAGCCCTTCCCCTGGCCCAGTCCTGCCCGAAATCACCGTGGTTCCAGTCATAAAGCACCTCGGGGAATTCCCATCTCAGAACCTTCCTGTCAACCCAGGACTCGGTGGTGGAACCTCCCACGGCCATACTGATGAGCCCGACGTGGCATCCCAGGCTGTCGGCCAGGGCGCGTCCGAAATGATAGCCCACCGCGCTGAACCCGGCCGCTGATTCTCGGGAACTCCTTTCCCACACACCGGGAGTGAAGTATTGCAGCCTGTTGATTGAGTCCAGAGCCTCTTTCGGCCACTCGACATCCCAGGTCAGCCAATTCTCCTTCATATTGAAAAGGTGGAGTTTGTCCTGGTTTCCGGCTGCTGCAAGGTCTTCATCTGCCGTGGTGCAGCCCGAAAGTTTGAACTCCATATTGGACTGCCCGGCGCAAAGCCAGACTTCCCCTACCCAGACGTTGGCAAACTTGAAAGAGCGGGATGCGCCTTTGATTTCAAGTTTGTAGGGACCTCCGGCGGGCATTGCCTCAAATTCGGCGGCCCATTTGCCGTCCTTGCCGGCCGTGACCGACCGGCGCTTCCCGGCAAAAAGGACCTTCACATTCTCGCCACTGTCGGCAATGCCCTTTATGACCACCGGCTTCCCGCGCTGAATCACCATATTGTCGCTGTACATCGGAGACAGATGCAGCCCGCCGAAGTTCCCGGTCAGCGCCTGATAAACGGTCCGGGCGATGATTCCTGCACCCTCCTCATTCGGGTGAAGGTTGTCCGCGAACAGGTCGGGGCGGATGAAAAGAGGCTCGTAGAGATCTATGAGTTCCGCTCCCGCACCGGCAGCCACCATTTCTATGGCCTTCTGCTCCTGGGCGTGCCAGTCGCGTGTGCCGCTGAGGAAGCGGGGATGGCCGTGCATTATGGGAGACATCCGGCAAACCCAGACCTTTGCAGCCGGATTCACTGCTTTGAAAGTATCGATGAGCGCCCTGTAATCGGGGATGAAATCTTCGGAATGATGGGGCCAGTTACGGGGATCCGTGTCGTTCAGACCGAGATGAATCACCACAATGTCCGCCTTGAAATCAAGAGCCTGCGGGAATTCGGGCAACGTTGTGTAAGGGCGGTGTCCCTTGTTCAGAAGGGTTGCCCCGTTATGACCGAAATTGCGGACTTCGTATCCGGGGCCGAGCAGCGCCTGAAGTTGCGCCGGGTAACTGTCGTTGTCACGGCCTTCGATGCCGTAGCCATAGGTAACGCTGTCACCCACGCAGGCCACTTTGATACGGTTCTGTCCGAAAAGAAGAATTGATGCTGTCAGAAATGCCGCAACAAGAAGGAATTTTCTCATATACATCCGGTTATTGGTTCACTACAAAATCAGGTACTTTTTCAGAACTCCAGAATGCCGTAGAATCTATCTCTTCGAAATATCCACATATTCACATTCTTCCGTCACACAGCGGTAAGCCGGACGGATGATGCGGCGCCCGTCGAAATTCAGCTCCTCGTTGCGATGTGCGCACCAACCGACGATACGGCTCATTGCGAACAGAGGAGTGTAAATCTCCTGCGGAATGCCAATCAGGTCATAGACAAATCCGGAATAGAAATCCACATTCGCGCAGAAAGGGCGGTTGCAATCTTTAATTCGGGTGACAGTTTCGATGGCGACACGCTCTATGCGCTGGAGAAATTCATACTCGGACACCCTGCCCTTTTCTTTGGCAAGATTACCGGCCAGGCGTTTAAGCAGCACGGCACGAGGATCGGATTTCGTATATACTGCGTGGCCTATTCCATAGATAAGACCCTGACCATCCATTTCCCTACGCTCGAGGATGCCCTCCAGATGACGCGCAATCTCTTCGTCGTCATTCCAGTCTCCCACGACCTTTTTGAGGTAAGCAATCATTTCGCTGACTTTCAGGTTTGCTCCGCCGTGTTTCGGTCCCTTGAGAGAACCGATTCCGGCCGCAATGGAAGAATATGTGTCTGTCCCGGTGGAAGATGTCACCCTTACGGTAAATGTGGAATTGTTACCTCCTCCGTGCTCGGAATGAAGAATCAGCATCAGGTCCAGGGTCCTTGCGTCCAGCTCCGTATAATCCTTGCCCTTCAGCATAAAAAGGAAATTCTCCGCAAAGGAAAGGTCTTTCTGCGGGTGACGGATATGCAGCGAGCGTCCGAACTCGCCGTGACGAAGCATATTATAGGCATAGGCAATGATAGTCGGGAACTTGGACATCAGTTCTATGCTCTGGCGCATCAGATTCTCTCTTGAAATGTCATCAGGATTTTCATCAAAAGTGTAGAATTCCAGCACACTGCGCGAAAGGATATTCATAACATCGTGCCCTTCAAGTTCGATGATATGCAGCAGAGTATTCTTCTCCAGCGGCATATTTTCGAAGAGCAGATTCCGGAATACAGACAGTTCGTCCTTGTCCGGAAGCCTGCCGGACAAGAGCAGATAGGCCACTTCCTCAAAGCCGAAACGCTTCTCGGAAAGAATCGCATCTACCAAGTCTGCAATCTCGTAACCGCGGAAATACAGCTTTCCGTCAATCGGAAGGAGGGATCCGTCATCCAACTTCTCATATCCGACTACATTGCCTATATTGGTCAATCCAACCAGAACACCCGTACCGTCCTCGTTACGCAAGCCTCTTTTTACACGCATCTTACGGAAAAGCTCCGCATCCATCTTCGTGCATTGCTTCATCTGGTCGGAGAGCTTGCAAATCAAATATTCACCTTTCTTCATATATCCTGTCAACAATGTTATCTGTAAATTCCACAGTTCCCATAGGCTTGCCATTCTCCATCAGGCAGGCAAGGTCGGCGGTGGCACAACCATCGGCAAAAGAATTCTCCAATGCCTGCCCGACCAAGGCGCCTGCTTCGTTCCACCCTATATGCTCAAGCATCATCACTCCCGAGAGCAAATTCGAACAAGGATTGACAATATTCCTGCCGGCGATATCCGGAGCCGTACCGTGAGTAGCTTCAAAAATGGCGTCCCCCGTTGAATAATTGATGTTGGCACCCGGAGCGATTCCTATACCGCCCACCTGAGCCGCAAGCATATCGGAGATGTAATCGCCGTTCAGATTCAGAGTGGCAATAACGCTGTAATCCTCCGGCTTGAGCAATGCATTCTGGAGAAAAGCATCACAAATGCAGTCCTTGACAATCAGGCGCCCGGAAGCTATATATTCTCCGAACTCCCGTTCAGCCACTTCATATCCCCACTTCTTGAATCCGCCTTCCGTGAACTTCATAATGTTTCCTTTGTGCACGAGAGTCACGGAAGGACGCCCGTGCTCAACGGCATATCTGCAGGCGGCCCGCACAAGACGCTCGGTGCCTTCCCGGGAAACCGGCTTTATGCCGAAAGCGGAGGTGTCCGGGAAACGGACCTTGGTGACACCCATCTCATCGTGAAGGAAAGAATACAGTTTTCCGGCTTCCGGAGAACCGCTCTCCCACTCGATTCCGGCATAGATATCCTCGGTGTTTTCCCGGAAAATAACCATATCCACCAGTTCCGGATGCTTCACGGGAGACTCGACGCCTCTATACCAACGCACAGGCCTCTGGCACACGAACAGGTCCAAACTCTGGCGCAAAGCGACGTTCAGAGAGCGTATCCCCCCTCCGACAGGCGTCATAAGAGGTCCCTTGATGCCTATATGGTAATCCCTGAAAGCCTGCAAAGTCTCATCCGGAAGATAATTGCCGCATTTCTCGAACGCGGCGCCCCCGGCCAGCACTTCCTTCCACTCTATCCTGCGTCCGTCACCATACGACTTGTCCACCGCGGCATCAATGATGCGCATCATAGACCCTGTAACTTCCGGTCCGACACCGTCTCCCCTGACGATGGGAACAATGATTTTTTCCATTACAATCCTTTTATACTGTTCAATGCAGAACCGGCACGGAACCAATCCAACTGTTGCCCGTTATATGTATGAGACGCCAGGATGGTGTCGTTCCGTCCATTTTTATGACAAATATCAATTCTGATCGGAGAGCCCGGTACAATGGAAGCGCAATGGATGTCAAATCTGTCTCCATTGCAGACCAGGCCGTAATCCTCCGGATTCACAAAAGTCAAAGCCAGGATGCCCTGTTTCTTCAGATTGGTTTCGTGAATACGGGCGAAACTCTTGGCCAGAACCGCCTTGACTCCGAGATAGCGGGGTTCCATAGCGGCGTGTTCCCTGCTGGAGCCCTCTCCGTAATTGTCCTCCGCCACGATTATGCTTCCGCAACCTTTGTCGCGATAATGGCGTGCCGCCGCCGACACAGCCATTTCCTCCCCCTCGCAATCCACGGCATTCGTTCTGCCATTGAAAGCATTCACTGCACCCATCAGCAAGTTCTCCGATATGTTCTGAAGATGACCTCTGTACTTCAGCCACGGTCCCGCCATAGAAATATGGTCGGTTGTACATTTGCCTTTTACCTTAATAAGGAGAGGCACACCATAGAAATCGTCACCATTCCAGGGCTTGAACGGTTCCAGCTTCTGCAGCCGTTCGCTGTCGGGAGAAATGAGAACCTCAGATGCGGATTCCGGTTTCCAATATGCAACATCGCCCCGGACATAACCGTTTGACGGAAGCGCATCTCCGGCAGGGACAGCCAGCCTGACTCCATCTATGTCATCTGTGAGAGGATTGAAACTCAAACTGCCGGCGAAGGCAAATGCGACAGCCATTTCCGGAGAAGCAATGAAGGCGTGAGTGTTGGGGTTTCCGTCCGCACGCTTGGCGAAATTCCTGTTGAACGTGGTGACAATGGTATTTTTCCTGTTGTTGTCGTCAGTCTTTCTCTGCCACTGGCCGATACAGGGGCCACAGGCATTGGTCATTATGACTGCTCCGGCACGACGCAGGACATCCAGTATCCCGTCCCTCTCGGCCGTATCCTTTATCATCCGGCTCCCGGGATTTACAATCAACTGAGCTTTGGGCTTCAGACCGGCATCGATGGCACATCCCGCAACGGAAGCGGCTCTCGCCAGGTCCTGATATGACGAATTGGTACAGCTGCCGATGAGGCAGACATCCACAGTATCGGGGAAACCGTTGTCCCGCACCCTCTGTGCCATCCCGCTCACCGGGCAGCAGGCATCGGGAGTGAAAGGGCCGTTGATATGGGGCTCAAGCGAAGAAAGGTCGATTTCTATGAGCCTGTCGTAATACTTTTCAGGCTCGGCCAGAACCTCGGGGTCCGCGCACAGAGAAGCCGCATCGGCCCTTGCCTGCTCCGCCACTTCGTGCCTGCCGGTGGCCTCAAGATACTGAGCCATCTTCTCGTCGAAAGGGAAAATGGAGCAGGTCGCTCCCACCTCGGCCCCCATATTGCAGATGGATGCCTTGCCCGTACAGGGAATGGTCGCCGCGCCCGGCCCGAAGTACTCTATGACCGCATTGGTCCCTCCTTTGGTCGTCAAACGTCCGGCGAGTTCGAGGATGACATCCTTCGCCGAAGTCCAGCCGCCAAGCTCCCCTGTGAGGCGCACACCGATAATCTTCGGGACCTTGAGCTCCCACGGCATACCCGCCATCACATCCACAGCATCGGAACCTCCGACACCGACAGCCAGCATACACAAACCTCCGGCATTCGGGGTATGGGAATCAGTTCCTATCATCATCCCTCCGGGAGCGGCGTAATTCTCAAGAACAATCTGATGGATAATGCCTGAACCGGGCGCCCAGAAATCAAGGCCATAGCAGGCGGCTGAAGACTCAAGGAAGTCATAGACCTCCTTATTGAGGACCTTTGCCGCGGGCAGGTCGAGCTCCACCCCGTCCTTCGCGCAGATGAGATGGTCGCAATGTATGCTTGCCGGGACCGCCGACTTTCTGCGTCCCGCGGTCATAAACTGCAGTAGCGCCATCTGTGCCGTCGCATCCTGCATCGCAACGCGGTCCGGTCGGAATCCGGCATAATCCTCCCCCCGGCGCACCTGTCCGCCTCGGGACTTGTCGTACAGGTGGTTGATAAGAATCTTCTCGGTAAGAGTCAATGGAGCATCATTCATAATCCGGACAGGCCTGCAGGGCCATTATTAATACGTTAACAAATATAGCACATAAACCGTGGATTTCCTAAATTTTGTCAAATCACAAAAAAATATTAATTTCGAAAGTTTTTGAAGTGTTTTTTATGAAAAAGTTTCTCGTATTTGTTTCTGCCTTGACCCTCCTGTTTGCCTGCGCCCCGGCGAGGCTGGTGATGGACACGCATACAGAAGAAGGAGACCGTGTCATACTGACTTCCGACACCCGTATTTTCGGAGATGTGGAAATCGCCCTCGGAGCCAGGATAAACCAGAAGGATACCGTCCTTGCCGTACTCATCACCTATGACGGCAAATCGGACCACGGTGTGTTCGATGTGGATGACAAACTGCAGTTCCGCCTCGGAGACGGCGAAGAGATTTTCCTGCTGAACGTGTACGAGAAGGAATACAACAGGGAGACGGAAACCTACACGACCAACGACAGGGTAAGCCGCCTGGGATATGCATATGCGTATGACCCCTTCTACGGGGCCACGTATGTGACTCCGGTTGAGGTCAATTCTTTCATCCCGCGCACACGTACGAGGACTGTTACCGAATCGTACGGTCTGTACCTGATTAGCAAGAAACAACTTAATGATATAATAACCAAGGGCTTGGTTAAATTGAGAGTTGAAATAGAGAATGACGAGCTGGATATGACCGGCGGTCTGGAGTTTGTCGTTGCCGTTCTTGCCGACCAGTACGGTTGTCTGAAGAAAGGCTTTGCCAATCCTCATAAAAGAAGAAGTTTCTAGAGATGAAAGTGCGTCTTTCCGGCAGGAGACACAGTCTTCAACCTATATCCGTCATTTCAGAATTGTTATTGAAGCGATGTCGTCCAATGATATCCTGACTCCCTCTTTCAGGACCACGAGTCTGTTTGCCGGTTCCACATCTCTTATCGACCCTTCCGTCTGTACATATTCCCCACCCTGTTTGCGGGTATCCTTTCTGAACCAGGTGATGCAGACCTTCGGATGCTCGTTGATATGCTCCATAATCTCTGAAAGAGTCGCGTTCAGGGCAAGCATCTGCTCCTCATCCAAATCACACTTGCTGCCGGTCAGACGAGCGGTCTCGCTGACCATCGCGTCGTAGCCGGTAAGGGCCGCGAACGGTGCGAACTGGGCGGCACGGTCGTCTTCCGACATCCGGGAGTGCGATTTCGGGTTCCAGCGAGGAAAGTTTATAATATCGTCGTATCTGCTCAAGCCTTGTGCCCTCCCACCTGTTGGTTCCTGTCCTTGGCCGTGGCACCTTCCTCGAAGTTCATCCCTTTGAGGATAGCATTCCTGCCGTATTTGTTCTTTATCGCAAGTATGGCCTCCTGACGGCGGCGCTCCCTCCCGTCTGCCTCCTGATGATTGTCGAAAAGGTCCAATTGAATATCCGCCTGAACCTCATCGACAGTGTTCTCGGCTACCACATTCATTCTTCGCACCAGCAGATTCCTGTCAACCACGCGGTCGAAGAGCCGCATCACGGCCTCAATAATCATCTCCGTTGAAGAAGTTTGACGCAAGAGGCGTATCGACCCGTGCGAAGGCTTCGGCACCTCGCGTCCGTACCAGTCCTTCTCCACGGGGCCGGTGTAGGCCATCCTGCGTTTCCCATCTGTGAGATTCTCAATATCGTAGCCTATCATCAGCGTCATCCTGTCGGTCACGAGCTTCCTCGCCACCAGGTCGAGCACCAGATTGTCGGTCATTTCGCGTACCACGAGTTTTGCCTTGTCGAAGGTGTATGCGGAGGATAGTACTTGCCCCGTACTGAGGCTGTTTACCGAAGGCTTGTAGGCCTTGATTTGCGCAATTGTGCAGGGCTCCCATCCCCAGGCGTGGTCAATGAGCAGTTCGGCATTGACCCCGAAAAGTTTGTACAGACGGGCTTCGCTATCAAGCGAGCGGCGGGCAACGTCGCCGAGTGTGTACATATAGTTGGACTCCAGCCTGGCGGCAAGTCCGTGACCTATTCTCCAGAAATCCGTCAGGGGCCGGTGCTCCCAGTACTTGCGGCGGAAAGTCATCTCATCGAGCTCTGCAATGCGTACTCCGTCCCTGTCTGCCGTGGTATGCTTGGCTTCGATGTCCATTGCCACCTTGGCAAGGAACAGATTGGTGCCGATACCCGCCGTAGCGGTGATTCCCGTGGTGGCGAGCACGTCACGCACCATCCTCATCGCAAGGTCCCGGGCGCCGCATCTGTAGGTTCCGAGATATGCCGTGGCATCGATGAAAACCTCATCACAACTGTACACGTGGATATCTTCCGGAGCAATGTATTTGAGATAAACGCCGTAAACTTCAGTGCTCACTTCCATATAGCGACGCATACGGGGCGGGGCGGCTATATACTCCAAAGCAAGGGAAGGATTCCGCAGTACCGCATTGTTGTCCGAAGAGCCTCCGGCAAGACGCCATCCCGGGGCTTGACGCCGCCTCTGCCCGTTGATGGCCTTCACCTTCCGGACAACCTCGAAGAGCCGGGCCCTGCCGGGAATCCCATAGGACTTCAGTGACGGGGAAACAGCCAGGCAGATGGTCTTTTCGGTGCGGGAGACATCGGCCACAACGAGATTTGTGGTCAGAGGGTCAAGTCCCCTGTCCACACACTCGACCGATGCATAGAAAGACTTCAGGTCAATGGCTATGTATTTCCTGCCGCTGTTTTCCATTCCGAAGGACAAAATTACACAAAAAACGGTCTCCCGGCAATAAATGTCCGCCTTCACCGCATTTCCGCACACACGATTTTGCCGGCAATCCGAAAAATGTTGATATATTTGCGTGAATGATAATCAACAATGCAGTATGAAGCGTTTTGTCTATATTCTTTTGGCATTTGCCTGCTTTCCGTCTTTTTCCGCTCCCGGTCCGTCGGTTTATGATATTTTCAGGAATGTGGAAGATTCCTGCCGTCCTTTCGTGAGATGGTGGTGGAACGGCGACAAGCTTCAGAAGGATGAGATTACCAGGGAACTTGAACTCCTGAAGGATGCCGGTATCGGCGGAGTGGAGATAAACCCCATAGAATTCCCGTCCAAGGTGGACACCTCCGGCATCAAATCCCTTGTGTGGCTCAGCGACGAGTGGATTGATATGCTCAAATACACGTTCGACGAGGCTTCCAGAATCGGACTGAGCTGTGACCTCATAGTCGGGTCGGGCTGGCCGTTCGGCTCGGAAAAGCTTCCTCTTGACGAAAGGGCGTCCGTCCTGCTGACTTATGCCGTTGACGTCGAAGGAGGTTCGGACGTGGAGATGTCCAAGTTCCATATATTCAGGTCAATAGATCCGGGCGTGACAGTGCCTAACGAGCGCCGCAGCTTCGAACTGGTCACCGCCCTGATGGTCCCGAATCCCATTAATGATCTGAGTGAGGCGGTGGATATAATGGACAGGTTCGACGGAGACATTCTGACTCTGAAAGTACCCGAGGGGAAGCACGTCCTGTATTTTATGGTCAAGGTCAATTCCTTCGCCTCCGTCATCAACGGTGCTCCGGGTGCCGCGGGCTCGATACTCAACCATATGGACGCTCGCGCTGTCCGGAAGTATCTGGACAATATGTCAGGCACCATTGAAGATAGGATTGGTCCCCTTTCGCAGTATCTCCGCGCTTTCTTTGTGGACGGAATGGAGCTGGAAGGGAGCAACTGGACGTATGATTTCGCGGAGGAGTTCGAACGCCGCCGCGGGTATGACGTCAGGCCCTGGTTGCCTTTCACTATGTTCAAGGTAGCACGTCTGGGCAATGTGGAGAATTATGACTACGGTGCGGAAAAAGGAGAGCGTTTCCGCGAGGAGGTTAACCGGGTGAGGTTTGACTTCGAACTTACGAAGGCCGAACTCTTGCACGAAAGGTACACTTCCACCTTGATTCAGTGGTGCAGGGACAAGAACGTAAAATCCAGGATTGAAGCTTACGGACGCGGCTTTTTTACTCTTGACTCGTCCCTTGACGTGGATATACCCGAGGGGGAATCCTGGACTATGAACTGGCTCCGGCATCGTATCGGGGAGGAGATGGGCGACAACGATTACAGGCGGGGACGCTCGTACACGATGATAAACAAATACGTGACTTCCGCCGCACATCTGACCGGGAAGAGGCTGGTGAGCTGCGAAGAAATGACAAATACCTACAAGGTGTTCATCACCTCGCTCGAATTCCTGCGGATGGGGTCCGATATGAACGCCACCACGGGAATCACACATTCCGTATGGCACGGTTTCAATTACTCTCCTCCTTCCGCCGGTTTCCCCGGATGGGTGCAGTACGGAAGTTACTATAGCGACCGGAATACCTGGTGGCCGTATTTCAGACGTCTGAACGAATACCGCGCGAGGATGAGTTCCATTCTCCAGCGCTCGGATATGGTGACGGACATAGCCCTTCTTCCAGCCAATCTGGATCTCTGGACGGAACTGGGGGTCCAGACGGATCCGTTCCCGGACAGTCTGAACGTACCATATACCTCACTGGTCTGGGAAGCCATTCACAAAAACGGAGGCGGAGCGGACTATGTGTCGGAAGAGACAATACGCAATTCTACCGTCAGAGGAGGGAAACTGTGTTACGGTCCCAAGCAATACGGGACTCTGTTCCTGATTGACGTGGGCGGCACCACTCCCGCCGTTCTTGACAAACTGGAGGAATTCATTGCCTCCGGAGGCCGGGTGTTCTGTATAGGGAAATATCCGTACAAGTCTGTCGGTTTGAAGGATTGGGAGAAACGTGATGCCGAAATCGACGCCCGTGTAGAGAAGCTGAAGGCAAGGCCGGACCGGTTCGTACTGCTCGAAAAGCCGCAGGACGGGAAATATCTCGAGTGGTATGCCGAAGTGATGAAAAAATATTCTCTTCCCCACGCCGTTACAATTGAATCTCCTGACAGATTCCTGCTGCAGAGCCATTTCGTGATGGATGACAGGTCGGACGTATTCCTGTTCGTCAACGCAAATCTGAACGAAGACAGAGTCAGCGAGGTCGTGTTCCCGAAATCGGTATATTCCGGAAAAACGGCCTGGCTGTATGATGCCGAGAGCGGTGAAAGATACCGCCTTCCGATTTCACGCGACGGGAGGATGAAAGTGGCTCCCGGACCTGCAGAGACCTGGATGGTCGTGTTCAACCGCGAGAAAGGCGGAAGACAGTTCGAGCCTGTCCCCGTGTGCGATCCGTCCGCTGCCGGAGTTCTGCATCCCCAGGGATGGAAACTGACACTTACACATAAAATTCTCGGATGGACAGCGACATCGGAGATGGATACCCTTGTGGACTTGAAGGATACGGAAGAGTGGAAAAATTTTGCCGGAGACGTCACATACACAACGACAGTCAGCCTGCCCCGGGGCGAAATGCCTTCGTTCATCGATCTCGGAAAAGTCGCAGACATCTGCTCTCTGAAGGTCAATGGCCGGGACTGCGGTGTCAAATGGTTCGGAAGACGCATTTACGACATATCGGGACTTCTTCACGAAGGTGACAACACACTTGAAATTACAGTGACGACACTTCTTGGCAATTACGTTCAGACGCTTACGGACAATCCTGTGGCTCAGCGTTTTATGTTCAGGAGGAACAATCCGCTCGTTCCTGCCGGCCTGATAGGACCTGTATCTGTATATTGATGTTTTTATGAAAAATTATTGTTTCGCAGCAGCCGCAATCATCATTGCGCTACTCTCTTCCTGCAGGAATACGGAGCCTGCATTTGTGCTTGTGACTGACGTTGTACCCGACGCCATACTCGAAATCCGCTATTACAGCACCTACAATTTCATCGGGGACCGCATCCCTGGCTACGAGGAGCCTGTCGCCATAATCACGCGCCAGGCGGCCGATTCGCTGAAAGTCGTGAGCGACGAACTGCTTGGTCAAGGCTACAGGCTGAAGATTTTCGACGCATATCGTCCCCAATGCTCCGTCGACTACTTTATGGAATGGGCCAAAGACACCGGCGACGTCCGGATGAGGGAATATTTCTATCCGGAGCTGGACAAGTCAATACTGATTCCGCAGGGCTACATTGCCGAACAGAGCGGGCACACCCGCGGCTCGACCATAGATCTCACGCTGTTCGATATGAAAACGGAAAGGGAGGTGGATATGGGCTGCACCTTCGATTATTTCGGTGTGGCTTCCCATCCTGATGTCCTGCCGGGGCAGGAGGTCGGTTCATACAAGCCCATCACGGAGGAGCAGTACCGCAACAGGATGATACTCCGCGCTGCAATGCTGCGCCACGGCTTCAAGCCCTATGATTGCGAGTGGTGGCACTTCACGCTGGAGAACGAACCCTATCCCGACACCTATTTCACCTTCCCCGTCAGCACCGCCGCCGTTTCAAGGCAGAATTGAGTGTCACCACACGATTTTCCTGCCGAGCACGTAGTATTTCATATCGTTGTACCAGAGCACGCCTTCGCCGTCAGCCACTGTGTAGCTGGTGTAGTATGAATTTTCCCTTGGCCTCGGGTTAAGCAGTTCGGGCTCCGAGAACCATATGGGCTGCTCCGCTCCGGGCACGAATTCCCCCTTGAGAATGTAGAGCGGTCCCCGATTCTGGTATGCCGTCACGTCATCGTAGTTGAAGGTATTGTGAACAATGGCAAAGTACTTGCCGCTGAATGCTTCGGGGCCTTTCCAGTCATATAAGGGGCAGGGAGAGCGGGGCTGCAGAACAGGCTTGCCGCCATCCTGAAAGCGTAGAATCCGGGGTCTTGACCAGGTCCTGCCCCGGTCGGAACTGACGGACCATACCGGAGAGCCGAGCGAGCTGCGCATCATTGCGAAAAGCCGCCCGTCCGGCAGACCTACGATGGCCGCTTCCTCGATGGCGGGGCCTTCCCTGATGCCGTAATTGGTGGCTCCCTCGACCTGACTGACGTCAAAACCGTCTCCGTTGGTATTGAAATAGGATATCTTTATGTCCTCTATCTCCGGATCATCATCTATGTTTTCGAACTGCCAGAACTCCACCCGGCAATGTTTCTTACTGTCGTTGGGGACATAACCGTGACGGGAACAGCCCACAATGAACCTGCCGCCTTCCCCGAGCCTCAACGGACGCTGCCAGTTGCACCATTCGGCAGGTACGGACGGGTCGGGAGAATCCAGTTCCATACGCGGCATCGCAATGCTCTTCGGCCTGCTCCAGGAGAGCCCGGCATCATCGGACCAGGCACCGAACAGGGCTCCATGATGAATTTTGTCCCCATTGACCTGCTGGTTCCACAACAGATAGAGCCGGCCGCTTTTTGAGAGCATAGGTTGCTGCCAACTGGCCATCGGACGGGGGTTCGCCCGGGTTTCGGAACCTTGCAGAAGGACCGGAGCAGACCAGGTCCTGCCGCCATCGGCGCTTCTGGAGAAAACGATGTGATGGTCGGCCTGACCTTCACGTGTAGCCTGGGTCCAGAAGCAGTAATAGAGGCGCCTGGCCTCGTCATATATGACCTGTATATGGTCGTTGTAAGTGTCACCCCGGAGTGTGGGGTCCGCCATTTTCCAGTCCTGCGGCTGGGAGGGCACGAATACGACGTAGTCCGGTTTTGTGACCATAATGTCTTCAGCCCGCTTGTCCCGGGCAGTTGAAAGCGTCGTCAGGGACAACAGAAGAACGAGCGCCTGTGCAAGATGCTTTTTCATAACGTTTGTTTTATTTCTTCAGTTTATTAAGCACAACAGGGCCTCCGAGACCTGAAGGGCAGAGCGGCGACTGCGGAGAAAACAGGTTGGGACTTACCCAGGTAACGGGGTCGGCTCCGGGGCAGGTATCCCCTATTATCCTGTTGGCCCAGGTATCGGTAACATCTATCTCCAGGGTGTTTCGTCCGCTGCGGACAGCGGAAGTGATGTCCACTTCGAACGGACGCTTCCAGGTCAGGCCGCAGTCCACGCCGTTGACCCTCACCCTTGCCATATTGAACACGTCCCCGAGTGTCAGCACATATCTGTCGCCCCTGCGCACTGCTCCCGTCTTGAATGTGCGGGAATACGTCGCCGTGCCGGAGAAGAACCTGACGCCGTCCTCGGGATGCTTTGACAGGAGCACCAGGGTGTCGAGGGTAATGCTTTCGGGGGCTCCCCTTCCGCTCCGGAAACTGACAGTCCAGTCTCCGTCGAGACACTCCGACGACACAAGGGAAGGTTTGGGGACGATATTCTCCGTCTCGGCGGCGACGTCTCCGAAAAGAACGAACTGAGCATCGCGGCACGTCATATCAAGATACACCGTAGTGCGTCCGTCCTCCATACGGTAAGACGCTTCTTCGACAGTGCCGCTGTCCGCACGCAGAATCTGCGGCTTCCTGCCGCAAACATTGAAACTGACGGGGGCAGTCAGGGAAGAATCCCGGACGCTGGATATGAAATACAGTTCCCCGTCTTCAAGCCTGCGGTGCACAAAGCCGAATCCCTCCGCGCCTGCGGGGCCGAAATCCACGTCCTTCACAAAGCCCGCATCCACCAGTGCCGAGCCCGCTTCTCCAAAGGCCACCACGTTGCGCCTGCCGGAATGCCAGATATCATCCACGAGCCGGCGGAATGCCCTTTCATCATTGTACAGTCCGATGCCTGCCTCCGGTTCATTTCCTGCTATTATCACGCCTCTTTCCGCCAGAATGCGGATACCTTCCAGCAATTCGACGGACATATATTTCACTTCGGGATCAATCATCAGAGCAGCATATCCGAAATTGCCGGAGCATACCACATCCCTGTTCACGAAATCATATGCAAAACCCTCCGGCACAGACGGCGCCTCATCCCGGAAACGGTCGGCGATATTGACAGTCTCGCTGACAATGTACGCCACATCGGCCACAAACCTGCCCTGACTCAGGAGATAGCTGCTGCGCGACAGATAATCCGTCCAGACAGACGCCTCGTGAGCCCAGGTCTCGTGGCGCTGGAACCAGAGTCCGTACTGCGAAAGCGACAGTCCGGGGACCTTGCCATCCACTGGCTGATGGACCGAACAGTGAATCACGAAACGGTTCAAGCCGTTGGACATAGCCAGGTTCGCCGCGCCATTCATTCTCTCCGGTGTCATATTCCAACTGAGAAGAGTCCCGTCCGGGCCCTTGATGCGGCCGTTGGTGGTGAAGGATTCGGCCGCAACGACGTTCTGACCGTAAATGTGGGCGACGGAAGCCGATTCCCTGATGTCGGCAAGATATTTCTGTTCCGTCAGGCCGTCAGGCCTTGTCCAGAAGGCGCTCATTGGGATGTCGGCATTCTTCTTGACGGCCATACCGTCCGCCGGGAACGCCCTGCCTACCTCGTGAAACTCGGTATAACGCTTCAGTCCATACTCTTCAAGAACAGGTTTGAGCGCGTCGAAATGATACTCCGCCATCATCTCTCCGAGTGTGCGCCTCCAGTCCTGGAGGAATCTGTCGGTCTCTTCCGAACTGCCTATTATCTGCCCCGCGAGGGCTGGCAGCCATTTGACAAGGTCATAGGACCTTCGTTTCCGGAACTCCTGCACCATATTGTCCGTCCAGGTCTGGCAGCCGGCCTCGTAACTGTCAAGCATCAGATGCGTCAGTATTTTCCCGACCTTGCCGTCCGTGGCGGCGTTGTACATATCCAGGTACGAATGGAAGTAATCCGCCGTGGCCTGCGCGCTCAGTTTGTCGTTTTCCAGGCCCGTTGCCTCCGGGCTCGCCGGACTGTTGCGCCTTCCACGCAGATTATAGCTGAAACGGTAGATTCTCCACCTTCCCTCGGGAGCATTCCATACAAGTCTGCCGTCCTTGCAGAAAGGCGTCAGGTCTATGACATCCTCCGGAGCGATGGGGTCGGGGGATGACGGTGTGGGATAGAAATCCCTGACTCCGTCATTGACGAAAAATCCCGCCTTTTCGGTATCGAGATTAACCCGCGTCGATGCGTACAGGCGGAGTTCCGTGTAATCAAGAGGCTCCCCGGGAGTTTCGTTGACAAGACGGAAATGCCGTCCCGTGGTCACGGGCATATCCAAGGTGACGAAAGGAATGATAAGTTCGGGGAATGTCACATTAATCTTCCCGAAATGCACTCCGTCGTTGCTGACCTCCCAATGTCTCGGCCCGCGAGAGGAGAAATCATCCTTCTTGCCGTAGAAGAATGACCTGATGGTCACAGGAGCCGGGAAAGAGAATTGTATCCAGGCATATTGCCCCTCACCGGGAGAGACCTCGCATACGCCGTTCAGGTCTCCGTCGTGAAGAATCCCTAGAGGAGCGTCTCCGCTGCCGGTCAGTGTAACCCCCATCTCCTCCATAGGCTTATCGTAGTCCGGAACCCTGACCGCGATCACGGCAATGTCCCGGGAAAAATCGTATTCCGGTTTATGCTCCGGGAAAAAACTGTGAGTCAGGTATTTGCCGGCTATGCGGTTGGGCTCCGGAAGGACCTTGTCCACGATTCCGCCTCCGATGACGTCAAACTCCTTCCAGTTTAGCTCCTTCATAGCCTGCACGTTGGTCACCCAGGGGCCTCCGGTGTCACTCCATCCGCCGGAACCGGAAATGGCGAACTCGAGCCCGAGCGAATCGGCAAGTTCCGCGGCATAGTTGAAGGCATCCTTCCATCCGTCACTCATATAGGACAGTCTGTCCGGGACCACGGTCGGGATGTTCAGCCCGGCATCGAACACCTGGACTCCTCCCACTCCGGATTCCTTCATCCACATAAGGTCCTTCCGGATTCCTTCACGTGTGACGTTCCCGTTCATCCAATGCCACCACACACGGGGGCGGTATTCCATTGAAGGACAAGGAAATTCTTTCAGGATTTCTTCTCTCTGGGCATAAAGCGGCAGAATCGGAAACAGGGCCAGCACTATGGCCGGCAGGACAATGATTTTTCGCATATTTCAGAGTATTTTCCGGACGGATCCGGCGTCTGTCATGACGGCACCGAACGCTTTTTCAAACAAATTCACGTCACAGGGGCCCGTACAACAGGCCATGCATCTCCCTTGGGCATTCTTCAATCCCTCAATGACGACTTCCGCGTCAGAAGACTCTATCATCAGTGCCGCACGGCTGATGCCGGGATCCAGCATAATATATCTCACGAACTTCCCCATAGCCTCCCTGCCGCCCGCCCCGACGGCATCCATATTAATGTCAAGAATATCTGGGCCGGAGCACAAAGCCTCCGATGCCAGGCACATAGCGCTGTCATAGTCACCCTCCCTTATCATTCCGGCGAATTCCGGATTGAGAGCGGAATCCGTCGCGGCACAGACAGACAGCTCCCTTTCCCCGAAACGGAAGGATTCCAGACCCGAAAGACGCAGGCAATCACAGGATGCCGGCCTTGAGGCAGGACGTATATTCTTCACCCTTTCCGCAATGGCCCTGATATGGTCGGGAGTAGTACCGCAACATCCTCCCACAACGTTGACGATGCCCGTATCCGCAATTTTCCCCACCTCAGCCGCCATTTCAGCCGGTGTCTGGGTGTAGTTTCCGTGTCTGTCAGGCATTCCGGCATTGGGATAGCATATCACGGGACAGGAAGCAAATCCGGCGATTTCTTCCACGAGAGGCAGCATCTTCTCCGCTCCGAGTCCGCAGTTAAGGCCGAACGCAACAGGGTTGCAATGAAGTACAGACGTATAAAAAGCCTCCAGAGTCTGCCCCGTCAGCAGCCGGCCGCCGGCATCGCTGAACGTTCCCGACACCGCCACCGGGACCTCCGTCCCCAGACTGTGCCAGGCGTATATCGCCGCTTTGGCGTTGAGGGAATCGAAGCAGGTTTCAAGCAGCAGCATATCAACTCCGCCTTCCAGCAAACCGCGAATCTGCTCCCTGTACGCTTCCGCCATCTCATCAAAGGAAACGGCCCTGGCATCGGGATGGTCATAGTCGTTGCATATCGACAGCGATTTGGTGGTGGGACCCACACTTCCGGCCACCAGGATTCTCCGTGCGGCCGAATCCGCAACACCGCGGGCTATCCGCGCCCCAGCCAGTGAAGTTTCATACCCTCCGGAAAAAGTGTTTGTCTCTATGATATCCGCCCCGGCATCTATGTATTCCCTGTGAATTGAGGCCACAGTCTCCGGAGAGGTCAAGTTATAGACCTGTCCGGGGCCGGTCAGGCCGCGTTTCTGAAGCATAGTGCCCATAGCACCGTCCAGAACAAGGATTCTGCCGTCGGGGAACAGTCCGTCCATCTTACCTGTCGATTTCTGACATATCATACTCCACAGTGGCAAGTCCTCCGTTGGCTGTCTCCTTGTAAAGACTCGGAAGATCCTTCCCTGTACGCTTCATAGTATCGACCACCTTGTCGAAGGAAATAAGATGCTTCCCGTCACTCAACAGGGAATACAGGCTGACATCCAGAGCACGCAAGGCGGCAATGGCGTTACGCTCGATACAAGGTATCTGGACGAGTCCGCAGACGGGGTCGCAGGTCAGACCGAGGTTGTGCTCCATCGCCATCTCGGCAGCACACTCTATCTGCTGCGGAGAACCTCCGTAAAGCTGATTGGTGGCCACGGCCGCCATCACACATGCACTACCGACCTCTCCCTGACAGCCCACCTCCGCACCGGAAATGGAAGCATTGGTCCTGATAACGTTACCGAAAAGCCCGGCAGTAGCCAATGCCTTCAGTATATCCATATCGGAGAAACCGTGAGCGACCTTTGAATGGTAAAGCACAGCAGGAACCACCCCGCAGGAACCGCAGGTCGGCGCAGTGGCCACAACACCGCCACGGGCGTTCATCTCCGCCACGGCCAGGGCATAGGAACTTACCAGGGCACGGCTCCTGAGGTTGTCCTTGAATCCGCTTGCCCTGATGAAATATTGCTTCGCCTTGCTCCGGACCCTCAGACAGCCGGGAAGCCTCTCGTCGTTTTCAAGGCCTTCACGCACGCTGTTCTGCATAACCTCCCATACCTTGCCGAGATAGTCCCATATTTCCTTTCCCTCGTGATACTCCACATATTCCCAGAACGAGAAGCCCTCATTCTCTATGAATTTCTGGATTTCCGACATCGAGTTCCTTCCATACAGAGTTTCTGATTTCTCCTTTTCCTCCGTTTCGCCTTCAGACAGATTGCCTCCGCCGATACTGTAAACCGTCCATGAATCAAGAACTTCCCCTTCACCGCCCAATGCCTCGAAGAACATCCCGTTGGTATGGAACTCCTTGACGATATCGGGCCTCCACACTATCTCCGTCCTGTCTTCGCCCAATGTCTTGAGAATGATGTAATCTGTCCTGTGCCCTTTTCCGGTGGCCGCAAGGCTGCCGTAGAGAGTGACACGGAAAGAAGTGGCGGAAGAATTCCTTCCAAGGAAGATTTCCGCGGCACGGCCGGGGCCCATCGTATGGCTGCTGGATGGTCCGTATCCGATTTTGTAGATTTCCCTAATACTGTCCATAATACGTGCAAATATGCGAAATAATTGACATTAACGGAAATTTTTGGTAAATTTGTCCGATTATGACAAAAGGGAGCAAATGGATATTGAAAGAATCCGCTGATGCGGAGAAAGTCAACCGCCTGGCCGCCGAAATCGGCATAGACAGGGTGCTTGCCGAGCTCCTGGTCAAGCGCGGCGTGGAAACCTTCGAACAGGCCAGGGCGTTTTTCCGTCCCAGCCTCTCCAATCTTCACGACCCTTTCCTTATGAAAGATATGGACGTGGCCGTGGAAAGGCTCCACAAAGCCATAACGGAAGGCGAGAAAATCCTGATTTACGGAGACTATGACGTTGACGGCACCACAGCTGTCGCACTTGTATATTCGTACCTCAAGCAGTTCACGTCAAGGATGGATTTCTACATTCCTGACAGGTATGATGAGGGTTACGGCGTATCCGTCAAGGGCATAGACTGGGCCGCAGAAAACGGATTCACCCTCATAATCACACTCGACTGCGGCATCAAGGCCATCGAAAAGACCCTGCGCGCCAAGGAGAAAGGGATAGATATGATTATCTGCGACCATCACCTGCCGGAAGACAGGATTCCACCCGCAGTGGCCGTTCTGGACCCCAAACGCGAGGATTGCAGCTACCCCTTCGACGACCTGAGCGGTTGCGGAGTGGGATTCAAGCTGATGCAGGCCTATGCGCAGTTCCGCGGCATAGCTTTCGACACGCTGGAGCCGCTTCTGGACCTGCTCGTGGTCAGCATCTCGTCCGACCTCGTGACAATGGTGGGGGAAAACCGCGTGCTGGCATACTACGGACTCAAGGTCCTCAACGAGAATCCCGGAAAAGGGCTTCTTGCAATGATAGAACTGTCCAATCTCGAACCAGGGCACATCACCATCGACGACATCGTCTTCAAGATAGGCCCCCGCATCAACGCCGCCGGCCGTATGGAATCCGGAAGGCTTGCCGTTGAATTGCTCACGGCGACGGATACAGACAGGGCGATGACGATAGGCAGGCAGATAAACAACAACAACAACGAACGCAAAAACATCGACCGCGAGATTACGCAGGAAGCCCTGGAGATGGTGCAGAGCGGTCAGTGTCTGGCAAGCGATAACGTCACCATTGTCTATAACCCCAATTGGAACAAGGGAGTCGTCGGAATTGTCGCATCACGCCTCGTGGAAGCTTTCTACAAGCCCACGGTTGTACTCACCAAGTCCAACGGTTTCGTGACGGGCTCCGCCCGCAGCATAGCGGGCTTCGACCTTTACGAATCCATTGAGAACTGCGCGGACCTTCTCGAGAATTTCGGCGGTCACGTATATGCCGCCGGGCTCACTCTGAAGGAGGAGAACCTCCCGGAATTCGCCTCGAGGATGAACGAATTCGTGGCGGGGAAAATCAATGCGGATATGCTCACTCCGATTGTGGAAATCGACGAGCGGCTGGATTTCTCCCAAATCACTCCCAAATTCTTCAGAATCCTGAAGCAGTTCCAACCCTTCGGACCGGGAAACGGAAACCCGGTTTTCATCACGGAGAACGTCTATGACGTGGGCAACGGGCGCAAGGTCGGTGCGGGAGGAGTACACCTCAAGCTGGACCTCATCCAGGAAGACCAGCCATACCACCAGATTGCGGCTATTGCCTTCAATATGGCGGACTACTTCGACTACATCAAGTCCGGCAACCCGCTGGACGTATGCTACTCCATAGTGGAAAATTACTACCGCGGCAGTTCCACCCTGCAGATAAGGGTGCGCGGCCTTCGCGAAAGAAAAGACGAAATAATATAAAAATGGCAAACATCGAATACAGCGAGCAGGAGCAAATCAGGAGAGAATCACTCGCAAAACTCAGAGAACTGGGCATCGAGCCCTACCCCGCAGCCGAATATCCCGTCAATGCCGGCGCGGCTGAAATCGCGGCCGGTTTTGACCCGGAGAAAGGCAATTTCCATGAAGTGTGCATAGCCGGGCGCATTATGAGCCGCCGCATAATGGGAGCGGCTTCCTTCGGAGAAATCCAGGATGAAAGCGGCAGGATCCAGATATACGTCAAGAGAGATGAGATATGCCCCGGCGAAGACAAGACAATGTACAACACGGTATGGAAGAAACTCCTCGACATCGGTGATATCATCGGCATCAAGGGCTTCGCCTTCTTCACCCAGACAGGGCAGCTGTCGGTCCACGCAAAGGAGCTCACGCTGCTAAGCAAGTCGCTGAGGGTCCTTCCCATCGTGAAGGAACTCGACGGCCAGGTCTTCGATGCTTTCGCAGACCCCGAACTCCGCTACCGTCAGCGCTACGTCGATCTCATAGTGAACCCGCAGGTGAAGGACACCTTCATCAAGAGGGCCAGGATAGTGGCCACGATGCGCGAGTACTTCAACGCCGCGGGTTGCCTTGAGGTGGAAACCCCCATCCTCCAAAGCATACCCGGAGGTGCCACGGCGCGCCCGTTCATCACCCACCACAACGCACTCGACATCCCCCTCTATCTGCGCATCGCAAATGAGCTGTACCTCAAGCGCCTTATTGTAGGCGGCTACAACGGAGTGTATGAGTTCGCCAAGGACTTCCGCAACGAGGGCATGGACAAGACCCACAATCCGGAATTCACCTGTATGGAAATCTACGTTGCCTACAAGGATTACAACTGGATGATGGAATTCGTGGAGAAGATGCTGGCGAAGATATCCACGGCCGTCAACGGCACGACCGTCGTGAAAATCGGAGACAATGAAGTCGATTTCGGCGGAACGTATCGCAGACTTCCCATCCTCGACGCAATAAAGGAATACGCCGGGGTTGACGTCAAGGGAATGACCGAGGACGAACTCCGCGCCACCTGCAGGAAACTGGGTGTGGAAATCGAGCCTTCTATGGGCAAGGGCAAGCTGATAGATGCCATATTCGGAGAATACTGCGAAAAGAATCTTGTCCAGCCGACCTTCGTCACCGACTACCCGGTGGAAATGTCTCCCCTCACGAAGCGTCACCGCACAGACCCGAGCCTCACCGAACGCTTCGAACTGTTCGTGTGCGGCAAGGAACTCGCCAACGCCTATTCCGAGTTGAACGACCCCATCGACCAGCTTGAAAGGTTCGAAGAGCAGGCCGCACTGAAGAGCAAGGGCGACGACGAGGCTATGTTCATCGACTACGACTTCGTCCGCGCGCTCGAATACGGTATGCCCCCCACATCCGGACTCGGAATGGGAATTGACCGTCTGACTATGTTTATGACAGGTCAGACAGCCATTCAGGACGTGCTGTTCTTCCCCCAGATGAAACCGGAAAAGAAACTCAAGAAAGAGGAAAAAGAAGACAAGGAACAGTGTCAGAACTGATAACATCGGTCCACAATCCGAAAATCAAGAAGCTTCTCGCGTTGCAGCAGAAATCATCTGAGCGGCGCGGGAGCGGTCTTTTTGTGGTGGAGGGTGTCCGGGAACTTCAGCACTGCCTTGAAGCCGGGTACGAGATTGACTCCGTGTTCGTTTCGGCTTTGTGCAACGGGGCTGAGGCATTGAATGGGTCCTTGAGCGAGTTGGGTGTCGGCAAACCAAGAACAAGAACAAAACCAAAATGGCGGAAATTCGAGGTAACACCGGAAGTTTATGAAAAAATAGCGTACCGCGGTAGCACCGAGGGGGTGATAGCAGAAGTCCGTTCCAGAGTCTTGGGTTTGGAAGACCTGAAACTGAAGGACAATCCCCTTGTGGTGGTACTTGAGAGCGTGGAGAAACCGGGCAACCTGGGAGCCGTACTCAGAAGCGCGGATGCGGCCGGAGCGGATGCGGTGATAGTCTGCGACCCTCTGACCGATCTTTTCAACCCCAACCTCATACGGGCCTCGCTCGGCGGAATCTTCTCCGTGCCCACCGTTGCCTGCACGTCGGAAGAAGCCATCGGATGGCTCAAATCGAAAGGCATAAGGATACTCACAGCCCAACTCCAGGATTCGTCTTTCTACTACGACTGCGATATGAAAGGCGGCACCGCCATCGTCCTGGGCACCGAATCGACCGGCCTCACAGGCTTATGGAGAAAGGCCGCCGATGCACACGTCCTGATTCCGATGCGGGGAAAACTCGATTCCCTCAACGTCTCCGTGAGTGCGGCAATCCTTCTTTTTGAAGCCGTCAGACAAAGACGGCAGAAATGATGCATTATGGACAGGTTCGGACTTATCGGCTACCCTGCGGCACATTCACTCAGCCCGAAGCTTTTCTCCAAAGCATACGGAGGGAAATATCCCTACGACATAATCGAGACTCCGGATTTTGACGAAGCCTGGAGCCGCTTCATCGAAGGCTACCGCGCCGTCAACGTGACAATGCCTTTCAAGGAGCAGGCGGCGGAGAGAGCCGACATCAAATCCCCCGAGGTACAGAAAACCGGAGCGGCGAACATCCTTGTGAAGACTGCCGACGGCATCGCGGCCCATAACTCGGACTATTTCGCCGTGCTGAGCATCCTTCACGACATCATCGGTAGCGGAGACGCACAGACGGTTGCCGTAATCGGGACGGGAGGTGCAGGCAAGGCGGCCGCGGCCGCAGTACTCGACAGCGGACTCCGGTTGCAGACTTTTCATCACGATGAAATTGCGGATGGAGTTGATGCCGATGTCATTTTCTACACCCTGCCTTCCGAGGCGGAAGGCTATGATAAATTGTCCTGCCGCTTTCTGGTTGAAGCAAATTACAAATGCCCCTGCCTCCGTGGAACCGATGCGGAATACATCTCCGGCAAAACCTGGCTCAAGCGTCAGGCCCTCTACGGCTACGAACTGATGACCGGCAGGACTCCGGACTTCGGGACTCTCAATTTCTGAAACTGTGCTTTCCTGAACCAACGTTCACAATCTTCCAGCCGCCCTCTCCGGTCGGAATCCATACCTCCGCCGTTGTGCCGGCTGGGATATCAACATCCAGACGGAACCCATCCTCCCTTGAACAGGCAATACTTACGGAACCGGCTATTGTAGGTATGACAGCCTCGGCATTCCTGACAAGTCCCAACTGAGGCTTTATCCGCATCTTTGAGAATCCCGGTTCCAGAGGCTCCAGGCCCATAAGCTTCCGGGGGATTATATTGGCCGGAGCGGCTCCCCAGGCATGATTCCAATCCAGGTTCGGCTTGAAGGCCGGGTCCCAGGCCTCCAGGGTTATCGTTGAGCCAAGGGCAATCATATTGTACCAACTGCGCCGGGCTCTGGATGTCATCAGGGATGAAGCATAATCCGCCTCCCCTGCCTCGTACAGGGCATCCAGAAGGAACTGGGCGCCGTAAACGCTGCAGGCCATTCCCCTGCTTTTCAGGAACTCCGCCTCCGCTCCTACCCTGTCTTCGGGAATGATTCCGAACGCCAATGCATACATTCCTGCGTGAAGCGACTTGTGGCCGGTGTCTATGCCATCCTTATAATGTCCGCTCCCGGCATCATAGAACAGTTCGTTGAACGCCTTCCGCGCCGCAGCCACCTCATCCCGGAAAAGCCCGGCGTCTCCGGTTTTGCCCAGAACATCCGCTATCCGGGCCGTGACGTTCAGGACGTGACACCACAACGCATTCACGGCCGCATTGTAATCTGTCAGTACGAATCCGTCGGCCTCCCCCGCCGCCTCCTTCTCCAGGCCCGCCGCTCCGGACTGAGGCCAGTCCACTATGTCCCTCATATTGCGCCCGCGGAATCCTATCGAAGCCCGAAATTCGCTGTCAAGAGCTTTGACCCTGGTGCTTATAAGTCCGTTTTCCTGCTTCAGAGACAGCAGGTTACGGGCTTTTATGAGTTCATACCATTTCTCCAGCAGAGTCTTGTCGCCCGTGTACATATAGTCCATCCAGCAAAGCAGCACGGATTCCAGTATCCATTCCGTGGGCCAGGTGGGGTTTGCCATAAGATGGTCCACGGTGCGCCTTGCCATCGAAAACTCCCTGTCCACGCCGTAATGGCCCAGCTGGTTGATGTAGGCATCCGCCTCATAAGGTATCCTCTCCCTGTCCCCATCCACATAGTATCCGCAGAAAGACGTTGCCTTGATGGAATACTTGCAAAGCTCCCAGACGGCATTCAGTGTTTCGTCGGAGCAATGGAAATACGACGCGTCATCATCAAAAGGATAGTGAACCGCCTGCCTGGTGATTCTGACGGCCTTCGCGCCTTCGGGAAGGCCCTCTATCTCAACATATCTGAAGGGATAGACCTCTCCCGTCTCCTCCGGCATCAGAATCGGGGAAACTCCGGATTCGTTGGCCTTGGGGGCGGTATTCCTCCTGTCGTGAGGGAAAACCACTTCTGTTTCACGCCCGGGAATCACTTCCGCCTTCAGCGCGCAGTACCTTATGCTCCCGCCAGGGTTGCGTCTGACCGCACAGGAGTCCGCCGCCTCCCCGAAATGCACTGTCACCTCGCAGGGCCCGGAGACGTCGGCGGCAAAGGAGAACTGACAGAATGCGCTCTTACCGAAATCAGCAAACAAATTGCCCGCCACGTTCCTCTCCAGCAAAACGGGGTGTTCCGCTGTCTTTACCAGAGGATAATACGCGGGCGACCCGTCAAGAACCGGTGCCGTGTGGAATTTCCGGGGCTGCGAATAACCGCTCCATCCCCTGTTCGTCTTCACTTTCACAACCCAGTAATAATCCCTGTCCGGGGCAAGCGGTGTGCCGCCGCACACGACACCACTGCGCACAGCGCTCCGTACCGTTCCACTGTCCCAGATGTCTGCCGTCCCGTTTTTCAGCAGTTCGGGGCGGCTCGCCACAAGCAGCCTGTAGGCTTTCTGGGTGACGTCGGGCACATCGCTTTCAATGGCCCAGGAAAAGGATGGGTGTTCGCTTCGGATGAGCGGGCGGGCGTTTTCCGGCCAATCGGTATGTTCTACAAGGTCTGTCATCAGCCCGGACGGCATCGGCAGCACTGTCAGAATCAAGGCGAAAAGGAAAGTTGTCATAATCATTTATCTTGTCTGGTACAAAATTAACAAATTATTCCTATCTTGCCGGTAATTCCGGCCACGACGGACGGAAGGTAAAGAACAAACAATATGTCAGTCAACAAAGTAATTTTAGTCGGTAACGTTGGAAGAGACCCGGAAGTACGTTACCTTGATGGGGGCCAGCAGGGCCAGCAAACCAAAGTCGCAACTTTCACTCTCGCCACATCGGAGAGATACAGGGACAGAAGCGGAGAATTGCGGGAGAACACAGAATGGCACAATATCGTTGCCTGGAGACAGTCAGCAGATATATGTGAGAGGTTCGTAAAGAAGGGGACCCAACTCTACATCGAAGGCAAGCTCCGCACCCGCTCCTACAGCGATGCAACGGGCAACAAGAAATACACTACGGAAGTGGTGGTGGATACGCTCCAGCTCCTGGGCCGCAGGGAAGGTGACGCTCCCGCACAGGGCAGCTACGGACAGCCTGCACAACCGGCATACCAGCAGCCGACATACCAGCAGCCTGCAAAGCCCGCATACCAAGCCCCGGCTCCTCAGCCCGCGGCACAGCCCGTCGATATCAGTCTGGATGAATCGGCGAGTGATGATTTGCCATTCTAGGGGGCTCTGATGCGCCTTTCCAGTCAGCCCCTGATCCGCTGCTGACGCAGGGAAGTGAAAGATTAAATGAAATTTTGCAGTTTGAGGGTGATGCCTGCGGTGTCGATGCCGCACATCGCCCTTTGCTGTGACTGACGGGCGTGAAGGATAAACTCGTCCGGTACACCGATACCGTCAATTCTGATGTCTGCCCCCCTGGAAGCGTAATATTCGGAGACTGCTCCGAAAAGACCACCCTTGATGCAGCCGTCCTCAACGGTCAGGACTGCACGATATCTTGAGGCAATCTCATCAAGTATCGCCGTGTCAAGCGGCTTGAGGTATCTGAAATCATAAACTCCGACAGAGAGCCTGCCTTCGAGACTCTCTGCGGCTTCGACTGCACGATGGACCGAAGGGCCCAGGGCAATTACAGCCACATCCGAACCGGGACGGAGTTCAACAGCCTTCCCCGGGGCCAGGACTTCATAAGCCTTATTCCTCCAATCGGTGCCTTCCCCCATCCCGCGCGGGTACCTTATGATATACGGCCCTTCCTTATGATGCAGAGCCGAATACATCATAAGCTTCAGTTCCGACTCATCGGAGGGTGCCGCGATGATGCAGTTCGGAATGCTTCTGTATGCAGCCATATCGAACACCCCGTTGTGGGTGGCACCGTCCTCCCCCACCACTCCGGCACGGTCAAGACAGAGCACTACCGAAAGTTTCTGCAAGGCGACGTCGTGAATTATCTGATCATACGCCCTCTGCGAGAAAGACGAGTATATGTTGCAGAACGGACGCATCCCTCCCGCGGCAAGTCCGGCGGAAAAAGTGACGGCGTGCTGTTCTTCAATGCCCACATCGTAGAAACGTGAGGGGAAGCGCTCCGCGAATCCGGTCATCCCGCATCCTCCCGTCATTGCAGGAGTCACCCCCACAACGTACGGATTCTCCTCCGCCAACTCGCACAAGACTGCGCCGAACACGTCCTGATACCTGTCTGCGCTGTACTCCGTATTCAGCCTCCGCCCCGTCGCAACGTCGAATCTGCCGGGAGCGTGCCAGGTCTCGGGATCGGCTTCCGCCGGGGCATAGCCCTTTCCCTTCACCGTCATACAATGCAGCAGGCAGGGGCCTTTGATGGTCTGGAGTTTCCTGAGAGTCTCCGTCACCTGAATGATATCGTTTCCGTCAATCGGCCCGAAATATCTGAATCCCAGACTTTCGAACAGGTCGCCTCCTGTCTTCTTGACAAACCAGGACTTGAGGCTCCTCACCCATCGTTGCAGGAATTTGCGGACCCTGCCTTCCCCCAGAAGATTCCAGACACTCTGCTTTATCCAATTGTAATGCCGGCTTGTGGTCAGTTTGAGCAGGTAGTTGTGCAAACCTCCTCTGTTGGGCCCTATCGACTGGTTGTTGTCGTTGAGTATCACAAGGATGTCGGAATTGGAGATGCCGGCATTGTTGAGGCCCTCGAAAGCGAGGCCTCCTGTCAGGGCGCCGTCCCCTACCACCGCCACCACTTTCCTTCTCTCTCCTCTGATTCTGGCGGCCTCCGCCATTCCCAACGCGGCGGAAATGGATGTGGAGGAATGTCCGACACCGAAAGCATCGTACTGATTTTCAGAGATGTTCGGAAAGCCGCTTATCCCTTCTTTTGTACGCAGAGCCCTGAACTCCTCACGCCTGCCCGTCAGAATCTTGTGGGCATAGGCCTGATGCCCCACGTCAAAGACTATCTTGTCCTGCGGGGTATCCAGAACATAATGCAGGCCGACGATAATCTCCACCGCACCGAGGCTGGAAGCCAAATGTCCCGGATTGCGCGAACAGCATTCCAGCATATAGCCACGCACTTCCGCGCAGAGCGGAGAGAGCTGCTCCTCACCGAGTTTTCTCAGATCCAGCGGGGAATCGATTTTTTCCAGAATCATATCAATGCGAAGATACAACTTTATTTTGACTTTCGTGCCAAATAGATTAACTTCGCAGATTGTCAGGTTACAGCATTAAACCGCTTCGTTAAGACACCTCAGGGGCTATGTCCCACCCGGAGGGCACTTCTCATCAGGGTTAATGTGTCCTCCGGGTGGGACATAGCCCCTGAGGTGCAGCAACAAAACGCAGCAGCCCTGCCGACAAGGAAACAAGAGTAATAATTAAAACAGATATTATGGCTGAAAAAGTTAGAAAACTGATGAACGACTACCCCCTGGCGAGGTGGAGCGTTCTGCTTCTCGTGGCGTTGATGATGTTCTTCGCCTATATGTTCGTGGACGTGATGTCCCCGCTCAAATCCCTGGTGGAGGCCAATCTGGGCTGGAACAGCAGTGTATTCGGAAAATATGCGGCATCGGAATACATACTGAACGTATGCGGCTTCCTGATTCTGGCCGGCGTTATCCTCGACAAACTGGGAGTGCGGTTCTCCGGAATCCTGTCCGCGGGACTGATGGTGCTTGGCGCCTGCATAAAATATATAGGTATCAGCGACTGGTTTGCACAGACCGCTCTCTATTCCTGGCTCGGCACCTGGTGGGTGGAAATGCCCGCAAGCGCCAAGATGGCATCCCTGGGATTTATGATCTTCGGCTGCGGCTGCGAGATGGAAGGCACCAACGTCTCAAAGATTCTGGCAAAGTGGTTCAAAGGCAAGGAAATGGCGCTGGCAATGGGTCTGGAAATGGCCATCGCCCGTCTGGGCGTGTTCGGCGTGATGTGGATTGCCCCCATCATCTCCGGCAAGTTCAACGGTTCCATCGTGGCGCCCCTCGGATTCTGCGGCGCGCTCCTTATGATAGGTCTCGTGAACTTCATCATATTCGCCGTGCTTGACAGCAGGTTCGACAGGGAACTCATAGCCGAAGGCCTTGCCACGGAAGAGAAATCACCGGAAGACGAATTCCACGTGAGTGACCTCGGAGCAATTTTCAAGAGCAAGATGTTCTGGATTGTGGCACTGCTGTGCGTCCTCTACTACAGTGCGATATTCCCGTTCCAGCGCTATGCCCCCAACTTCCTCGAAGAGACTCTGGGCATCGACAACGCTTCAGCGGCACAGCTGTTCAGCTGTTTCCCCATTCTGGCAATGTGCCTCACCCCGCTTCTCGGCATTTTCCTCGACCGCAAGGGTAAGGGAGCCACAATGCTTATGCTCGGCTCCATAATAATGATTGCCTGCCACTTGTGCTTCGCATTCGTATTGCCGGCATTCCCATCGAAGGGCCTCGCGGTCACACTCATTGTAATTCTGGGGGTCAGTTTCTCCCTCGTGCCCGCGGCGCTCTGGCCTTCTGTTCCGAAAATCATCGACGAGAAGATTCTCGGAAGCGCATACTGCCTGATTTTCTGGGTCCAGAACATAGGGCTCTGCCTTGTCCCCATGCTCATCGGCACGCTCCGCAACAACACCGGAAGTTACCTCGTTCCAATGATAGTATTCTCCAGTTTCGGAGTTCTGGCCTTCTTCTTCAGCATACTCCTCAAGACGGAGGACAGAAAGAAAGGATACGGGCTCGAACTTCCCAACATTCAGAAATAAACGCTTATGAAGAACAACAAATACCTTCCGTGGCTGGCACTGGCCTGCCTTGTAGTACCGATGTTCGCATCGTATTTCTTTGACGACATGTTCTCGTCAGCCTCACAGCTGTTCAAGAATCCGGCCACTCTGGAACTCGGGTGGGATTCACGCGATCTGGGCAATTTCATTGGAGACTACAGCCTGCTCTGCGTGTGCGGAGGTCTCATCATAGGAGGGATTCTTCTGGACATCTACGGCATCCGCATAATGGGAAGCGTATTCCTCGGGATGATGGTGGTCGGAGGAGCGATGGCATACTACGGAGTAGCCGGAGGACTTCCCAAAGACACCGCCATCGCAGTGGGAAGGATAGGCAAGATGACCTTCGGACTAGGCAGCGAGATTGCGGGCGTGGCCGTCACGCGCTCGATAGCCAAATGGTTCAAGGAAGGGAATATGTCACTGGCGATGGGACTGCAGCTCGCAATAGCGCGGGCGGGAACCGCACTGGCCCTCATCTGCGCACCGATGATAATCGGTATCCCGAAAGACTTCTACACCGTTGCCGACACCGCCCGTCCGGCCAAGGTCGGGATGATTCTGCTCCTCGCAGGCGCCCTGGTATGGGCAGTATTCGTCATCCTCGACGCAAGGAAAGACCGCAATGACGGCATAGCATTCTCGAAGGGGCGGGTGGCCGATGAAGACAAGTTCAAGGCAGGTGACATCCTCACACTGTTCCGCAATCCCGGCTTCGTGATGATAGGCATCCTCTGCGTCACGTTCTACTGCTGCGTGAGTTCATTCAAGAAATTCGGGACCTCAGTCATAATCCCGCGCTTCGGGATAGAAGATTCCGTTGCGGGTACTATGATAGCAATGATTCCGTTCTTCACGATAATATTCACCCCGCTCTTCGGTATCCTTGTGGACAAATTCGGCAAGGCACCGCGTTGGATGATTCTCGGAAGTGCGGCAGTGCTCTCGGGCCATCTGCTCATCGCCTTCGCTCCCCTTGGGGTGCCATTCTGGGGCTATGCAGGCATCGCGCTGCTCGGGCTGGGCTATTCCCTGGTTCCATCGGCAATGTGGCCTTCCGTACCCAAGATTGTCCCGGAAAAGAGTCTGGGCACCGCATACTCCCTGATCTACTGGATTCAGAACGTCGGACTGTTCTTCGTTCCAAAGATTGTCGGAGGCATTTTCGCATCAAGCAAGGGGCTGGAAGCCGTTGCCAGAGTGGAGTGGCTTTTCATCGCTCTGGGCACTGTCGCGGTCGCAGTTGCGCTTGCTCTCAAAAAAAAGAGCAAAAACATTTTGGAGATTTCGAAATAATATCTATCTTTGCAATCCCTTTTCGCAGGGAAGGGTCTTTGAAATACTTGCCGATGTAGCTCAGTTGGCCAGAGCACGTGATTTGTAATCTCGGGGTCGAGGGTTCGAATCCCCCCATCGGCTCGCTTTAGCCGGAGCTTTTACCGGCACATTCGGGTGAGTACCAGAGTGGCCAAATGGGGCAGACTGTAAATCTGCTGGCGCACGCCTACGGTGGTTCGAATCCATCCTCACCCACAACAACAAAGCGGGGTTCGTATAATGGCTATTATGCCAGCCTTCCAAGCTGGAAATGGGAGTTCGATTCTCCTACCCCGCTCAACTGAAAGCCGATGTAGCTCAGGGGTAGAGCGCATCCTTGGTAAGGATGAGGTCATGAGTTCAATTCCCATCATCGGCTCAATTTTTGTGTAACAACTTATTCATAATATTATGGCAAAAGAAGTATTCAAGAGGACCAAACCTCA
>JAZUHY010000039.1:0-2236 GCA_045641985.1 Candidatus Cryptobacteroides sp.
ATTCAGTTTATTTGAAATATTCCAACCGGTCATATGGCTTGCAAGAACCTTTATGGACATATCGGCACACCGTTGGCACAGTTTCGCTATAAATCCGCCCAACTCTCCCAACCGGATGTTGGATTCCTCATCCAGGTCGGAAGCTATGATTCCATACTTCAAATCCATTTCTATTTCTCCGAACTGGACACCTGGCAATTGGAGGCCTCTTGCCCGTCCTTCGCTGCCGTAGTTCTCACTCAGTGACAGGGAATACAGGTTGGCCTCGTGCTGCGCGGCAATGATATCACGCATTATCGAGCCTATAATTGAATGTAGTTTTGCCATTTTCTTTTTGTTTTGAATTCGTGTTTATGGGAAAGGGATGCGGATCAGAGTGCCCGCATCCCCGGACATCATTGTGCGAGGGGATTACTTCTCCTCTTTTGCAGCAGGTTCATTCTTCTCACCTTTGTCTGCCTTCTTCTCCTTGACTTCGACAGTAACCTCGCGGTCACCAGCCTTGAAGGTGTATTTTCCGGCAGTCAGTTTTTCACAAACGACATTGTCGTCAGCCACCTTTGTGGTTGCGTTGCCCGCTGTACATACAATCTCTTTTGGCGCAAAAAGGCCGTTTCTGTCCTTGTATGTAAGGATGAGGGTATCACCTGAATCGAGCACGAGAGCACTTGCCTCCAGGGTCCCCTTTGCGTCAGACACGTCCATTGCATTGCTGAGCATTTCGAGCACCTTCGCAAGGCCTGCAGGCATACTTTCCTGTCCGGCCTTTACCGCTACGTCAATGGTGGACTCAACGCTGTACTTGGATTCCTCGGTAGCTTTGGAGTCTTTCTTGGACGAATAGTTCGCCTTCAGGTCAGCTTCCAGTTTGAACAGGAAGAGATTAAGCGTTGCCTTGCCCGTGCCACCGGCTTCTATGCTGCTGCTCTGTGTATTCTCCGAGAAACTTGAAGAAGATGCAGAAACGTTAGCTTTGAAATTGATATCAACGGAGTTGATTGCAATGTAGGGAATCGGGACAATTGTGAGGAGAGGAACGTTGATCTGCATCATACGTCCGCCCTGATTGAACGAGAACGATACATTGACAGCCTGAAGTTCTCCGGTTTTCGGATCGGTGTTCAGGCCGACCTTCTGGATGAAGTCCCACGATGTCTGGGCTGCCATCGCCTGAGCCTCGATACAGGCCTTGAGAGGACCGCCAATCATGGAACTGAAAGGAATAGCCTGCAGGGCGTTGGTCGCCATCTGTGCAGGAATTTGACTTATTGCCATAGTTTTTGATTTTTAGTTGTTGATGCGTACTCTGTTCACCGTGCTGCCACGTGTCTTAGGACTTCGCGCGCTTTATGAATTCCTCCTTCAGACTCCGGCAGCTCCCGGCACGGCTTTTCCACTTACGCCGTGCAAACTGATAAACGGCGCAAAGGAAAATTATACTGCCCGTCCCAGCAAATCCGTTGTATGAAACAAAGGTTTTGATGGATGAAGGAGGGTGATTCGCTTCGGGTACGGGCAGGAAAAAACTCAGAGAGCCGCCCTTAAAATGCTGGGCGGCCCTCTAAGTTTGTGGGCACGTTACTGTCATTTATACATACATATGATTTTTACCCACTGAGTATCCTCTCAGGAGCCATTCCTTTACAAATTGATTGCTCTCTTGTTGATACGACCGAAATATTGAAGTATCTTTGCGAGATTATACGTTCTTTTGAAAGCAAACAAGAATAATCTCAATATATGGCCCAAATCAATAACGCCGGTGATAACAGCCGGTACGACAGCCCACAGGTCAAGGTGCTTGTCTTTAAATCGCGGTGCGTTCTCTGCCAAAGCCCCGTTACCCCATGGGAGCAAGGCTCCGATACGGACGGCGGAGATATGGACAAAGAAGGAGGATGGTGATATGAGAAAAATAATCTGGATATTTGCCGCCATCGCGATGACGGCGCTTTCCTGCTCAAAGCAGGAGAATGGTGGTGAAATCACTCCTCCGGACAATGGGCAGGAGATTGAAAAGATTTACCTGAAAATAAACTCCGCCTCTGTCGAGCAGACCGGAGAGGAGCCCACCAAGGCTGCAATCAAGGAAACCAAGTTCCCGACTGAACTGCCCGCAAGCATCGGCATCTTTGTCGTCGGTGACGGCTACACTGATGCGAAGTACTGCAACGTCCAGTGCACCAAGCCTGCCGGGTCCGACAAGTTCAACGCCCCTCTGATAGAACTCAAAGCG
>JAZUHY010000040.1:0-8283 GCA_045641985.1 Candidatus Cryptobacteroides sp.
AAGGAAGATACTGACGTTCTCCCTCTTCATCGAGTTCGGAACGGAATGCAGGAGTATGCTGTCGTTGTATCTTATGAGGTCGCCGTTGCAGGCATTGGTGCATATTTCGTCCCAGAATGCGGGTTCGCTCCAGTTCTGTCCTCCGTCTTCGGAAATGACATAGGCTCTGTTGCCGTTCTGGCGGATGCTCATAAGGATTCTTCCGTCAAGAAGTTCGACCATCTTGGCTTCGTCTCCTTTGTCCGCATAGGCAAGTTCCGACACGTTCCAGGTCCGGCCTCCGTCATCGGTATAGACGGCATGGTTGCAGAGGCCTTTCCAACTGTCATAGGTGCACACATTGGCCACGAGCATTCTGCCTTTGTGAGGACCACTCTTCAGCACTAGAGAATTGCCGCTGCTGAAAAAAGATGAATTGTATCGTTTGCGGAACGGATTCTGAGGATTCGGCCCCCAGATGGAAGCCGTGATGTTCTCAGGTTCGCTCCAGGTTCTGCCGTGGTCTTTGCTGACCGCGAAATATGACCTCTGGGGATCTTCCCAGCGGGATTTGTCGAGCCTCTGCCCTCCGCAGAACGTGCAGATTACAGTGCCGTCTTCGAGTTCGGCGAGACCGGGGTCGCCGAATCCGAACATCTTGCCTCCATTTTTGGCAATGAATACCGGTTCGCTCCAACTGCGTCCTCCGTCCGTGCTGTAGCGGCTCACTACGTCGATTTCGTTGGGGAGGTCGTCCTGAACTACGTTTCTGCGGTCGTTGACCGTGAGAAGTGTGCCGTCAGAAAGCTGGAGTATGGCCGGAATGCGCCAGTAGTTGGAACCGTAGTCCCCCGGCCGGTAGAGGCATTTGCGGCAGAGGAGGATTTCCCTGAATCCGGCCTCGGGCACTTCTGAAACCGCCTCTCCGCCACGGCACTTGACCTTCACAATGTCTGCCGATACCCTTCCTCCTTCCGTTGCCGTCTCAGTAATATCAGCGCAGACTTCAAGGGAGGAATCTTCGGAAACGTTTTCCCTGCAGCGCAATACATAATTCTCCTTGTTTGGTCTAACCTTGACGCTGGATATGATGATGGAATCCTTTCTGAGGCTCAGTTTACCGACGTTGCCCGGCTCTGCATCCAACTTTACTACAACGGACTCGATGAAGGCCTCATCCACAGCCTTGACGTTGATACGAAGCAGGGTCTCGCAGGTGTTGCCCCTGCCTGTGAAGTTTGTGTCTCGTGTTACGGTCATTGGTACCTGCAAGTTGTGGGAGCAGGACATTGTAAAAACAAAGGAGACGAATATCAGAAGATTTGAGCGGAGTTTCATTGGGGATTCCTGTTAGGTTATTGTGCTATAAAAAATGGAAGCGGCGAAATTGCCGCCTCCATTGTTTGTTAAAGATACTATTAATATCCAACTGTCTGTTCAATCAACGGGTCACTGCCGAGCAAAGTCTTATCGATAGGCCAGAGAACCTTATGCGGTTCCGAAGTCTTCAACACAGGTACGTGATTGAGTTCAGGGGTATCAGAAAGACGGACGTCTCCACAGAATGCAAGGTGATCTGTAACCTTTGGATTGTCCTTCGTGGTGAGCATACGGCAAAGATCCCACCAGCGATGGCCTTCGAGAACAAATTCTTTGTCCTTCTCAAAGAGAATGGCGATTTCATTATCCTTGAAAGTCCCGCATTTGTATCCGTATAATGCTTCGTCCCAAGCTTCTGCGAAAGCACGCTCGCGCACGAGGTTGATGTATTTTTCGACATCGCCGTTATTTCCTTCAAAATTGGCGATTTCAGCAAGTGCGAGATATGCACCGGGAAGACGATAGTAAATCTGATCTCCGTTGAACACATGAACTCCTGCACTATTGACATATCCGAGGTTCTTTCCCACAGGTGTGCTGAAGAGATATAATTCCCCTTTATCGTTTTTGTTGTAGCAGGCTGCGAATGTAACGTCACGACGGGTATCGAGAGAGTTGAATGATTCGTAAAGGGCGTTCTCGTACTCATACCACTGTGCACCACCTCCTGCATTCAGTTGGAAAGGATCACCAAATTTGTTTCCATCGGCATCCCACATATTGGCAAGTGCGCCACGGCCGTCACTGATATAGGTGTAGTTCGTGCTCATCGGGTTGGATGCCTCGTTCTCATGATAGCGAATTGCAAAGATTATCTCGGAGTTTGCTTTGTTGCTGACACTGAATACGTCTGAGAAATTGTTCTGAAGAGCAAGGTTGTAGTTTTTGACTACACTTTCAAAGAATTGCTTTGCCTTGGTTATGTCACCGGGCTCGGCGGCATGGGTGGAATTCTTGTCGCTTACAGACACCTTTGCGTTCCAGAGATAGACCTCCCCTGCAAGATATTCGGTTGCGGCTTTTGACCAGGTAATCTTAGCTCCGTGTCCGTAAGGGTTGAAGTCCTTTACGTCGCCGAAATTCGTGAGGGAAGAATCGATGCTTGCTTTAATCTCCTTGATGACCTCATCAGGAGTGTTGCGCGCCATATAGAGCTTGGTGGGGTCTGTTTCACCCTCGATAACTTCTACATTGAGACGGAGAGGAACTGCCCCATAAGTTCTATAAAGGTCGAAATAGAGAAATGCACGGATTCCGTAGCCGATACCGAGATAATATTTTTTCTTGGCATCGGGCAGTATGGACGCATCCTTCTTGACATTCTTGATGAAATAGTTGGTCTGGGTTATAGCTCCATAGTAGCCAGCGAAATTTGTCAGTCCGGGAACGTCAGCTGAGAGGTTGGATGTAAGGATATCTCCATTAAGGTGGGTTGATCCGTCAGAAGAACCTGAACTCGTCTTGTAAAGACCTCCACGGCACTCGCCGAGATACATCGTACGGTTCTGGCAGAGATTGCGGAGATAATAATTGAGTGAATATACATATCCGTCGAATTGCGACTCTGTGGTCCAGAATGAACCGCTTCCGTAGTAATCGATCGGAGAGAGGTCAAGTTGCTTGTCACAGGATGACAAGGCGGCTACTGAACTGATCAGTACAAGACCTGCAACAAGTGATTTGATGTTTTTCATAATGTTTGCGTTTTATGATTGTTGTACTGTCATTAAATTAGAATGTAAGTGTTGCACCGAAGAGAACAGTGCGGGGAAGAGGATAGGTTGACTGGTTGATACCTCCGATGGCGGGGTTGATAAGCCTGGCCTGGGTGATATATCCGAGATTCTGCCCGGTAACGGACAACTCAATCTTCTGTGCGTGGATGGCATTCATCCATTTCTTGGGAAGAGAGTATGAGAGGCAGAGTTCGCGTATTGCAAGATATGCTCCGTTGTAAACGAACATCGAGTTGGTCCTGTAATAGTTGGACGGTCCCAACTGGTCAGCCCAGACGTAACGGGGATATTTTGCATTGGGGTTTTCCGGAGTCCAGGTATCCCAAACATCCTTGGGCATATTGAATGCACCTTGCATACAACCCATGAACCAGTTGAAGCTGTTTGCATCGCTCTGTCCGGATTTGAACCCGAATGCATAATCGAATGCGGCGAACAGGCTGAGGTCTCTCCAACGGAATGTGGTATTGAAACCGCCAATCCAGTGAGGAGTTGTATTGCCAAGAACTACCTGATCCTTCGCGTCGATGATGCCGTCACCGTTGATGTCTTTCCATTTCTGGTCACCGGGAGCAAGAAGAATTGCATTCGTCTGTTCTGCAGGAGTGAGTTTTGCGAACTCAGCGGGGGAATACTGGTATTTTCCGGTATAGTGACCGCTCTTTACGATATATCCTGCGGGGAAATCGCTCTCACTTCTGAAGAGACCTTCGGAAACATAACCGATGATGACTCCCGGTTCCTGACCTTCCTGATATCCGCCTATCCATACAGTCTCGTTTCCGTTGCCCGTATAGACTTCGGTTCCACCCTGACGGTGATTATCGATGCCGTTGTCGGGAAGGGAGACGATGATGTTCCTGTTGTAAGAGATGTTGCCTGCGAAATCCCACTGGAAGTCCTTGTTTCTGATAATCTTCGCGGAGAGTTCAAGTTCGACACCGCGGTTGCGGAACTGCCCGTTATTGCTCTTGATTGAAGAATAACCGGTTGTTGAAGGCAGTGCGAATGCTGCATACTTGTCATCCGTAAGACGGTTGTAGTATGTGATGTTTGCATTCAACCTGTTGTGGAAGAAGCTTACGTCAGCACCTACTTCGAAGGTCTTGGTCTTTTCCCATCTCAAAGACGGGTTCGGAAGAGTTCCAAGATAGAAACCTACGTTGCCGTTGTAAGGGGATGAATTGAATCTTCCCTGGAGATCGTATGCTCCGATTCCTGAAGCGTTACCGTTCACACCATAGGAAACACGGAGTTTACCGAAGGAGATTACGGGTGCTGCGTTCTTAATGAAATCTTCGTTGGAGAATACCCAACCGGCGGAAACACCGGGGAAGAAACCCCAACGGTTGTCAAGCAATGCTGAATAACCGTCCTCGCGGAAAGTTGCGGAGAACAGGTACTTGCCGGCATAGTCATAGTTGAGACGACCAAAGAATGAAGAAATACGATATTGGCTGTGTTGGGTGTCGATGCTGCGTTTACCAGCCTCTGAAGAAGTCAGTTCGAGATCTCTGAAATCGTCGGTAGGAGCTTCCTGTCCTGCGCCATAGAGATAAGTGAATTGCCTGTCATAGAATTCATAACCGGCCATAACGTCAAGATTGTGGTTGGTTGCAATCTCTTTGTTGAAGTTCAAGGTGGCGTTGTAGGTCTGTGTGAAATAGCGGTCGTACTGAGCGGAAGAAGAACGTGTCCTGATCCAGCTGGTCGCAGCCTGATTATTCGTGTAGTCCTTGTTGAAAGCTTCGTTGTAGTCCTGGTCGAAATACCAGTTACCGCTGATGTTGAAGGTAAGACCGTCCACAATCTTTGCTGAGAAAGCCTGGTTGAGAGTGGTCTTTATATTCTCATTGTCGCGGAAGAACTTGTCATTCTGGTAATTCTGGTTACCGTCACCAGTAGAGTTGCCGAGGAGCATATTACCTTCCTCGTCTTCAAAGCGTACGGTAGGAGGAGCGGACATGATACGTCCGAAATATCCTGCGTCGCTGCCCTGTGTTGCAGTGAGGGAACGATATTTGGCGCGGGAGAAATTGACGCTTGACTTTGACGTCAGCCAGTTTGTAATCTTGTAGCTACCATTGAAGATGAAGCTCAAACGATTGTAGAAAGTGGTGCGGGCGAGACCGTCGGAATTGTTGTAACCGATGCCTGCGTAGTATGTGCCCCTATCATTGCCTCCGGACATATTTGCGTTGTAGTCCTGAGTGACTGCGGGAGAGTTGATGTTGTAATCTGCAACATTGGTGCTCCTATAGATAATAGGTGTCTTGCCGTCAATGGGGTCAATCATCTCCTGCCAGCCTTTGCCGAGAAGATAAGCGTTCTCGTTGGTCTTCTTGAGAATGTTGAACTGTGTGCTGGGAGTGATTTCCGTTGCTCCTGTACCATATGCATTTACCTGGCTGAGAGTGGCTGCGTTTGCCCAGTGGGATTCGTTGTAAGCCTTACGCATCCAGTGGATGTAGTCACCTGCATCGCAGAATTCCCAAGGAAGCCAGAAGTAGTTCAAACCGACCTTTGCCTTGAAATTGATTTCGCGATGTCCTTCCTTTCCGGACTTGGTGGTGATGAGGATAACGCCGTTGGAGGCACGGGCACCGTAGATGGCGGTTGCACCTGCATCCTTGAGGACATCCATTGACTCGATGTCTTCGGGGTTGATGTCGTCCATTGAATCACGGAGCTGACCGTCTACGATGATAAGGGGTGCGTTGGATGTACCATCGAAGTTGGTGCCGCCACGGAGTGTGATGGTAGGCATAGCGTTAGGGTTACCGGATGACTGAACTACGCGCAGACCGGACACTGCACCTGCGAGGGCAGAACCGGGGTTCGTGTAGGAACCGACCTGGAAGACCTTGTCGTCAACCTTCGCGATTGAGTTGGTAACCTTTGCTCTGCGCTGTGTTCCACCGTAACCGGTGACCACAACCTCGTCGAGCATAGTGGTGTCATCCTTGAGGACGACGTTGTAAACGGCCTGCTTGCCGACAGTAATTTCTTCTGTGGCATAGCCGACGGAGGAGAACTGGAGAACGGCTCCCTCAGGCACGTTGATGGAGAAGTTGCCATCGACATCAGTGACTGTACCGTTGGTTGTTCCGGCCTGTAAGACCGCAACTCCCGGAAGCGGACCGGTTGCATCGGAAACCGTGCCCTTCACTGTGTTCTGGGCATAGGCTCCGAATGATGAAAGCATCCCGGCTCCAATCAGCAAAAGCGCAAGCGCTTTGGAAATAGAAGGAATTAGCTTCATAATTAATTAGGTTAATAAAAAGTTAATAATGTCTTTTGTGGTGGAAAAGTAAGATAAATTCTACTCAGGGAAATGGATTATCTAAATAAAGTGCGTGAATTTTTATATACCACTATAATAAATATAATATTGGAATAAAATATGGGGGGGGGAAAGAATAATATTTGAAAAATTCAAAAATTTAACGCGCGAGGTTGAATTATTGTGACCATTTATGAAAATTCTATAAAATTATGTTTATATTTGGCCAAAACTGGAATAATTATGAAACCTTCTACCGAGGACAAAAGCACCTCACGTGTTGTACGGAACGAGATACTCACCCGGATAATGGAACAGGGAAGTTTTACCGTTCCCGATATTGTTGACAGAACCGGCATCAGTCCCACTACAATTGCAAAATATGTGTTTGATATGCAGATGTCCGGCTTGCTGGATGTCATAGATACGGTGAAAAGTGAACGCCGCGGCAGGCGTCCCCTGCTTTACGGACTGAAAGCCAAGGCCTTGTATTTTGTGGGCGTGGACATCAAGTATTTCTCTCTGGATATCGGGATTATGGATTTGAAAGGGAATATCCTCAATACCAAAAGTGTGAATAACTTCAGGTTTGAAGATACCTTTTCAAAACTCGAGGAGATTGCAGTTGCCGTCGATGACTTCATTTCCGGACAGGAAGATATCAATCCGGAGCAGATACAGTGCATTTGCTTCGCCATCGGCGGACGTGTGAATTCCGCAATGGGCACAAGCGCGTCAAATTTCAATTTTGAGGAGTTCCGAGACACTTCGCTTGCAGATTTTCTCAGGAACAGGCTGGGACATCAGGTGATTGTGGAAAATGACACCAAGGTGATGGCGTATGGCGAATATATGTCGCTTGGAGGTGACAGCATAAAGGATATGCTGTATATCAACATAGGTTGGGGACTTGGTATGGGCATCATTGTGGACGGAAAACTTCTGGTAGGGTATAAGGGCTATGCGGGTGAACTTGGCCACGTCCCGTTCTACGACAACAATGTGATGTGCCATTGCGGGAAAAAAGGATGCATTGAGACAGAAGTGTCCGGGAATGCGGTTTACAGGAAGTTGATTCAGCGCGTCAAAGGAGGAGAGCAGTCCCTTCTGTCGGGGAAAATACTGTCTAAGGATGGAATAACGCTTAAAGACATAATTTATGCTGCAGAGAAAGAGGATCCCTTATGCGTCGATCTGATATCCCAGATGGGCTCCCAGCTCGGCCGTCACGTCGCCGGTCTCATCAATATCTTCAATCCGGAGTGCATAATTGTCGGAGGGACTTTTGCAGAGGCCGCCACCTATTATTTCCTGCACCCGATGAATGACTCGATAAGGAAGTTCTCCCTCCGCCTGATGAGTAACGGTATTCAGGTGAGAACTTCAAAGCTTGGCGATAAATCGGGTGTGACGGGTGCCTGCATCCTTGCCCGCAACCGATCTTTTCTGGAACAGTATCGCTAATAGCCGGACACCCGTGAATTTTATCAGTAAAAGGAAGACACTTGAGGGCAATGAAGACGCTCAACGAGGCCCGGGATATCGTCGCTGTCCCAGGATGACGAAAAAGTTGCTGTCCGACAAGACATTCACCGTCCCGGGACATAAGAAAAAATTTTCCGTCTCTTGTGCCGCCTGCCCGGGACATAAGAAATATTTTTCTGTTTCTTATGTGTGGTTTTTCTGTTTCTTATCTCCGATGTCGATGGAATTCGCCATAATTGCAGTGGAATGATTTTTTAAATTTTATCGCTTATGGCAAATATTTTCACAGACATCCTGGACGACAAGGTCTTCAAGGTCGTCTTCGGCGACAAGACGGGCCGGAACAATATGATTAACTTCCTCCGCGCGCTTCTGCCAGACCTGGGAATCACCGAGATTGAATATCTGAACTCCGAGCAG
>JAZUHY010000041.1:0-7521 GCA_045641985.1 Candidatus Cryptobacteroides sp.
GTTCGATGACGGCGAACCTGCCTGCGGAAACGATACACGAAATAGGAATCCACAAGAATATGACAACCGAAAACGACATACTAGTTGCTCTCGCCGAGGCCCGCGAGGATGCCGCGATCGAAGCCACCGCCAAGGCTCTCGCGGAAGGAAAAGCCGAAGGAATCGCGGAAGGCGAAGCAAAAGGCAAGGCGGAAGTCGCCAGGGCAATGCTTGCAAGAGAGTTTACGGCAGATGTTATAGCCAGCGTTACCGGGCTGACCGAGGCCCAGGTGCGGACCATCGCCCAAGCCCTCTGACGTCCTCCCGGGCTTGCCCCGGCATCTCATCAACGGGCATCTTTATAACGGGATTGCGGGTCAGGATTCCTGCAACCAAGGACAGTGGAGATTTTTGCAAAATTGTTTGATTTTCCCAATTGAAGTATAATCCGCTATTGCGGTATCCGCCGAATTGTATTAACTTTGCGCCGAAATTAACGGATATAATAATTATAGAATTGCAGTTATGGGAACGACAGCTATTGTCTCTGCAATCCTGACTCTTCTGGCGGGAATCGGCATATTCCTCGTTGCGTGCCAGATGATGAGCTCCAATCTGGAATCGGCGAGCTCGGAAAAGTTGAAAAGCCTATTTGCCAGGGCATCCAGGAGCAAGCTCCTCGGAGTGGGTATCGGAACGGTCGGGACCGCTGCCATTCAGAGCTCCGGAGCAACCACCGTGATGACGATAGGATTCGTCAACGCAGGCATCATTACACTCACACAGGCGGCCACCATCATCTTCGGCGCCAACATCGGAACCACAGTCACGGCACAGATAGTTGCCCTCGGTATGTTCGGGAGCAATGCGCTCTCCACTACCGTAATCTTTTCGGCTTTTGCGGGAATCGGCGCAATGATAGCGCTTTTTGCAGAATCAAGCGCCGGCAAGACCTGGGGCGGCATACTTACCGGGTTCGGAATGCTTTTCGTGGGTCTCTCGCTTATGAGCGGCTCGATGGAAGAATTCGCCGCTCTCGAAGGAGTGAAGACATTTCTGGCCAAAATCAGCAATCCTCTGCTTCTGGTGCTGATTGGAGCCGTCCTGACAGCCATCATCCAGAGTTCGTCCGTTATGACCTCCATCGCGCTTGCGATGTGCGTCACAGGGCTCGTCTCCCTTGATCAGGGCATTTTCCTCACGATGGGTTCCAACATAGGTTCCTGCGTCGTGGCCATCATTGCCGGAGTCACCAGCGGTACCAATGCCAAGAGGACGGCTCTCATACACCTTCTTTTCAACTGTTCCGGCGTGGCCGTCTTCCTTACGGTCGGATGGCTTATGATGGTTCTCAGCCGGAATACCTATAGTTTCGGCTCATTGTTCGACCTTATGTTCCCTGGAGCGCCGCAGACGCAGCTTGCAATGTTTCACACGTTCTTCAATGTCATAACGGTGATGTTCATGCTGCCGCTCACAGGAGCTCTCGTCGGACTCGTCACAAAGATGATAAAGGAGTCGGACTCCGCGGACGAAGGACATCTCCGTCTGCGCTTTGTGGACAACAATATGCTTCAGACTCCGCCTGTTGCCGTCCAGCAGTCAAAGCGCGAGATTCTCCGGATGGCTGAGCTGTCGATGGAGAACTTCGACCGTTCCATAAACATCATTACAAGCCTGGACTTTTCCGAAAGGGAAGTGTTCGACACTACCGAACAGGAAATCAATTACATCAACAGGGCCCTTGTGGATTTTGTGGTCAGACTGTCTGACCGCAGGGGACTGGGCGGACACGACAAACTTTATCTGTCCACAGTCTATAGGACCGTGCGGGACGTGGAGCGTATCGGAGACTATGCCGAGAATATAGTCGAATACGCGGATGCTCTGGCGGCTGCGGGAGACAAGTTCTCCGATGAGGCCCTTTATGAAATCAGCCAACTGAAAATTCTGGTACATACTCTCTACGATAAGGTCGTAGCCGCCTATACAAGAGAGAGCCTGACGGATCTGGAGGAGGCGAATGTCATCGAGGAGCAGATTGACGACTTTACCAAGAGAATGGAAGACAGCCATATCGCAAGACTTGGCAAAGGCATCTGCAATGCTAACACCGGGGCTCAGTATATGGAACTGTCATCCAACACGGAACGTATCGCCGACCACCTTATCAACGTCGCCAAGACAATCCGGGCCCTACAGCCCGCGTAGCCCTTAGGTGACATGGTCGGGTTTGAGGCCGGGGAAGAATTTCGATCTGTAACCTCAAATAAAATTTCTTGATAATTTGCAGGAAAAGAACTAATTTTGCGCTGTAGTTAATATTATTGTTTTTATAGACTTTTTAAAACTTATGAACATGAAAAGATTCTTTGCAATCATTGCTTCTTCTCTGCTTGTTTTGTCTGCCGTATCTTGCAACAAGGTCGTCGGTAGCAGCGAATTCCCTCCCTACTACATGCTGTCTGTTGCATGGCATGAAACAGGCGGAACTGGCGGAACATCTGATTTCAGTGAGATTTCAAATGCGGTAAAGAAATATAGAGACGATCAGTTCCCCAGCGAGGTGAAAGCAGTCGAAGCATACAACGATGTTATTAGAACGACAGCAAACGCTTCTTTCAGTGCACCGGAAGACTCTTATTTCGAGTTGTCGATTGCAAAATATGTAGGCAGAGAGGTGGACGAGCATACGATTCAATACGAGTCGGACCTCAGCTACAAATCTCCCGTCCGTCACAGATGGGATGCAGAGGGCTCCCGTGACCTTTAGTTTAAAAACGGAATAACAGGAAGTCGCCCATCCCACAAGGTCGGGCGACTTCTTGTTTTTTTGAGGTGGAAACTTCCGTTTGCGTCAAGAATCAGGGTCAGTCGAGCCGGAGGATATCATCGGCAAAGTTGAGGGCGCATTCCCTGTGGGTAATCATCAGAATGGTCTTATGACCGCGGTATTCGGAGGCCAAACGCTCTAAAAGAATGGCTTCGATGGCGGAATCAAGGGCTGAGGTGGCCTCGTCGAGAATCAGGACAGCCCCGGGATGCAGGAGGGCGCGGGCAATGGCAATTCTCTGGGCCTGGCCTTCACTGAGGCAGGAACCGCTCTCGCCGCAGCGGGTATCAAGCCCGTCGGGAAGGTCATACACAAAATCGGCCGCGGCAATGTGCAGGGCGTGACTCATTTTCTCACAGTACGCCTCCGGATCGGCAAGATTAAGATTTTCACGCACGGTGCCGCTCAGAAGGCTTCCTCCCTGCGGGACATACATAAAATTGGCTATTGAAGCCGGGTCGGAACACCCGTCGGAAAGTTTGAAGGAAACGCTGCCCTTCAGGGGCCGGAGCAAGCCCATTGCCAGTCGGGTGAGTGTGCTCTTCCCCCTGCCCGTGCTGCCCATTATCACGGTAAGTGTGCCGGCCTTGAATGTATGGGAGAAGCCGTCGAAAACGGGAATACATTTTCCGGGGTATGAAAAGCAGACGTTGTCAAACACAAGCGAAGGTGCTTCGCCCTCTCCAGCGGCATCCCTCCCCAGGTGGTGATGAAGTGGACCGGCCACTCTGATTACCAGGCCATGAAGCCATACATTGCCATTGCTGAGAAGACCAAGGCCGACGCTATGAAACTCTTTGATGCCGAAATGAAGAAATAACGGTCAATCTTGCAAAGATTTTGGTATTCAGATAAACTTTATTAAATTCGCATTGTCGTTGCGGATATTTCAGGAAAATCCGCAATCAGTTTGAGGAAATTTTGAGCTATTATGTACCATAGAATATTCGACATAGAGAACCGGCTGGATGAGGCAATGTTCCTCTTTGGCGGCCGTCAGACCGGGAAATCCACACTTTTGAAGGAGCGCTTCCCAAAGGCAGTCTATTTCGACCTCCTCAATTCCGAATTGAGAAATCGCTTCAAGCAGAATCCTGAGTTGTTCCGGGAAAGTCTTCTGCGTTATCCTTCCCAGACCCTCGTCATAGTCGATGAGATTCAAAAAGTTCCCGACCTTTTGGAGGAAGTCCACTGGCTTATGGTAAACAAAGGCCTTTGGTTCATCCTCAGCGGTTCCAGCGCCCGTAAAATCAGAAAGTCCGGTGCAAACAACCTGGGAGGACGGGCGATCCCGGAGACGCTTTATCCGCTTGTCAGTGCCGAGATCCCCGATTTCGACCTGGACCGTGCCGTACAAAACGGTATGATTCCACGGCATTATATGGTGGCCAATGCTCGGAACAGGATGAAAGGATACATCGAATTGTATCTCAAGGAGGAAATCATTGAAGAGGCACTCGTGCAGAATGTGGACGATTTTGTGCGCTTCATGGAAGTCGCGGCCATCATGGATGGGGAGATCCTCAATTATGAAAATGTGGCCGGTGACTGCGAAGTCTCGGCAAATACAGTCAAGGCATATTATAAAATATTGACAGACACGCTCCTTGGCTTTGAAGTGCCTGCATATAGGAAGGTTATCAAAAGAAAACTATACAAGTCTCCAAGATTCTACTACTTTGATGTGGGAATTGCCAATTACCTTACCAGGCGTCACCACCTTGCTTCGAAGACTCCTGAGTACGGACACGCGTTTGAGCACCTTGTAATGCAGGAGATTGTTGCTTATCTCGGTTACTCCGGAAGTGATGAAGAGTTGTCGTATTGGCACACCTATGAAGACTTGGAAGTGGATGCCGTCATCGGAGATGCCCGCGTGGCCATCGAAATCAAGTCCACTGAAAAGGTGGGTCATGATCACAAGAAGGGCCTGATAGAATTTGCCAAGGAGCATCCCGAGACCAAACAGATTCTTGTGTCCCGTGACCGCATAAGCCGCCGGAGCGGTGACGTGGACCTCTACTACGTGACCGACTTCTTCAAAACCCTCTGGGCCGGTGAGATAATCTGATGCGCCTATGCTTTCGAGGAATGATACCATTACGCTGGGGCAGCAGGTGGACGTGGGCAAGGCGCTGGATCTGCTGACGATGTTCAAGGAGGCCGGGAAGGAGAGGATTGATGTCCGGACCATCCTGGACGAGGCCGCCCCGAAAATCAAGGACTATGCAGCCCTGCTGGAGAAACTGGAACAGCTCGCCGGCAATCACGGCACCTGCAATGTATCGGAGTTTTCTGCCTGGATGAAGGTGAGCCGCCAGACCATATACAACTGGAGGGATGCAAACTACCTGGTCTATTCCGGAAAGAAGGTCAATCTTCCGGAGACGCTGGAGTTGTGGAAATCCCTTCCTTGGCTTTCAGGCAAATAGATTGCTCCTGGTGCTGGACCAGATTGCCGAGGCGTTGGATTCGGCCTGGGCGAACGGGAGTCTTATGGCACTGCGTATGCGTGAACTTATCAATGATATCCGCACCAGAGATGGTGTCGCCAAGGAGAAGGCAGACATCAAGGAGAAGGAGCGCGTGACACTGAACAAGTCATTACCCAGTATATTGCTGATGTTGAGAGCGGGGCGCGACAGACGGATAAAGGCGCGAACTATGCGCTTCTACTACGATTTCACTGCGTGGCTGAAGGCGAAGGATTATCATATGAATTCCATCGGGAGGAGCATCAAGCAGCTGAAGGTGATTATGTTCACGGCTGAGGCGGAGGGCTTTCATATGAACCCGAAATGGAAGGACAAGAGATTCAAGGGGACGCGTGTGGATGTGGATACGGTGTATCTGACTGCCGACGAATTGGAAAAGTTGAAGAATGCGGATCTGGGGAAACTGAGCAATGAGCATCGCGTGGTTCGTGACATTTTTCTGGTCGGAGTATGGGCTTGTCAAGACAATTATTTCAGCCAGGATTTTATTGAGAGCGACGGCAGGTACAATCCGGCGAAAGAGTGTACAAAAGAAGAACTCGCGTCCCACAAAATCAGAAAGATTACTCCGACAGAAGCATTTATGCTCCAAGGATTTCCTGCAGAATTTGCTTTAAACCGTATAGACTTAGGGGCGTTAAACATATCTGTTGCATGATACGTTCTATTCGTTGTTTACAAGTATCCACCGTTTGAAAAACGGATCTTCCAGTTCATATCGGTCAGCGTATATCACAAAACCATCCTTCTGGAGGCGCTTCAACGCACTGTATATAGTGCTTGTCCTATACTCTCCATTGTTGATCGGCTGGCCTGCAGACAATCTCCGGAGAATCCATTTATTCGTTCTGTTCTGATGCATCCACAGCCGTTCAAAGTCCAGACCATGGGTAGTTACGATATGCTCAACCGCGCACTCTAGCGGGTATTTCTCATCAGGAGTCAAAACACCAATCTGCCATACGCTGGCTGCCAGCTGCTGGGAATAATAGGGATGGCAATCTGTCATACCAAGGATATCATCAGATATCCTGTCACAGGACTCAGGGAAGCACTCTGCGAGACGCTCGGACAGATACCTGTGGAAATCCTCCCTCGGCAGCTTGCCCAGACGCATCATCTCTCCGAAATGATAGAATGGCGATTTCTTGTTCTCAAAGATATCAGTCATCATGCTTTCCTGACTCCCGAGAAGGATGTAGTTGATATGCTTGTGTCGCTGCATGATGGACCTGAGCTGCTTGTCAAGGTTCGCACCCATTTCGCGGATTTCCTGGAATTCATCCAATACCACTATCAGCCTGTCGCTGTCCGTATGCACATTCTCCATCAACGAAAAGACATCCTCGAGGCACACCACGCCATCAGCGCCAGGCTGGAATGATATGTCTGTGGCTCCGGTCACAGGATTGAGTGAAACCGACGGAAACACACGGAAATGAGAAATCAGATGTCTGACCTTTTCCATGGGATGTACCTTAAAGAATTCCTTCAGGAGCTTGGCGGACAGATCCGATACGGACGTTGCCTGCTGCAGGTTGACCGTTATGCTTTTGCGATGGCAGTCCTTCAAAGCCTTAGCCACCACGCTGCTTTTGCCGAACCGCCTGGGGCTGATTAACACAAGATGATTGGCACTTTGGACGAACTGCTTAATATAGGCTACTTCTTGAACACGGTCGGTGAAGTATTCCTCTTCGACTATGGTTCCGAACTTAAAAGGGTTTTCTCTATTACGCATATTTTCGTTACGATTTTTTTCGTAATGCAAATATATGTATCTTCTTTCGATATTGCAACCTTCCCTGCACCTTTCAATCTTCATCAAAGCAAATGTACCGTTCGAAGTTCTCAGGGGATATCCGTCGGATGTCACTGTACCTCTGGCCAAGATTGTTATTCGTGAGGAAGGAAACGGAATGTTTTCCTTTAGATAGCGGCCATTTCGCGGCCAAGCTGACGTATTGTGCTTATGATTTGATCCGCGCGTTGCTGCGATGGCTTCTTTATACCATATATGTATCTTGAAAGAAGACTTTTGTTGATGCCTATCGTGCGGGCAACTTCAGAGACATTCAACTGTGGGAATCTGTGGAATATATCGGCAATCGGGTTATTCATATCAGGTTCAGTGGTATCGAAGAAACTGCTGATATGGATATCCTCGTCTATCTCATCCCAATGTATATCATCGCCATCAAGTCCTATCTCATA
>JAZUHY010000042.1:0-7811 GCA_045641985.1 Candidatus Cryptobacteroides sp.
CCGCCATCGCCGCCGCCACCAGGGAGTGGACCTCCCTCTCAAGACCGGCGATCCAGTATACGCAGCCTTCGGAGGCAAGGTACGCATTTCAGAATATTCCGGCGGCTATGGCAATGTCGTCGTCATCCGGCACAACAACGGCCTGGAGACCACATACGGACACCTCTCCAGAAGGGATGTCCAGGTCAATGACTGGGTCAGCGCCGGGGATGTCATCGGACTCGGCGGCTCCACCGGGCACTCCACAGGCCCGCATCTCCACTTCGAAACCAGATACAAGGGCTACGCCTTTGACCCTCAGTGGCTCTGCGACTTTGAGTCCGGCACTCTCAGAAGCGGTGTCTTTGTGCTCAAGAAGAGGTATTTGAGCGCAGCCAGCAAATATGTTCCCGAGTCCCAGGACGAGGAGGAGGAAATCCTTCTTGCCGAAGAACAGGAACGCGAGGAGGCGGAAAGGAAGGCCGCCGAAGAGGCCGCCAAGAAGTATCACAAGGTCAAATCCGGGGACACCCTCACCGCCCTGGCCGTCAAGTATCACACAAGCGTCCGCCAGCTCTGCGCCTGGAACGGCATCAAGCAGACCTCAATCCTCCGCCTCGGCCAGACGCTCCGCGTCCATTGATCCCCACCGCCCACTGATTCCCTTCCCGAGGGCCCCGGTGAACAAAATCGCCATTTTTGTTCACCGAAAGCCAATTTTCTCCACCCCCGTGAACAAAAACGCCTTTTTTGTTCACGCAGCCTTCGTCCATCTACTCCCGCCATCTCCCCAAATCAATCCCAAGGGCTCATCTACCGTTCAAGGAATTACAGCAAATAAATATTCCAGTGCTGAAGTTTCACCTTAAGGCGTATTATCAATGCGTTGGTGGCTGGCAGCAACATAATCATCACAACAGCATATATTATGAAGGCTGCTGTACTATTAGAAACCCTCACTATATCCAGAATAAAGAGCCTCAATAACATTAGGATTATCCAATGGACCACATAAAGGTTCATGGAGTTTTCACCTATCCACCGAAACAGACTTCTCTTGATTAGTGGAGACAGCATTCTACAAAAATTGTTCAACAATATGATTCCTGAAATCGACGCCGGGAAATACAGCAGGTATGTTGTGATTGACGGTGCACTATTATGGTGGAAATAAATGCTCGGATATCCATAAATGCTGATAGCTAAGTATAATACAGCACTTCCAATTAAAGCAGGGATAGTGTTTTCCGCATTCTTGAGCCAATATCCAAGCACATAGAACACCAATCCCGCAGCCACATTAGGAATCAGACAGGGCAACCAAGATATATCCAACAAGTAGCATGTGGCGGCGACACATATTCCAATTACTATTGGGATCAAAGAATGAACCCTATGAATACAGTACTGTCCCAGGATTTTAACAAAAAACAATGCAACCAAGAACCACAAAGCACCATTTCCCGGTAAGCATTCTGCTACAAAAAGAGACCTGACAGGTCGATACACAAGCGACCTGAAAGAAATATCATGTTCAAATAACAAGCACACATAATACACCATCTGTCCAATAATTGAATATATGACAAACGGGACGAGCAGCTTATTACAACTATGCCTTACAGTATCAGACATCGATGCAGAGCGATGGAATCTTCCGGCTTTATAGAAAAACCACGGCATAAAAAAGGACAGATACTGATTCAGTATCTTTATCAGGCCACAATCAAAACTGGCGTGAGAAGCTATATGGCCAAGAATCATCCAAGCCAGCATAATCCCAGCCGCCATATCATAATGTGGTTCTCTACCATTCATTCTTTTCATCTGATAATCGATATTTATCAATGCCTCTGCATTGAAACAATCTTTCTAAAGATATCAGCAATTGGGAAGGCAAATAGGAGGGTCAACAATTCAACTGGTATCATGTATAATACAATGAATGTCTGCTTTGCTATCTTATTATCATGAAACAGCAGGCGAAGTTCGGGCAATAGCGGTTTCAAGTGTTTGCTATCATAAAGGCGCTTGTTCTCTGACCAGGGGTATTTCGAAAGATTTCTCAGTCTGAGACTCTTATATATCTCATCCCTGCCGAAAAGGTACAATGTTTTCGAAAGATTCGGACATTTCTCTGACACTTGTTCTGAAAGACGGATATGCCGTATACCGCTTGCCACGTGATCCATCACTGTAGAATACCTTGGCTGCCGGCAAGTGGAAAATGGATTATTGACATATCTGTATGTCGGGACAGGATTAACAATTACTGCCCCTGCTTTTGAGAGGACATTTGCAAGCCAATCACGATCTTCATGTTGCCTGTCTTCAACAAAGAAGCCATCAATATCCAAGAGGAACTGACGTCGATAAACGTATGAAGGTGGATATAGAAAAACCCCCTGATTATAATATCTTTCAGCAAAAGCAGCTCCCGTAATTATTCCTGCAGGTATGGAATCATTTTTAACCATACAAACCATATCTTCCTTTTCGACTTCCATATAGCCATACACCATATCTATTGTATTAGTTGATAGAAGTTTGTATGAATCATAAAATCCAGAAAGCACTATATCATCAGCATCAACAAATGCTATATAGTCCCCCTTCGCTTCTTTCAGTCCTCTATTTCGTGCCGCTCCCTGACGATGGTTCTCCCGTTGGCACAGCAGACGCACCTGCGGATGCGAACTGATATACTCATTGACGATCTCACGGGTGCAGTCCATCGAGCAATCGTCAACGACAATAATCTCGAATTCATCTTTAGGCATCCTCACCTCATAAATGCTATCAAGGCAGCGTACAATGAAATCAGCTCCATTGAATACCGGAATTATGAAAGACAGTATCATTTTTGAATCACACAGGTTGTCACAGTAATATTATCCTCTTGAGATATTTCCAGCAGCGTTCGGAGAAGCGGTAGGCTTTGAAGAGGGCGAAGAAGAGCGGGAACGGGAGGGCGCGGTATGATATGACAAGGGCGTTGGGGCGGATGTCGGGGTAGGTGGTGCGGAGGAAACGGTCCCATTCTTTCAGGCGGGGTTTGGCGGTGCTGTAGGAGAACAGAGCCAGTTCCCGGTAGTGCCAGGTGCCGATAGCCTGATAGTTTTCTTCCACCCAGGCACGGCGAGTGCCCTTTTCCGGAGGCACGTCCCGATGACTTGTGATCCAAGCCAGGACGAACTTCAGGACAGCCGTTACATCATCTGCAGCCCGGACGGCCCTGACCTTCGGATCGAAGCTCTGGCCGGGCCGGCCGATGAAGTAACGGTAGACGTCGATCTTCGTGTAAATGAAGTCCCTGGCCAGCGCTATGGGAATGACCTGGAGGGAAACGTCGTCGTACATCACGTGCTCGCAGAATATCGGGAGGTGTTCCTGAAGCATCGAAGTCCTGTAGACGCAGTCGTGCGCATAAGTCATTCTCCATCCCATGCCACAGCCTATCCAGTCATATTCATTCAGTTCATATACTCTTTCCGGTTCAATCAGGCCATCACGGTAAGTAAGTTTCTCATACTTCCCCGTATCCGCGTGGTAGTTCTGCTTGTCAAGCATCACGATATCGGTGTCACAATGACCCAGATATGTTATCAGTCTTGAAAATTCTGCCGTGTCGAACCAGTCGTCGGAATCGAGATAGAACAAGTATTTGCCTACAGCGAGTTCAGTTCCGTGATTCCAGGCGCCTCCGTGTCCGCGGTTCTCCTGGTCTATAACTCTGAACACACCGGGATAGCGGGCTTCATATTCCTTGGCAATAACTGCGGAACGGTCCGGCGTGCCGTCATTGATAACGACCACATCAAGAAGCTGGAGCTGCTCATCGGGCACAACAAGAGAGTCCAGGCATTTCCTGATATACAGTTCTACCTTGTAGACAGGAATGACGACGCTTAGAAGTTTTGACATAATCAGATATCGGTTTGAAACAGTTTCATAATGTTTTCTATTATCGGGGCCATGTCGTAGTACTTGTACTCGGCGAGACGGCCGCCGAAATGGACATTCGGCTCCACGTCTGCAAGCGCTTTGTACTTCTGGTAGAGGGCGGTGTTTCGCCCGTCATTTATCGGGTAATACGGCTCCATCCCGTCCTTCCACTCGGTGCTGTACTCGCGGGAGATGACGGTCTTTGGGTTGGCATAGACCGCTGCGCCGAAGGTCTCGAAGTGCTTGTGCTCGATGATGCGGGTGTAAGGGGTGTCGCGGTCGGTGTAGTTCACGACGGCGTTGCCCTGCCAGTTCGGGGTGTCGAGGGTTTCCTGCTCGAAACGGACCGTCCTGTAGTCCAGTTTGCCGAAACGGTAGTCATAGAACTCGTCTATCTTTCCCGTGAAGACTATTTCCTTGGCCTGTGAGGTCCAGTACTCTCTGTCGGCAAAGAAGTCAACTCCGATGCGGCACTCGATGCCGTCGAGGAGACCATCGATGAGTTTGTTGTAACCTCCTATCGGGATGCCCTGATAGGTGTCGTTGAAGTAGTTGTTGTCGAAGACGAGGCGGACTGGGAGCCGCTTTATGATGAAGGCTGGCAGTTCCGTGCAGGGGCGGCCCCATTGCTTTTCCGTGTAGCCTTTGATCAGTTTTTCGTAGATGTCCTTCCCGACGAGGAGCATGGCCTGCTCCTCGAGGTTGCGCGGTTCGCGCACGCCTTCCGCCTTCATTCTTGAGACCGCCTCCGCTTTCTGCTCCTCGATCTTTGCCCTGGCCTGCTCCGGAGTAGTGACTCCCCACATACGGATGAAAGTGTTCATATTGAACGGGAGATTGTAGAGATCGCCCTTGTAGTTGGCTACCGGGCAGTTGGTGTAGCGATTGAAGGGGACGATGGAATTGACGAAGTCCCAGACCTGTTTGTTGGAGGTGTGGAAGATGTGGGCGCCGTACTTGTGGACGTTTATGCCTTCGATGTTCTCGCAGTAGAGGTTGCCGCCGAGGTGGGGGCGCTTGTCGATGACAAGACAGCGCCCGCCCTGCTGCTTTGCAAGGTGAGCAAAGGTGGAGCCGTAGAGGCCTGAGCCGACGATGAGGTAATCGAACATCCGTGGTACAAAAGTGTGGAGCCGTTTTCGTAACTTCTACTTGAACCTTCCGGACAGAGGGAACCAAGAAAATTACAATCGTACTCCACACCCGACCGATATGAAGCACATAGCGGCCAGAGGGCCACCAGTCCACATATTCAAGACAGGCGGAGTGTTTACGACCGAGTCCCTTGGTTTTAGAAAATTGTCCGGATTTTCAAGTAGGACAGGCGAAAACACATTCGCTAATATGTATGCTACCAAACGGTAGCGGAACAAATATAATAATTTTTCTCCATAGTGCTGATTGTCCGGAAAAAAACGTATCTTGGCAGAAACAAAATGGTACAGACATGGAGAAGAAAGATTTTGCGGGGCTGGAAAGTTCGTGCCAGTTCAGATTCCTGAAGGTTGGATTCATTTACCACGTATTTTCACGGGAGAATCATCCTATTATTTTTCACAATGAAGAAGAGTTCAGGGCCGCAATGAACATTGTGGCATTTGTCGCCATTCTGTTCCCCGGCATCATTATATATACGTTCGAGATAATGGACAATCATTTCCATTTTGCAATAGCCGGGAAAAAGGAGGACATCGAAGCATTCATCAGGATGCTTACTGAAAAACTGGCATCACATCCGTCTCTAAAGGAATCACGCAATGACATCAAGGGCCTGTCATTCACCTTGAAAAGCATTGACAACCTGGACACCCTCCGGAATGTCATCGCATACAACAACAGGAATGGAGCAGTTGTCTGTCCGGACGAGAACGTGTTCACATACCGGTGGGGAGCAAACAGCTATTTCTTCAACAGAGAAGCAAGGCTGCGATATGATGAATCCGGTCGGAAAGCGACCTGCAGGGAAAAGCGGAAAATATTCTGCAGCGCACAGCTTGACAGCACCGACAGCGTGATATTGCTTGACGGATATGTGTCTCCGTTATGCTATTGTCACATCGACGAGGCAGAGATGTTTTTCCGAAACAGCCGCCACTACTTCCATAGCGTGTCGCGGAATATCGAATCAGCGAAAGACATCGCAAAGTCCATCGGGGAAAGCATATTCTACACGGACGAGGATCTGTTCTCACACGTCCGCATGCTGTGCTCCAAAAAATACGGCTGCAAATCATTGTCCAGCCTCAACTCCGCCGCCAAAACAGAAATCGCCAAGGAGCTGCACTTCGACTTCAATGCTACCAACAAGCAGATCTGCCGGCTGCTGAAAGTGGAACAAAGCATTGTCAATGCTTTGTTCCCAACGGTCAGATGAACAAAATCGGCGATTTTGTTCATCCGGAGGGGAAAAAGTCAGCCGCGATGAACAAAAACGCCTTTTTTGTTCACGAGGGGATAAAAAGATGACCGGCACGAGGGGCGCCGGTCATCTTTTGGTATGGAGGGAGCACACTAGAACGTGTACTTGGCCATGATCTGGATGCGGTGGTTGGAGACCCAGTGAAGGTCTTCTGCCGCCCTCTTGTGGGCATCAGGAGCTCCGTACTGGACGGAAGTGAGCATATACTCAGCGCCAAGGGCCACCTTTCCGAGATTGTATGTAATCTCAGGCTGAATACGGTAGACGTTGTTGATGGTGCCGGCATTGAGCTTGCCCCAGAACATCTTGGAGTCCACCAGTGTGTCGTATGTACCGATAGGCTTTGAGTAGCCGAGGAACAGGCACGGACGCCAGTTACCGAGGCCCTTGTAAAGGATGGATACCCAGTCGGAGATGTTGCGTGTATTCTCATATCGTACAGTGCCGTCCTCGAAGGCGTCAGTGACACCGTATCCGCCGATCATATTGAAGTGGGAGCCGTCCTGAGTCCAGGTGAGTTTGTCCTTGATGACCCAGTCTGAGACTGAGTACTGAGCGTAAGCGAAGGCGCTGAGCTTGTTGCTGCGGCTGCTGACGTTCTTGACAGGCTTGATGGAGAGGAAGTCTGCACCGACCCTCACAAGGAGTCCGTCCACAGGCTTGAGGTTTACTCCGAGATAGATCTCAGGGATGCCGCCGTACTTGATGTAGTTTGCGGTGGCGCCTTCAGGACCGGTGCTTGTGTACTGCATCTGCCAGATGGCTGCGGCAGTGACACCGAGCTTGCTGCTGTAGTTCCAGTCGAGGTTTACGAGCGGAGTACGGCTGAACGGTCCGAACGGAGCACCGGTCTCAAGGGAGAAGATGTCAGGCATGTCGGCAGCCATAGGATGCCATGCCTGGCCGATCTTCCACGTACGGCTGTCCTTGGCCATGGTGAAATAAGCCTGACGGAGACGGAGGATAGCGGTGGTGCCGTTCTTTGAGTAGAAATCGGTCTCGACCTTTGCGCCTACCTTGTAGCCTTCGACCTCATATCCCTTCACATCTACGCCGAGGCGTGAAGTGAGAGCAACGAAGTTGAATGTGCCCTTGTCGGAATTGTCATTAGGCATATAGTAGTAGAGATCCTCCGTGCCGGCATTGCTGGCGTGGGTGTCATAAGTACCGTAGTTACGGATGAATCCGTAGAAGCTGAAGGATGCCTTGGACGCATCCTGGGCAAAGGCACTGAAGCAGAGGACCGCGAAGGCTGCTGCTGCAAAAAATTTCTTCATAATTCTCTTTGATTTAGAAACATAGAGGGAGCACACCGCTCCCTCCAGTCATATATTATTTCAGATTAAGCGAACGGGAAGAACTTGGTGACCCAGAAGAATCCGAGTACAAGACCCACGATACCTACGATAAGACCGATCTTGGTCATATCCTTTGTCTCCACGAGGCCTGTTGAAGCTGCGATAGCGTT
>JAZUHY010000043.1:0-3049 GCA_045641985.1 Candidatus Cryptobacteroides sp.
GAGAACCTGGATGGAGGATGTCCTCAAGCGGCTCCCGGAATATGAACTCGGGAACGGAGACCTATCCGAACTCCTTCCCGGAAACTGGCATCAAAGGACAGATACTGTCAGGTAGTAACCGGTACTACTCAATACTACCAAGCAATAGCCGCCACTGCCGAGGTAATACCCAGTAGTGGCGGGTACACTTGTCTCAAACCGTCAAGACGGACTTCATCGGAGGCTTACGAAGCGTCACAGGACGGTGGCTGGGCCGCAAACATAGTTCATTTACGCCGTCATAAAGCAATTCAAGACGTAATCTTTTGCTTTCCCATACGCATGTACGTTTTGTGCGGGCTTTATGGCCCGGATTATTTTTGCGATATGTTCGTGATGTTGTGGAATTGAAGTATATTTGTGGAATAGTCTGAATATTCCCGTTATGATACAATATACAAGCCCGCAGGTCAAGGTGATAGAGATTGTTTCCAGCAAGTACATTCTGCAATCAAGCCTTGGCGGAACTACTTCCAGTAATCCCTGGAGTTCCGGTTCCGAGTCAGCTTTCGATTTCGGAGACGATGAATAATCCACAGACAAAGTTATCGCTATGAACGCAAAACATATATCTATCATAGTTGCAGTTGTCGCGTTGCTTGCAGGCTGCGCAAAGAGTCCCATCGAAACGCCATCCGGTACAAACGGACTCACTGACCTCGAACTTACCCATGTCGGATCAACAGAAGTCAAATCCGTCATCAACGGCACGGACTTCCCAGAGGAGGGAGAAATCGGTCTGTTCCTGTTCAAGGACGAACTGGCTGAGACTCCTTACGGAGAAAGTGGCTATACGAATGTCAAATACTCGTATGATTCCGGCAAGAAGAAATGGACTGCGAGCCCGTCAATCAAGGTGGGAAGCGATGCTGGCTATTTGTACGGTTATTATCCATACAAAGCCGGCACACAGGAGAAGCCGATAACAGTCACGGCCATCCCGGTTGCATCTTCTCTCAGCGGCGATGACGTGATGTATGCGGCCAAGCAGGAAGCCATCACAGATAAGACGGCAGCCAACACCACCATCACGATGAATCACGCACTTGCGAGGGTCAGCATTACGGTTAAGAACAACGGCTATACAGGCAACGCTAAACTCTCACAAATCAAGTTCTCCGGAGCGGAGATAGCAGTCGTCGGCACTCTCAACGCCGTGGACGGCACCATCACTGCCACCAAATCGGAGGCCGTGACTTTGACGGTTCCTGAGGCGAGCCAGGCGATTGCAACTGGCAGCGGCAGCGTTTACGAATGCCTGCTTGTCCCTTCTGCAGTGAAGGCGGACAGGCAGAATGTTACCCTCGCCCTCACGATAGACGGCGAGGACAAAACTGCCAGCCTCTCTGATGGCAACGGAGTAATTATCGCTCAAGGCACAAAGTCCAATATTACCATTGGCTTGAGCAACACCGGAATCACCGTCCAGACGGTCTCTGTCGAGAACTGGGACGTCGTCGAGGTCGGCGGACACAAGGTGACGGTGAAACTTGCTGAAAACGCACCTGCAAATGATGTGATGTTCAGCGCATACGCAGAGGGAGAATCGGTGAAGGTCATCGCTCATTCCGCCCATAATTACCACTTGCTTTATTCAAGAAACGACAATGGTGAGACAATGCCACCGGAGGTTTCGGACAATATCCATACATTCACGATTACCGATATAACAAAAGATGTGGAGGTGACCATTGATTATCACAGATATTCCGTCACTTATTGCGATGACATATACGGTACTCGGACAGCGACGGATACAGTTATCGGAAACTCAAAAGTTATTCGCCCGAAAGACCCCGCGTTTCCTTCCGAGGCCGAATGCAGGTTCATTGGCTGGTATACGGATGCAGATTATGTGACGGCGTGGAATTTCATAACCAATCCCGTGACTGAAGATATTGTCCTATATGCCAAATGGATAGAAGGAGCCGCTCCCGGTATTTTCACTGTCGCCGACCCTGACGGAATTCCCGGTTCGGGAGATGAGAGCAAGATTGTCTTCTCACGTGGCAACCTATGGTACGACAGTGACGGTTCGGTATGGAGTTTCGAGATCAATCAATATGATTTCCGAACATATCCGGGAAGTGCAAGCATGCTGGGCGGCACATATAATGTAAACGGGGGGACACCGGCAAACAACTACGGGCTGTTCGGTTGGGGAACGTCCGGTTACGACCACGGTGCAGTCTGCTATCGCCCGACAGATATCAGCCCTACAAGCAGCTATTATTATGCTTATGGCGACATGTCCAAAAATCTGTGCGACGGCACAGGCAAGGCAGATTGGGGCTACAATGCCATCAGCAATGGAGGGAACAGGGAGAACAGCGGCTGGCGGACTCTTTCGTACGACGAGTTCGTCCATCTTTCCACCAAGCGGCCCGACGCAGGTCTCAAGTGGGGACACGCCACAGTTGCGGATGAAGTGCACGGCCTGATTATCCTGCCTGATGAATTCATTGATCCAAAGGTGCAGGGCAAGCAAGGAAATGCCGCATTCGTTCCACAGCGAACCGCCATAATTGAATCTGGTTGGGATGAAAACGAGTATTCATTCCCGGACTGGGGAAAGATGCACTCTGCGGGTGCAATCTTTTTGCCGGCAGCCGGCAGAAGTGATGATGAACAACCTGGCAAGGCGTACTATGTCGGTGAGTACGGTTGTTACTGGCATAATGGTGCCGTCGATTATTTGTATGCGAACCGTTTGCAGTTGACAAATTTCTGGATAAATCAAGCCATCAATGGCAGACGGCATATCGGTCAATCCGTCCGGCTCGTCATAGAATATCATTGACGTCATATACAGAGTGACGCTTGCGTCCGTTATGCCGAGGCGATGCCTCTCCAGTAATTGACACCCGCGATTCACCCGTCCAGACGGATGAATTACCCTATGCAGGTCCATCTTGCAGGTACGTAAAGTTATTGCGGTGTGCACAACCCCCTGACGGCGGGTGGGGATGTGCACGGGGCGGAAAGTTAAACTGCAGACAATCAACCGAAT
>JAZUHY010000044.1:0-13095 GCA_045641985.1 Candidatus Cryptobacteroides sp.
AAGAGGCAGACTGCCCGAAGGCGAAGTCTCCATATTCAAAGTCTCCCCTGACCTCAGGAATATGGTTGTCATCCCCGGCCGTATCGTCCGTAATCTGGCAGAAAAGAAACTCTGCCGCACACAGGTCCTCGTCGAGGCTCCCGGAGCGGCAGAATATTTCCTGAATTCTCCCCTGGCGAACCATCATATAATAGTGCCCGGGAAGTTTGATGGATTGCTATCTCGCTGAAACGTATTTGTGCAGGGTGCTGCGGACAGCACCGTTGCCTGCGAAGAGTTCCTTGACGTAACCTTCGATCTGCTCTCCGAAGCCGGCTTCATAAAGGTCGAGTCCGAACACGTCCTTACGGCTGTAAAGATTCTTGAGGCAACTCCAGTCCTGATCGGCCTTGCCGATTTCGAGAGGTGCCACGATAGCCTGGAGTTCCGCGAGCATAGGATCGGGTGAAGGCTCGAATGCCTCGCCGTTGTCCTTCACGCCTTTCAGATAGCGGGCATAGCCTGCGAGAGTAAGGGGAATCAGAACCAGATTGCTCTTATCGAGTCCGCGCGCGATGTATTTCTTGATGGTCTCGCCGAAACGTATCGAAAGCTTCTGGCTGGTATCCATTGCTATGCGCTGGGGAGCGTCAGGCATGAACGGGTTGGGCAGCCGCTTGTTGATGACGGCACCGATGAACTCGTAAGGGTTGAGCACTCCGGGATCGGTCACGACCGGCATAGCCTCGATATAGCCTATCTTCTGGATGAAAGCCCTGATGTCTTCATCTGCCATCTCCGCGGAGATGAGCGTGTATCCGAGCATGCATCCGTAGATGGACATAGCAGTATGGAGAGGATTGAGACAGGTCGTGACCTTCATAGTCTCCACTTTGTCCACGGTCTCGCGAGTGGTATAGAGGGTTCCGCCGAGCTCAAGAGGAGGACGTCCGTTGGTATAGTTGTCTTCAATGACGAGATACTGAACCTCTTCGGAATTGACGAAAGGAGCGGTGAACGTATGCTTCTCCGTCTCGATATATTCGTTGTCCTCAAAGCCGTCGGCGGCAAGAAGCTCCTTGACCTTCACGTGAGGTCTCGGAGTAATCTTGTCTATCATAGCCCAAGGGAATGTCACTTTCTTCTCATCCTTAAGATAGTCGAGGAAGCCCTTCTCAACGAGTCCGTCAGCCACCCATTTCTCGGCATAGGCAAATACACCGGCCTTGACCTTGTCTCCGTTGTGGGAACAGTTGTCCATACTCTGGACGGTGAGAGGAAGCCGGCCCGCCTTGTAGCGCTCATAGAGCAAAGCGGAGACTTTACCCATAGCAAAAACGGGCTGGAGTCCACGCTCAAGGTCTGCCGGAGGCACTCCATAGCCTTTCTCCGTGATTGTGAATGAAATCATCTGAAGCGTAGGATTGCAGAATATCTCCACGAGACGTTTCCAGTCCTGGAACTGATAATCCGCCTTCAGGACCTCGGTCACAGATGCGATAACCTTCTTCTCCACAGTACCGGTGGACTGAAGGCTCACAAGCAGCGAAAGGTTGTCATAAGGGGCATATGCCTTGTCAACCACCTCGTAGTCAAAGGTTTCGGCGACGATGACTCCCCTGTCATACTTCCCCGTATTGAGGGCATCGTTGAGTATTGCGGCAGGGAATGCGCGGAAGATATTACCGCCTCCGAAGTGAACCCAGGTCGGCTGCTCATAAGTCTTCCTTGCCACTGCGTCTATGTCAAACTTGGGAAGCTGATAGCCTTTGGCCTCCCACTCGGCAGGATTGAAATTGCCGGATTTTATGTCTTTCAGTTTCATTTGAAAAGTCGTTTAATGTGTCTTTCTCCAATATTTGCAGTAATCTGCTCCCCTATGACATCTGTATATTTCTCGAGGGCGGGGAGATATTCATCCGAGAGTTCTGCGGCAATCTTATAACTGACGTGAATGAGCTGACGGAAAGAAGGATTGTACAGAGGGTCCTCCTGATTGTGACGCATCGTGCGCGCATATGTCTCGGCATCCCACTTCTCCACCTCCTCGGGTGAAGGAAGGGCCTTGACATCGACATCGATCACCGTAGCATAAGGAACGGTAAGCTCGTCCATACGCCCGAGAGCGTTCACATATATTTTCTTGGCAAGTGCCAGACCTTCGGGAGCGGCAAGAGCCAGACCGATATTCTCTTCCAGCCAGGTGGTGCCGGCTGTCTTGATGTGAATGCCCTTGTCATACTTGCGTATGAGGCGTCCCATAATGGGATAAATGCTGAACTTGTCGGAGCCTGAATGGATGGAGAGCTTGAGATTGGCGGGAAGACCGTATTCTTTCACCGCTTCGTCAATAACGAGCAAATCCTGTTCGAACTCCTTCTCGAATTGGAGAAGGTTTCCGCAATAGTCCACACCCTTGTTGAAACGTCCCGTAAACTTGGGAGCTATGGTCTGGACAGGTATTTTCTCCTCGGCAATGGCCTTCAGGATGAAGCGGAGTTCCTCGGGACTCTGGGCATAGTCAACTTCGTCCATAGAGACTTCCGTAACGAAATTGTCCGCGCCCTTCTTCTCTGCGATATGTCGATAGATGCGGCCGGCTTCCTTGATGGCAGGAAGGAATTTCTCTTCCATAGTGCCTGTCTTGCCGATATAATCTGCCACGTCAATCGTGAAGAAATCCGATGAGTCGATAAACTTATCGACATTGTTCATATTGATGTGGTCCGCATCCACGAAATACTGATCCTTATAGCCGAGAGCCTTGACTGCGGCATCCGCCTCCTGACGAGTCTCTGAAGGCTCTGTGCCGACTATCTGATGCTCGCGGTTGGATTTGTTCCATACCGGCACGAAGTGAACTCCGAACTGTTCTTCGGCCTTGATGAGGGCCTTCAACTGGTTGACTCCCTCGTGGGCAAAGCGGTCACCTATTCCGAATGAATATTTCCCTATTGTCATTTTTATTGGTTATTTGGTTTTTACTGATTGACTGCTTTTATTTTGGTGAAGTGCCTGACCCCCGAAGGCACTCTTCCCCAGTTTAATGTGCCTCCGGAGATCAGGCACTTCACCAATTTATATAAGCAGCATTCCAAAAAGAGGCACCCTCCCCCGGTTCAATGTACCTCCGGGATTATGCGATATAAGTACCAGCAACGGTGTCGCCGCCGTGTCCCGTCCAGTTGGTGTGGAAGAACTCTCCGCGAGGCTTGTCCGTACGCTCATAGGTGTGCGCTCCGAAGTAGTCGCGCTGAGCCTGAAGCAGGTTTGCGGGCAGGCGGTCCGTACGGTATCCGTCATAATACTGGAGGCCGGCTGTCATACAGGGAGCAGGGACACCGTTCTGCATTGCGGTGCAGAGAACGTTCCTCCAACCCTTCTGAGCATCAGCGAGTTTCTCACTGAAATAAGGGTCAAGAAGGATGTTGGCAATGTCCGGATTCTTGTCGAACGCTTCCTTGATCTTGCCCAGGAACACGCTGCGGATGATGCAGCCGCCACGCCACATAAGGGCGATTCCGCCGTAGTTCAGGTTCCATCCATACTCCTTTGCGGCAGCGCGCATAAGGGCATAACCCTGAGCGTATGATACCACCTTTGCCGCGAAGAGAGCCTTGCGCAGGTCTTCGAGGAATGCCTTGCGGTCACCTGTGAATTTAACAGGCTTGGGGCCCTGGAGAATCTTGGATGCGGCGACGCGTTCCTCCTTCTGTGCGGAGAGGCAGCGGGCGAAGACGGATTCACCGATGAGAGTCAGGGGAACACCCTGATCCAGAGCGGAAATGGCTGTCCATTTACCGGTGCCCTTCTGGCCTGCGGTATCGAGGATATAGTCGAGCACATATTTGCCGTCTTCGTCCTTCTTGGCGAGAATGTCACGTGTAATCTCAACCAGATAGCTGTCGAGGTCACCCTTGTTCCACTCGGCGAAGGTCTCGTGCATCTCCTCGTTGGTCATCCCAAGTATGTCCTTCATTATCTGGTAGCACTCGCAGATGAGCTGGATATCACCATACTCGATGCCGTTGTGCACCATTTTGACGAAGTGTCCGGCACCGCCTTCTCCTACCCAGTCGCAGCAGGGGCTGCCGTTCTCCACCTTAGCGCAGATGCTCTGGAAAATCGGTTTGACGTGAGGCCATGCTGCGGGAGATCCGCCGGGCATCATTGAAGGACCCTTGAGAGCTCCTTCCTCACCGCCGGAGACTCCGGTTCCGATGTAGAGGAGTCCTTTGCTTTCAACGTAGGCGGTGCGGCGTGCGGTATCGGGAAAATGCGAATTGCCGCCATCGATGATGATGTCGCCGGGAGAAAGGAGAGGGATGAGTTTCTCGATGAAGTCATCCACGGCCTGTCCGGCCTTTACCATAAGGAAAACTCTCCTCGGGGCCTTGAGGGAATCAACAAATTCCTCCAATGTATGGGCACCGTAAAAATTCTTGCCGGCGCCGCGTCCGTTGATGAATTTGTCAACTTTTTCTACTGTGCGGTTGAACACGCTTACATGGAAGCCTTTGCTTTCCATATTGAGGACAAGGTTCTCACCCATTACGGCGAGTCCTACGAGTCCGATGTCTGATTTTACCATAGTTATAAATTTGTTACTTTGAAATCCAATTGTTTGAGTGCCTCCACAATTTCGGGAGTGCCATTTTTGAGTTGAATGCAGAATGCGGACGGCTCGCGACGGATGGGATAATCCCCGCGGAGGCTTTCAAAAGCGGACAGATTAGATCGCAGGGCCTCACTGTCCACAGCCACGTCATAGGCATAAAGTATAGCCTCCGACAAGACCTCCTGCCTTGTTTTCCCTTCCGCATCAATGCGGAAAGACAGGGATTCGACACCCTTGTGAAGGCCATGGGTCGGCGCAGGAATGTCTTCCGGACGCCAATCCGAGAGAGGAAGTCCGAGTTTCCCGGCAACGGCCCTCACGCTCATCATAGTGCCGTTGGCCTTGCCGTCGGCGCTGTACCCCGCAATGTGCGGAGTTGAATAATCCAGAAGAGCAACAAGCTCCGGATCGAGGTCGGGCTCCCCTTCCCAGACGTCAAGAACCGCGGCCTTGAGACCTCCGGACTTGAGCACTGCCTTCAGGGCCTGATTGTCCACAACAGGTCCGCGGGAAGAATTGATGAGTATCTGATTTCTCTTCATAGATGCCAGCCTGACCGCATCAAAAAGATGCCAGGTCGGGTCTTCGCCGCCCTTTTCCAGAGGGACATGCAGGGTCACGATATCGCATTTCGCGGCTATCTCGTCGAGACTCACGAAGCCATCCTGCCCCTCCTTGCGGGCACGGGGAGGATCGTTCAGAAGCACCTTCATCCCGAGAGCCTTTGCGGCTACGGCGACCTTGCTCCCAACGTTGCCGACTCCAACCACGCCGAGAGTCAGGTCTTCAAACTTCAGTCCGTGCTTCTTCGCAAGACTCACAAGTACGGAAGAGATGTACTGCTTCACACTCCAGGAATTGCATCCGGGGGCATTTGTCCACCATATCCCGTTGGCCTCAACCCACTCTGTATCAATATGGTCGAAGCCGATGGTCGCAGTGGCAATCACTTTGACCCTGGAGCCCTTCAGGAGCGACTCGTTGCAGATTGTACGGGTGCGAGTGATCAGAGCATCGGCGTCCTTGACCACTTCGGGGCCCGTTTCCTTCCCGGGCAGATAAACCACCTCGGCATAGGGTTCCAGCACCCCTTTTATGAAAGGAATCTTATTATCTACGATTATCTTCATTACTTGAATCTGTCCGGATGAGCCCAAAGTCCGAGCGCAGGGTTGCTGATATAGTATATTTCCTCCCCGTCCACAACGTTCCAGCCATCCTTGAGGCTGTCCACAGGATACTTGGCCACCATCTCGTCATAATGGCAATAATTGAAACCCACGCCCTCTATCTCCTCGCGCGTCACACCGTCACCGGGACAGTAGGTGATGGAGAAACGGCCTTCGGATGAACCGTGGATAAGGTGCGCGGAAGCTCCGAGATTATCCTGCAGGTCCTTGTTTGCATTGGTGCATTCGAGAGTATGGGGCGTTCCCTTGTAACCGTATTTGCGGATGAGACCGTCGATGGTCTTGTCCTCTCCGAATTCCTTGAGAGCGGGGGCGAGAACTATCAGTTCACCGCCGTCGGCGATGGCCATGCGTGTACGGTAAACAGCCTTGTTGCCAAGCCAGGTGCTCTTGAACTCCTCCGGATCAAGATATACCACACATTTCTTTATCTGCTTGTCAACCATTATGAAGTTGGTCTCAAGCGACAGGTCGGCGGCTTTCTGGAAACATTCGAAATCATCGCCGATGAACAGGCCTCTTGTCACCATCTGGCCGTCCTGCTTGTCACGTACCGTGAGCACGTAAACGATGGGAAGTTTGCCGGCGAAGTTGACCTTGGCATATTCGAACACGTCGCGCACGGGCGACTTTGCGCGTCCCATAATCCTTTCCATTCCGAAGCTCGCTCCGATGAAATGGCTCTTGTTGATGAAATCCGAGCCGCCCACACCCACAAAAATATTCTTGGTGTAGTTGGCCATACCGATAACCTCGTGGGGAACTACCTGACCTACGGAAAGAATGAGGTCGAATGACGGGTCGAGCAGGAGTTTGTTGACCTGGGCATTGAGGGGATAATCCAGTTTCCCCTCCGTAACCTTGCTTACATACTCACCGGGCACTGTGCCTATGGTTACGACATCGTTGCGCCAGTCGTGCACGCGGAACTTCTCTGCCGGCACGCTGCCGAACATAGTCTTTATCTGCTCGGCGGTCATAGGAGAATGGGTGCCGAGTGCCGGCATCACGTCGGTGAGGGTATCGCCGTAGTAGTCATTGATTATCTCCGTGATGGGCCCGGCGTATGAGTTGAACCTGGTGAAATCGGGAGGAAGGGCGAGCACACGCTTTTTCTTACCCATCCCGTCGAAAACCTTGTACAGAATATCCCTTGTCTCCTCGGGAGTTATGACGTCGGTCTTTGAACCTCTTGCGAAATACAGCATAACCTATCTCTTTACACGTGCGTTACCCTGCCATATGCTCCAAACCTGATCTTCGTCGGCAGGCTGGGCGTAATCCGTAAGGAATGTGGTTGCGAGTGCGCCTGTAGCCCATCCGAACTGAATCCATTTCTCAGGCTCCCAGCCCTTGAGGATGGAATAGAGAAGGCCTCCCACAAAGCCGTCACCGCCGCCTATGCGGTCGAGGACGTGAATCTCGCGGGGCTCGACAACCTGCCACTCATCACCGGCAAGCATAATTGCGCCCCAGTTGTGGCTGTTGGTGTTGTTCACTTGACGCAGAGTGGTGGCATATACCTGAGCGTTGGGATACTGAGCCTTGACACGGCCAATCATATCCTTGAATCCGCTGATCTTGGAAGCGATGTCCTTTCCGCCGGCCTCGGGTCCTTCGATTCCGAGACAGAGCTGGAAGTCCTCTTCGTTGCCGATGAGGATGTCGGCTATGCTGCATATCTCCGAGAATGCATCGTGGAGTTCCTGCTCGCGTCCTTTCCAGAAGGAAGCGCGGTAATTGAGGTCGAAGCTTATGCGGGTGCCGTATTTCTTAGCGGCACGGGCAATGTCAAGACAGAACTTGGTAGTGTCCGGGCTGAGAGCTCCGATGAGTCCGCTGAGGTGGACAATCTGAACCCCCTCCTTACCGAAGATACGGTCAAGATCGAAATCCTTGACATTGAGTGTACGGCCCACCTCCCCTGCACGGTCATTCCATACACGGGGACCGCGGGAACCATATCCGCTGTCTGCCACGTTAATCTGGTGACGGTATCCCCAAGGTCCTCCCTGAGGCACGTCGGGTCCTTCAAAATCCATTCCGCGTGAGCGGAGATTAGCCTTGATGAATGAAGCGAACGGGCTGCCTTCCACGAAAGTGGTGAGCACCTTCACGGGAAGACCGAGATAGGAAGCGATACTGGCGACGTTGGTTTCGGCGCTGGTTGCCTGAAGATGGAAAACGTCACTGCACTGAACGGGCTGGCCGTTCTCGGGGGTCACTCGAAGACCCATACTGGTAGGGACCAGAAGGGCATATTTGCAGCCCTGCTTGAGTTCTATGTTCATATCAGAAATTAAAATAATTTTTAGCGTTATTGTAAGAAATGTCTTGCACCATTTTGTGGACGAACTCCATTTCGCTTGCAGGAATCTTCCCGAGTTCCACGTCCTTTCCGAGAACGTCGCAGAGTATGCGGCGGAAATATTCGTGGCGGGGATAACTGATGAAACTGCGGGAATCCGTCAGCATACCGACAAATCTGCTGAGCAGACCCAGCATCGACAGCGAGTCCAGCTGGCGGCGCATTCCGACCTCCTGATCGAGGAACCACCAGCCCGAACCGAACTGCATTTTGCCGGGCACCGAACCGTCGTTGAAATTGTATGCCATAGTCATCATCACCGCATTGTCCTTGGGATTAAGGCAGTACAGGATGGTCTTGGCGAGCTTTCCGGCAGTAGCCAGACGATTGAAGAAACTGTTGCCGTCAGCCGCGACATCCACATCGTGAATGGAATCGTATCCGGTATCGGGTCCAACAAGGCCGAACATCTTGCTGTTGTTGTTGCGGATTGCTCCGATGTGGAACTGCTGTGTCCATCCAGCCTCTGCGTCCATCACAGCCTGATCATACAGGAATACACTCTGGAACTTATCGGTTTCCTCGCAGGTGGGGGTCTTGCCTGAAATGACCTTTGCGAATATTGCCTCTACCTCAGCCTCCGTATATGAAGCGCTATGGAAACGTTCAAGACCGTGGTCAGACAGATTGCATCCCATCGAAGCGAAGAAATCGTGACGCTTCTGAAGAGCATCGCGCAGGTCGGCATAACTCTTTATCTCCATCCCGGAAACTTCTCCCAGCCTTTCAACATAATGCCGGAAAACGACCGGGTCCTCAACGGCCATCGCCTTGTCGGGCCTCCAGGCGGGGAGCACCTTGGTTCCGAAGGGATTCTCGGCAATCATCTTGTGCCAACGGAGATCGTCGGCGGGGTCATCCGTAGTGCAGACAACCTCGACGTTGAACTTGCGGATAAGTGCCTGACCGCGGAACTCGGGAGTTGCGAGTTTGGCATTGCACTCCTCGAATATTTCCCGTGCCGTCTTAGGACTCAATATCCTGTCGATGCCGAAAACTCTGCTGAGTTCAAGATGAGACCAATGATACAGAGGGTTCCGCATCGCATACGGCAGCGTTTCCGCCCATTTCTCAAATGTCTCCCATGCGCTGTGCTTGCCACCGGTGATGTAGTCTTCACTGACACCGTTGGCTCTCATGGCGCGCCATTTGTAATGGTCACCGGCGTGCCCATCGACAAGCCAGAGCTGGGTAATGTCCCTGAACCGGATATTCTCTGCAATCTGCTGCGGAGACAGGTGACAATGGTAATCAATGATAGGTAACTTTTCCGCACTCGCGTGATACAATTCTCTTGCTGTCCCGTTGGAAAGCATGAAATCTTCGTTGATAAATGGCATATTTCAATGATTAATTATGTTCCAATTTCAAATTTAACAAAAATTATTGACTATTTTTGTATCGGTTATCAGAATTTCAGCTTTTTTTAAATCAACTATATTCAAACCTATATGTCCACACAGAAAAAACTAATGACCAACTGGCGCTGGTGGCTCTGTTCGCTGCTTTTCGTGGCAACCACCGTCAACTATCTCGACCGTCAGGTCCTCTCCCTCACCTATGAGGAATTCATCAAACCTGAATTCCACTGGACTGACGCCAACTACGGCACAATCACGAGTTTCTTCTCCATCTTCTACGCCATCGCCTGCCTCTTCGCCGGCAAGTTCGTGGACTGGATGGGCACAAAGAAAGGTTATCTCATCGCCATCGGAGTATGGTCTTTCGGTGCCTGCCTGCACGCAGCCTGCGGCTGGGCCACCGGGCTTATTACCGGAACTGACGTAATCTCCCTGAGGGGTGTCGAAGTGGCATCGAACGTTGCGCTGGCAATATCCACCACATCTGTCTATCTCTTCCTGCTCTGCCGCGGCGTCCTCGCCCTCGGTGAAGCCGGAAACTTCCCTGCGGCCATCAAGGTCACAGCCGAGTACTTCCCCAAGAAAGACCGCGCATTCGCAACGTCCATCTTCAATGCAGGAGCATCAGTGGGTGCGCTCGCAGCCCCTCTCTGCATTCCGCCCCTCGCTGTCAAGTTCGGATGGGAAATGGCATTCATCATCATAGGCGCCCTCGGATTCATCTGGATGTTCTTCTGGGCATTTATGTACGACAAGCCAGAGGACAGCAAGCACGTGAACGAAGCCGAACTGGAATATGTGCACCAGGACGACGCGGCGGAAGCCGCAGAAAAAGCGGCTCTGGCGGCGGAAAAATTCATTCCCTTCTCGAAGTGCTTCTCCTACAGGCAGACCTGGGCGTTCATCGTGGGCAAGTTCTTCACTGACGGTGTATGGTGGTTCTTCCTGTTCTGGGCTCCCTCATATTTCAGCAACCAGTTCCACGCCCCCGCGACCTCCGGTCTCGGCCAGGCTCTCATTTTCACCCTGTACGCGATAGTTACGGTTGTCTCCATCGGTGGCGGATATCTGCCCAAGATTTTTGTGGAGAAAAAAGGAATGCACCCCTATAACGGACGCATGCGCGCTATGCTCATTTTCGCATTCTTCCCTCTTGCCGCCCTTCTGGCCCAGCCTCTGGGACTCCACTTCAACTCTCCCTGGTGGCCCGCCATCCTCATAGGCCTTGCCGCCGCCGGACATCAGGCCTGGTCCGCCAACCTGTTCTCCACCATCGGCGACATGTTCCCCAAGAGCACAATCGCCACCATCACCGGCATCGGAGCGATGGCCGGAGGTGTAGGCTCGATGATTATCCAGAAGGTAGCAGGAAACCTGTTCACCTATGCCGAGAACGCGGGAAGCGCATTCACATTCCTCGGATTCGAGGGCAAGCCCGCTGGCTACTTCGTGATGTTCTGCTTCTGCGGCGTAGCATACCTCTTTGCCTGGGCTCTTATGAAGTCCCTGGTTCCCAAGTACAAACAGATTATCCTGTAGTATTTACTCTATAAATACACAATGAAGGGATGGCCGTTCTGACCATCCCTTCATTATTCGTTGTATTCGAAAATTAGAAGATTTCCTCTACCGGCTCCTTGTAGTCGTCAACCTGAGGTGCGGGAGTCTTTTCCTTGTGGCCGAAACCACGGCGCTCTCCGCGACGGTCTCCACGAGGACCGCGATCGTCCCTGCGGTCTCCGCGAGAGCCTCGGTCATCCCTGCGGGGACCACGGTCTCCGCGAGGTTTGCGCTCGGGCTCCACATATCCTTCCGGCTTCTCGGTCAGGGCACGCATCGAAAGGCGCATCTTACCGGTCTTGGCATCTATTTCGAGGAGTTTGACATCCACTTCGTCACCGACCTTCAGGACATCCTCCACCTTCTCGGTCTTGGTCCAGGCAATTTCGCTCACGTGAAGCAGGCCTTCCTTGCCGGGAAGAATCTCCACGAATGCACCGAATTCCAGAATGCTGACAACCTTTCCGTGATATACGGTGCCGGTCTCGGGAACGGCACAGATGCCCTTGATCCAGTCAATGGCCTTCTGCATAGCCTCTTTGTCGTTGGAAGCGATGTCAATCACACCCTCGGTAAGATTGGTGCCGGGAATGGGCTGCTCGTCAATGGCGATTGTTGCGCCTGTTTCCTTCTGAATCCTCTGGATGGTCTCGCCTCCCTTGCCGATGATGGCTCCGATGAATTCGGAGGCAACGCGGAGTTGCTCGATGCGGGGAACGAAGGGTTTGTAGTCCTCACGGGGCTTGTCGATGGTCTTCATCATTTCACCCATAATGTGGATACGTCCCTGACGTGCTTGTTCGAGAGCCTTCTCAAGAACGTCATATGAAAGTCCGTCCACCTTGATGTCCATCTGGGTGGCGGTGATTCCGTCAGCCGTTCCGGTGACCTTGAAGTCCATATCGCCGAGATGATCCTCGTCTCCGAGGATATCGGTAAGGATTGCATACCTGTCGTTGGGACGCTCGGCATCGGTGATGAGACCCATTGCAACACCCGCCACAGGCTTCTTGATTTTCACGCCGGCATCCATAAGGGCAAGACAGCCACCGCACACGGAAGCCATTGAAGATGAGCCGTTTGACTCAAGTATATCGGAAACCACACGCACTGCGTAGGGATTCTCGGGAGCTACCGGGATGACCGGCTTGAGGGCGCGGAGAGCGAGGTTGCCGTGACCGATCTCACGACGGCCAACGCCGCGCTGGGGCTTCGCCTCACCTGTTGCGAAGGGAGGGAAGTTGTAGTGGAGGACGATCTGCTGGTCGTCCTGTATGAGGACCTCGTCGGTCTCCTTCATATCCATCTTGGTGCCGAGGGTCACGCTGGCGAGAGACTGGGTCTCACCACGGGTGAAGATGGCTGAACCGTGTGCGCAGGGGAGATAGTCCACCTCGCACCAGATGGGACGTACCTGATTGCAGACACGGCCGTCAAGGCGGATGCCCTCGTCAAGTATCATATTGCGCATGGCCTCCTTCTCCTCGGCGTGATAGTAGCGTCCGACGAGGGTAACCTTCTGTGCATACTCCTCCTTCTCCTCGGGGGTCTGAGGCTCGGGGATGGTGGCGATGAATTCGTCCATGATGGCCTTGAAGCCGTCCTCACGCTCGTGCTTGGGCTTTGCGCTCTTGGCGAGTGCATAGCACTTGTCGTAGCAGAAATCGTGGACTGCCTTCTTGAGGTCCTCGTCCTCGATGTCGTGGGGATAGTCGCGCTTGTTGACGTCGGTGCCGAGCTCCTTCATGAGCTCCTTCTGGACGCGGCACTGGCGCTTGATCTCCTCGTGGGCGAACTTGATGGCGTCGAGCATCACGTTCACGGGAACCTCCTTCATCTCGCCTTCGACCATCATGATGTTCTCCTCGGTAGCGGCGACCATAAGTTCGAGGTCAGCCCTCTCCATCTCGGAGAAAGTGGGGTTGATGACGAACTGACCGTCGATGCGGCAGACGCGGACCCCTGAGATAGGGCCTCCGAACGGGAGGTCAGAGGTTGCGAGCGCGCAGGATGCAGCGA
>JAZUHY010000045.1:0-3729 GCA_045641985.1 Candidatus Cryptobacteroides sp.
CTTGTATTCTTCCTGCATATAGACCGTCTTGCCCTGCAGCATGGCCTCATCTCCCATCAGGCACAGCACGGAACCATAATATGCCTCTTCAAGGATGCGGGGAGGCATCTTCCCGGTAATGCAGCTGTTGCAGAACGCCTGAAGTATCTCACGCGTACCGTCACCTACCGCCTCGGGCATAATGGAAACCCCCTTGTCCTTCGAGGCGTTTTCGGAATTCCAGCTGGTGCCGGCGAATACGGAATTGGAGAACACGCCATTCTCAATCTCGCCTATGAGCTGCTCGATGCCGCTCTTGCGAGGCGGGGTCTCCCTGTAAATCCTTGAGCCGGGCAAGTCTATCAGGGCATCCTTACATAATATCTGCTCACCCATACCGAAATGGGCGTTGGAGATGACTGATTCGAAGGTCATATTGACGCCGTTGGGGAAGGTGTAGATGGCGCAGACACTGTCGAACACTTCACGTCCGTCCTTCCAGTAGACTATGTCGCCCGAACCTATCACTTTCTCGGGAAGCATCCCCGTCGCCCAGGTACCGTTCTGCAGCTGATGGCAGGCCAGTTCGGTCATAAGGCCGCGGGAATATTCCCTGTAAAGCCTCCAGTTGATGTGTCTCTCAAGTTCGGGACTGGGCACCGGCCTGCGCCAGTCGGCGTTGCGGAACCAGTAATTCCTGACATTGACCACGGGACCGTAATCCCCCCTCACAACGCCCTCCATAGCCTTGTGATACTTGGGGTCGAAGAGTCTCTGCTGTCCTATGAACAGAATCCGTCCGCTGGACTTGTGCTTGAGATACATCTGCTTGCACTCATCTATGGTATAGGCCATCGCTTTCTCGCAGTACACGTCCTTGCCGGCATCCATAGCGTCCATCGCCATCCTGAAATGCCTGTCGAGAGGAGTGGCTATGACCACTGCCTGCACTTCCCTGTCCTCGAGCAGACGCCTGTAGTCGTCATATTTCTTCGCTTTGGGGAACATTTCCGCCCCCTGCCGAAGATTGACCGGATAATTGTCGCATACGGCCACAATCTCGGCCTGCGGTATGTCCTTCAGGAATGACATGAGATACTGCCCGCGTGAGCCGGGTCCTATTATGCCGAGCTTCACTTTCTCCCTGAAGGTCTCCCTGTTTTTCACGGGGCTGCAGGCTTCCATCCAGGGGAAGAATCCCATTGCCGCTCCGGCGAGTCCTATTCCTCCCAGACGTGTGAGGAAGGAACGTCTGTCCATTGCCTTTTCTTCTTTCATAATCCTATGGTTCCGGCTTCATAAGCCGGGAATTTTGCAAGTATTTTTTCGTGTTTCTCCTCCGGAGCTGCATAAAGTGCTGTCGACAGGATTTCGCAAATCAGGGCAGAGCGCCCGCTTACGACCATATTGGCCGCGCGGGATGGACAGCTCATTGTAAAAGGGTCCACGATGTGAAGCCTTCCGTCGGGAGATTTTCCTGACACGGAAACGGCGCTGTCCCTCAATTGGAAACAAATGTTTCCGTCGCTGGCGGGAGACACTTTCCAGCAGTCTCCGAGAGGGTGATGCCCTATACCGAGCACGGTACTGTTCCCGAAATTGACTATGGCGTTCTCTATTCCCTCCTCACAAAGGAATTTGCGCAGTTTCTCTGCGGCATAACCTTTGGCGAAACCTCCGAAATCGACAAGTATGCCGTCGGAAGCTCTTTTCACATTGTGACCTTCCATAGAGAACTGATAAGCGGGACGTTCTCTCGAACTGCCGAGTGCCGCCACATCAAAATATCCGTAGGTAGCCTCTCTGAACTGCTCGCAGAGCTCGAGAGCGAAGAAAAGTTCCTCATCCACGTGCTCGAAGCGTTCCGACTTGTTGAGAAGGAACAGAGGGCCTCCCTCCAGGTGACGGCTGAGCGAGTGCTCGAGTCCCGCGACGATGTCCCGCATACGCTGGGCCAGGCTCCGGGACCGTTCCTCTTCTCCGCTGCACCATAACACTTCCACTACGGTGTTCATAGCGTAGAAAGCGCAATAGGCGACCGGAGCGGAAGGATTGACTCCGCTGTATCTGAACTTTATCCCCTGCATCTCCCGAAAAGCGAGGCGAAAGCCTTGACAATCAGTCTCACGATGACGGTCAGGACATAAATTCCGACAGAGAATACCACCACGAAACCCAGTTGAGTGAATATTTCAGTCCAGGGGCAGGCGTAGCGTATGACGCAGAAAACGTTGAGCAGGAACATGGCCGCGAAACAGCACAGGGCTATGATGATTTCCCGTTTCTTCTGTCCTGCGGTAATTACGGAATCTTTAAGCATCATGCACTAGAAAATGAGGATGAAGCATATAGCCGCAAATGCCGCACCGGCCAACGGGCCGGCTACCGGAATCCAGCTGTAACCCCAGCCGCTGTCGCGTTTGGGGGATTTCATCGGAAAGATGGCGTGCGCGATGCGAGGAGGCAGGTCTCGTGCCGGATTGATGGCGTATCCTGTTGCGCCTCCAAGGGACATACCGATGGACATTATCAGCAGCGTGACGGGAATGGCCCCGAGGTCACCCATACCGACAACGGGAGTGTTCTCCTTTGTCGTGAACATCAATATGCAGAAGCAGAGCACCCAGGTACCGACGAACTCGCAGAAGAAATTCCTCCACTTGTTGGGTATGGCAGGCATAGTGCAGAAGGTCCCCAGTTTTGTGTCGGGATCTTCAGTGGCATCGTAATGGTCTTTGTAGAATGCCCATACAAGGGCAGCGCCTGCAAAACCTCCGAGGAGCTGGGCGATGACGTACCCCGGCACCGAAGACCAGGCGAAAGAGCCGGTCAGGGCGAATGCGAGAGTGACGGCCGGGTTCAGATGAGCTCCGGAATAAGGGCCTGCGATGAAGACACCGCACATGACGGCAAAGCCCCACGCGAGAGTGACGACTGTCCATCCCGCTCCCTTGCCCTTGGATTTGTCAAGGCTGGTGCAGGCGCAGACTCCGTCACCCATAAGTATGAGCACCAGAGTGCCCAGGAATTCGGCGAAATAAGGGTTCATATCGTTGATTATTAATGTTTGTCAGTAAGGGTCCTTCCGACGGCCTGACGCCAGCCGTCCTTGACTTTCTCTATACGGGAATCCTCGGCTGACGGAGTGAACACGCGCTCGGCTTTCCACTGCTTGCGTATCTCGTCCACATCCTTCCAGAATCCTATTGCCAGTCCTGCAAGATATGCCGCACCGAGAGCTGTCGTTTCCGTCACTTCGGGGCGTATCACCTTCGCTCCCACGATGTCCGACTGGAACTGCATCAGGAGATTGTTCCGGGACGCGCCTCCGTCCACCTTGAGCTCGCCGAGCCTTACGCCGGCATCCTTTTCCATTGCCGAGACTATGTCCATTGTCTGGAAAGCGATTCCTTCCAGCGCAGCTCTGGCTATGTGGGCCGCCGTAGTGCCTCTGGTGATGCCGTTGATGCTTCCCTTGGCATACTGGTCCCAATACGGAGCCCCAAGGCCCGTGAGGGCCGGAACGAAATAAACGCCTCCGTTGTCGGGAACGCTTGAGGCGAGGGCTTCCACCTCGGACGAACTCTTGATGATACCGAGTCCGTCACGCAGCCACTGCACGACAGAGCCGGCCACGAACACACTGCCCTCAAGGGCATAATTGACCTTGTCCCCAATCTTCCAGGCTATCGTCGTAAGCAGCTGGTTCTCAGACATTATCGGTTTCTCTCCTGTATTCATCAGGAGGAA
>JAZUHY010000046.1:0-2097 GCA_045641985.1 Candidatus Cryptobacteroides sp.
GCCTCAACCCTCAATGGTTGTTGAGAAAGCAAGTATGCCTGAGGGCGATATCGTAGTGATTGAGGTGCAGCCGCACATATTCCCGCCTGTTCGTTATAAGGGCAGGATATGGATTCGTGTTGGTCCACGCAAAGGCGTCGCCAGCGAAGCGGACGAGCACATCCTTCTGGAAAAACGTGCAGCCAACATCACGACCTTCGATGCTTCCCCTTGTTTCGGAGCGACACTTGACGACCTCGACCAGCAGGTTTTCAAGCACGACTATCTTCCCAAGGCGATTCCCGACGATGTAAACGAAAGCGACAAGCGCAGCATCAAGGATAAAATGCAGGCTCTGGGCTTCTACAACACGAAATATGATTGTCCCACATATGCAGGCATCATTTTCTTCGGCAAGAATCCGGAGCATTTCCTTGGCGGTGCATACGTCCAGTATGTCCGTTTCAGCGGAGGCGGCCGTGCCGGAAAGATAGTCACAGAACACAAGTTCTCCGGCAATCTCTGCAAGATTCTGGGCGAACTGGATACATTCATCAAGACAACGATAACCAACCGCCGCCCCATACCGGTCAGTGCATTGCGTGAAGACAATTTTATCGATTATCCGTATTGGGCCACGCGAGAGCTCGTGATGAATGCCGTCTGTCACAGAGATTACACCGGTAACGGTCCTGTACAGTTCTATCAGTATGATGACCGCATCGAGATACTGAATCCGGGAGGGCTCTACGGCAAGGCAACGCCTGAGAATTTCCCTCGTGTGAATGACTACCGCAATCCCGTCATTGCAGAAGGTATGAGGGTACTCGGCTACGTCAACCGTTACAGCTGGGGTGTCTCGGAAGTGCGGGACAAACTTGAGGAAAACGGCAACGGACTGCCGGAATTCGACCTGGACCTTGTGACAGCGTTCCTTGTCAAGGAAAAGATTTCTCCGAGAGGAATGGAAGCCAGGCGATATGCCATAGAGCAGGGATATCTGGTGGAGGAAAATAATCAAAAACCTTCACAAGTGGAGGAAAATAGTGCCACCAATGGAGGAAAATCATCGGAAGTGGAGGAAAATGAATCAAAAACCTCCACTGATGAAGGAAAAACTCCGATAGCCATTCCTTCCTACAAAGACGTATATGAAGCGATAAAACTTAATCGGAAAATTAAGTATTCACAGTTGGGAGACAACCTCGGCCTTGGCGAAACGACAATCTTCAGAGCTATTGCCTGGCTTAAGGAGAATGGATATATCAATCCTGAAAGGTCGAAAGTCAAAGGAGAGTGGCAGCTGCTGTAATAATCCTTTCCAAAGGGCCGAAAAATAGAATATTGGGCCGAATAATTTTCAACTGATTGAAAGTTAAAAAGTTAAAACCATCAATTATAAGGGCCGAACCTGGGCAAAAAAAAGAGATCCCCAGCACTCCGTAAAAGGAAAGCTGGGGAAAATTGTGTCAGTACCGGTCTTGCGGCCTACGGCTATGGCTAGTCTTCTTCGGCCTCGAACTTGGCAAGTGCAAGCATCTCGCCCGACTTCTCGCCGGTCGCGGTATTGACATAGAAGTACTTGACAAACACCTTAGGTGCACCCTCTGAAGGAGCACCGTACTTGGCATCGTAGTCGCTCTTGAGAGCGATGGCCGTGGTGACAGGAGTCTTCGGAGCGATGAACTCGGCGGCCTTGCTGTAAGCACGGCTGATACCGTTGCTCTGAGGAGCGGAAGCGCAGATGATGAGCTTGATGTTGGTGGTGACAGAAGGGATGGAAGCCAGTGTGAGGGTGAATGCCTCGTCTGACAGTGCGAGAGTTGCTGCTGCAGGAGCATCAAGCCCGGTGAGAGCAGGAGGAGCAGTCATAATGCTGCCACCACAGAAGACTACCCAGTAGTTGAGCCTCATAAAGAGGTTGCTTCCGGTGATCTTTGTCTTGGTGCCGAGAACGGACTTGGCCTCTGCTGACTGAGCAGCGGAGTTCCACGCCAGGATCTGGGCGTTGGTGAGAGACTGCCAAGCCTGTGAGAGCTGCTTGAAGATGGCTTTCACGGAAGCCTGGTCAGAGGTGCGGACACTTCCGCCGTATCCGCGATTGCGGATATACTTGCG
>JAZUHY010000047.1:0-4158 GCA_045641985.1 Candidatus Cryptobacteroides sp.
CTTGTGGTGGCAGTCGGCCGCGCCGGCCTCATCACCGGTGATATGGTGAAGGAGGGTGCAACTGTCATCGACGTGGGAATGAACCGCAATGCCGAGGGCAAGCTCTGCGGAGACGTGGACTATGATTCATGCTTCGAAAGGGCCGGTTACATCACCCCAGTCCCTGGCGGCGTAGGTCCTATGACCATCGCCATGCTGATGAAGAACACGATCTCCTGCTTCCTCAGCAGGCAGAAATAGCCTGTCCATATCTGTTGTGTTTCATCCGCGCACACTGGTGAATTATAGCTTCTGGTTTCCATCCACCCCTCTCTGACCGCCCTCGACAATAGCCAGTCTCTTCTGATTCGCGACTGCAAAGAATTGCCGTTTTCTTTGCAGTCGCAACCAATATTTTCTCCAAATCCCCTCAATTACCGTTCTGAGTGCAAAGAATCGCCACATTCTTTGCACTCACCAATCTTTCCAGCCCATATCACGGAAACTGCCGGCTCGTTTTGATTAGTTGGTTTCCAACCACCCCTCCCAGACCGCTCTCAATGGCTCATCCCGGAAATCAGGTGTGCCGGGAGGTCGGAACTGCCCGCCGCCTCTCCTCCCGCCTCTGCCTAGACTCCTCTTCGCAGTATCCTTCGCCGTTTGGTAGAAGGTTGTGGACGAAAAGAGTGGGAATCGCATTAACCTTCGACTTCTGGTCGTCATGCCGGACTGCCCTTTACGTCATGCCGGACAGCGATCCGGCATCTATTCAATGAGATTGCGGGTCAAGCCCGCAATGACGGGAAAGATCTAGCCCGCAATGACGGGTGCCTCATCCGCGCATAACGATGATTTGGACGTACTGCGAAGTTTTGGAACTTTGTTATTTCACATCTGTCACGAGGCGGACACTTTTGCCGCTTTCACAGCTGGTGTTGCTGTTATTCTTGACCTGGCTACTATCGAAGTACATTTCGTACGCGCATCCGGCAGCGGCAGAAGATGACCAATAGAAGCCGTTGTCACCGACAAAGTATACACCGGAACCAGCGCGTAAGCCCGCAGCGGGAAGGCAGACAGCGCCGGCAGCCTCCATTGCAGACCATTTCGGGGCTGTTGTTTCGCTATATTCCGTTGTATTTGTAAAGTCCGTGATGGAAATTACAGTTTCATCCCAAACATCAGGAAGCAGGACAACACAATTTGGTTTGTCACAGACAGTGACACAATATTTGTATTTGTTACGACGAGTTTCATTATCATAATCCAGGCCACCAGCACCACTCCCATCATAACTGAATAGATATTGCCACTCTTCTGTGGTCAGCGTGCGCCAAGTGCCTGCTGCTATTTCATTTGATTCGCAATAGGCCACGCCCCAATCATCTCCGCCTGCCGAAGATGGTTTCTCATAATCCAATACACCACCTTCCTCATCGTAAGATGTTACATAACTTTCACCAACAGGATTCAAGGATGTAGAAGCACTGTATCCCCAGGTAAACAAGTCTATCTCGGTGTCACTTTCGCTTGCTGATCTGGATCCATATTCATCACAATATTTATTATTTGAGTTGTAACCATACTGATCGTTATAGAAATGCCAAGCCCAATCATTGGATGAAGAAGATGTCCTTGAACAATGCAAATTTCCCTTCGAGAATAGAACCTTCTTTGTGGCGCTGACGCTGAACACGCCCTTGAGAGCGCCTTCAGGAATGATGATGAACGTTCCCTTGATACCTGTAATAGGCGTATTAGGCTCAACGGTTGTGGTGCCGTCGCCCATGTACCACTCAGATGCTGTGTTGGCCTTTTCACCGCCGGCCTTGAGGGTTGTCTTGGCAGGGATGGTCACAGACCAGGAAGTTGAGGAATAACCGCTCTGTTTGAACATGTCCGTTGCCGTGGTTACATTCGTTACATCCCATCCGGAGAGATCCAGGGTAAAGTTTGTCAGGTTCCTGCCATAATTCAGGAACATATTGTTCAGGTTTTGAACCTTGGAGGTATTCCAACCGCTTATATTGAGCACCTCGTTAAATGGATTAACGGATACGCCGACGCCTCCAAACATGGAGCGCATATCAGTGACGTTGGAGACATCCAGCAGTTCTTCGCCTGAAATGGAAGCGGTATTTTTAAAATCACTGAACATAAATCCCGTGGAAGTCAGGCCGTGATATCCGGCAACGGACTCGTCGAAGACAACGCCCTTGATGGAATTGCGGATTCCGTCATATCCCCACCTTGAAGAGCTGGCGAATATATTATCATGGCAGAGATAATAGTCGCCGGTGCTGCCTTCGTAGACCGTACCTTCGCTGCTATGGTCTTCGGCATCGAAATAGAAGGTCAGGGTGTTTGCACCACCGGTGGTATTGTATACTGCCTTGAAAGTAGGAGCAGGGGACATGGCATACACGGAGTTGTATGACTTGCCGGATGCCAGAGCGCAGGCCGAGAAATCGGCGACATAGTCCTTGTCCTGTGATACGGTGAGGACCCTCTCCGAAGGCTTTGCCGCTTCCGTGGCTACAAGTGCAAGCTGGAAGATAGCCCTGCTGTCGGATGAGCTGAAGGCACCTGTGCCCTTGCGGGTGATGGTCCCGAGGGCCTTTCCTGCGACCTCCGGAGCTGCGTCAGCCTTGAATGTAAGCTCGCAGACAGTGCTCAGATTGTTCACTGTGGCCTTTGTGATTTCCACGTCTTTTGACAGGCCGGTGCAGTTCACCTTCATCACGGATGTGGCGAACTTGAACGGGACAATAACATTGCTGACCGTGAGATCCTTTGAGTCCAGTGTGCCGAACACAACAAACGGAACCTTCGCTCCATCCTGCTCGGAAAGGTCAAGAGAAATCTTTGCTCCATTAAGGGAAGGAGCCTCGGTAAACTGAGGGCTGTAAACCAAGGTCACGGTCTTGTCGCCCGGATCGGAAAGGGTTCCGCTGAGCTTTGCATATCTGTCTTCCGTGCCTTCAAGAGAAGCTGTGAGCGTTCCCAGCAAGCCGCTTGTAGTATATGCATAAACCTGTTCTCCTCCAGTCCATGCGACCCTTACGGTGTTCACGAGGTCAGCCTTGGTGGCATCAGCCACCTGGTATTCGCCCATAAGGCCGTTGACGGTTACCTTGATCTGCTTGCCCGGTACAGGCGTTACTTCATTCTCCCTCAGGTTCTCTTTCTGGCAGGTGGACACAGCCAATGCGGCGAGTGTCAGCATTGCGAGTGATTTTAATGTATTTTTCATCTTTATTTTATCAGTTTTTATGTTCAACAATGCCTGCTAGAAGATGTCTTCCGTATTTCCAAAGTCTGTCCCGTACTGGTCCGGATTGCTCTGGCAGAGCAATCCGGAAGTGTCCATCTCGATGACTGCCGTCTTCGGCTCACGGTAAGGCGTCCGTGTCTTCTGCTCTGAAATCTTTTCTTTCATGATGTTATTGATTTTATGATTTGTCAGACAAAAAATGCATGACAGCTCCGCAACCGGACTATCGTGCAGCGTGGGCTATCTTTCTGATATGTAATTTATTACCTTCATTTGTATACTGGTAAGGGAAACAGATATATGAAGGCCTGTCAAGCTGGAATTTCGGGATATCAAATTCATTTTACACTCAAAAATACAGAATAATTCTTTTGTTTCAAAGAAAGTGCGTACTTCTCTGGTCACAACCATGCGAACGCAGACAGGATTGGAAACATCCGCCTACACATGTCTCTTTTGTTCGGCGTTCAAGACTTATAGTGCATAAAAATGCCCGGGACTTGATCAGGTTCCGGGCTTCAATGTATTCGAAAAATGGGAATTTTCCGAAGTCTTTTCCCTAATTGACACGCCCCATAATTGGGATTTAGTCACGAGAAACTAGAGAACGTCATGCTTAATAACCGACGAACCACTGGATGAGGTTCCTTCTGCATACTTTATGGAAGCGTCGCCGGTATAATGGAATTTGCTGGCCCCCTTCAATTTGATGACATTGATGTTCCCATCGCAATGAAGATAGACAGAACTTGCATCTTCCAGTGATACGTTGCACTCATCACACGAGAGGGCATATCGATTATCGATAATCTGCCTATCAATATGACTGGCATCTTCCAAGTTGATAGTCAGCCTTTCAATATGTCCCTGGACTTTTGCGTGAGAGGCATCTTCCAAGTTGAAAA
>JAZUHY010000048.1:0-18107 GCA_045641985.1 Candidatus Cryptobacteroides sp.
GGAGGAAGTTAATCATATTGTTCCGGCCCGTCTTGTCGCCGAAAACCACCTTGAAGACCTTGTCGTCCAGGATGTCTGTGAAAATGTTTGCCATAAGCGATAAAATTTAAAAAATCATTCCGCTGCAATTATGGCGAATTCAAACGACATCGGAGATAAGAAACATAAAAACCACACATAAGAAACAGAAAAATATTTCTTATGTCCCGGGCAGGGGACGCAAGAATAAGGAAGATTTTTTCTTATGTCCCAGGCAGGCGGACGGTTGAAACTTACTTCCTGCAATTCACCTGCACGGGTGATGCCCGTTCTACACATCTGGGAGGCAGCCCTGCCGGGAAGGTGAGGCTTTTTGGCCTCACCTGCACGGGGCAACCGCCCCAGAATGGTGCCCAGACCCTTTCGCCCGGGAAGGTGAATCGCAGGAACCGGCCGCCGACTGCCGGATGAAAAAGCAGAGGGCAGTGTTTTCGTCATGCCGGACTTGATCCGGCATCTTGGCGGCGCATCCCCACCTACCGTCAGGGGGTTGTGCACAGTCGGGGGCAGCGGTAAAGGAAAGGTTGCACAATCTAAGAGAAGTTCATTGATTGTGCAACCTTGAATTATGACTGAGTCATTATTTCCCGGATATTGTTACATACTCGTCGATGATGGGGCGGATGAGGAGGCCGAAGCACCGGCTGGTAGTATCACGCGCATCGGACTTGTAGTCTTGTGAGAAGCTTAAGCTGTAAGCATATTTACCTAAACGCATCGTGGATGACAAATAACTACGGCTATCATTTGTATCAAGGCTATTATCCTCGCCCCTGCCGGCAGCGGGAAGGAAGATTTCATTGGAACCTTGCCTGAAGTAACGTCCTGCCGGAGAACTTTTCCAAATAGAATCCAAGCCTGCGAGAACATTGAACTCCTCGCTGGTCGGCATCCGCCAGGCGCCGCCCCAATTGACATTGGCCGCGTCGTCCTCAAGGTCGAGGACGGTCTTAGTGTCAAAATAACCTTCATAGCCATAGTCTCCAGATTTATCAGATGGAACATACTTCGTGAAAACTTTCTTATTCCCAGATGTGAACGTACCTTCGGTATGCGGACAATTCGCCCAACAGAATCCACCTGCAAGTCCTAACGAATCTCCATCAGCCTTTATATGACACCAGCCATCATCAGCTTGATTGCGAACATATCCTGTCGTGCCGCCCCAGGCGAAATATTCTCCGGCCTCTTGCGGGTAGTTTGCGCCGATATTCATCGTGGCCCATTTGCGGTTGCCGATAGTGACGTATTCGTGCCAGTTGTTCTTGTCGATGGTGTAGGCCCAGCCACTCTTAATTTGACCGTTGTTGTCGGTGGTATCGATATCCGCAACGATTTCTAATCCTGCCTTCCCGATTCCCTTGACTGCACCGGTGCTTTCCGTATAGTATTCCGCCTCGAATGAGAGATTTCTGATGTAGGCGTCCGATAAGAGCGCAACATAATAGGTAGTGTCGGGCATATTAAGAATCGGGGTGGAGACCGTCACAGTATATCTTGAACTAGGATTAAAGTCACTGATCATTATCGCCTCTCCTGTGCGCTGGCCATCGTCTCCGATTGCAGGAAGAGACCTGACAGTAAGTTTCTGTGTCCCATCCGGAGGAGTGATTATGAACAGGGAGTATGCATTTTCGAACTCCGCGGCGGTGGCACCGGCATTTATCCGAGCCCTGCATACATTGGCATCCTCAAATAAGCCGCTTTGTTCTTCGAAAACAGGAATAGCATAATTTCCTTTTTTCGATAATCTCGCCAATCTCGCCGGATACATAGCTGAAAGATTTCCTTGAAGCGTGGTGGTGATAGTGGCCTTCTGTGTAGTGGGGTTAACGGTGACTGCAACGGTCTGAGTGTCCTGAGGGGCCTCAGGACTGTTTGGGTCCGGGACAGTTTCAAGCAGAATGGAATCCCCATCCGCGAACATCGGCTGGAGGCTGTTCCTGTCGAGGGTTGTCCTGGTCTTAGGGCCGAAGGAGACGGTGATGACGCGGGTGCCTTCCTCGGCTGGGGAGGCCGGGTCGGAGGCTGATTGTTCAACGACGTCAACCTTGGTGCAGGCTGCCAGCGCCGCGGTGGCGGCGAGGGCTGCGAAGATTAGTCGGAAAGATGTTTTTTTCATTTCAATTCATTTTTAAATCTTTTGCCCGTCCGGGGAGATCCCGGGTCAAGCCCGGGATGACGCAAGGTCAAGCCCGGGATGACGGGATGCTGAATCAAGTTCAGCATGACGTTGTTCAGCATGACGTTGTTCAGCATAACGGGGAGGGACTATAAAGTTCCACCACCAACGTACGGAGATATCGAAACAGTGGAAGATCCGGCATCTTCGTCATAGATGGGACGGATGGTGCAACCCTTGTATCTATCGACCTCCTGAATTGAATAACCGCTTTCAGTAAGAACTTCCGCCTTGGCTTTTTTCTCGTCAACACAGTAGTCAGACCAGTAGTAGCCTTCTGTTTCGTTTCCCCAACCGTATTCGTCAAATATACCGGTATAAGGGAACAGCAGGCCTTGAGTTACACGAATGCCTTTCGTATCGGAGCTGAATTGGACGGAAGATGATTCGAAGAGAGCCTCCAGTTCTTCCGGGCTCGGAGTACGCCATTTAGAACTCCACCCACGGGCGGGATCGAAATCCGGGAAGTTCTCGGTTTTAGAAGCAATTTCCGAATTTTTATAATACGCTTCATACGCTTCATAGGTAAATTCTCTTAACCCTCTCTTCGGATTATAGCCTTTATCACTTCCCCAAGTGAAGTAGAAGCCCGGCTCTTCGGGAAGGAAGGCGCCGACGTTGCAGTAGGCCCATTTCTGTTTTACCGGCTCTTCCTCCGTGCCACCAACCTGGACCTCAACGTAATACGGAATAAAGGCATTATAGATTTTGTTGACCACAAAGCCTTCATTCGGAATGAAGGTCTCCTTGGTGACGTCACCCTGACTTTGCGTATAACTTTTGAATAAAACAGACAGCATGAGCTCAGCTGATTTAGTTGAATACTCTATAGGGCCGGCTTCTTGCTTCACTCCCTTTACCGCTACGTACCATATTCTCGGATCCTCTCCGGAATAAGCGACCGTTTCTTTATTTTCGACCGGGGCGACAAGTATCGTGTCCGTAAGTTCTTCTTCAGTGGGGCCATCCCCCAGTGACTTTTTATCTAGCGTTACGGTAGGAAATTCGCCGGTTATTGGGAACTGGCTTATTATCTTGATGGAATCCACATCTATACTCCGGTCTGCATAGAATCTCAATATGGACACCTGATTCTCGAAACGGGCCCGGTTTTCACCGGAATGAATTTGAGCCGTACAAATATTGGCGTCGGCAAATCTGCCGGTCTGAACTTTGGGGATGTTGATTCCGGTAATCGCGTTCGGGTTATCCGAATCCATTTCCGCAGCCTTATACGGATAAACCGCGTAAAGAGTTCCTTCCAACTCAGTTACGATGAAGGCCCTTCCTTCTCTTGTAACCACTTCGCAGGTGTCAAGCTCGGAGCCGGTGGACAGCAGAACCGAATCCCCGGCACAGAAGTGGGGCTTAAGGCTGTCGAGGTAAGTCCTTGTCGGAGTGTCGAACGACACCGAAATGGTGCGGAGTCCTTCGGCAGGGGACTCGGGATTGGCATTTTCCACAACCAGTTCTCTGGTGCAGGATGCAAGGAAAGCAGTGGCAGCAAGAGCTGCTGTTATGAGTTTGAATATAGTTTTCATAATCGTAACTTTCTAATATTAATACAAGGTTCCTCCTTCCTCAAATTCGTCAACAGCCATACCGGTGCCGTCAATAAACGGTTCGCCGTAAATAGGGCGGATGGGAGCTCCGTAACAACGTTCGACGGATTGAACAGGCTCGAAGGGTTCATCAATGTTGAGATAAGAGAACATATATGCCTCTTTCTTTTGGTCGGCATTCAGTGTCGATGTCCAGAAATAGATATTCTTTGGCCCATCAATTTGTTTACCAACACCGATACCGCTGTAGGGAATTGCGAGGAAATAAGAATTAGACATAGCCTTGGTATTAGCAAGAAGGTGTATTGAATTTTCTCTTGCCATAACAACACGATATTCATCATCCAATTGAAAATCCAATCCGCCGCAGAACTGTTCCACCTCGAACTTCGTCGGCAGACGCCAGCCGTCGCCCCATGCTTTATTGGCGGCATCACGGTCGGGGACCAGCATCCCTTTATTGTACACATCATTTTCAACTCCAGCGAAATGGCTTGAATTGAATTCCTCGTATCCTCCATTGAAAGGACAGTTCTCCCAGCAGAAGTCGTGACTGTCTTCGAACTCTACTTCGTTTTCATCGAATTTCCATCCCTGGACTTCTCCCCAGGCAAAATACTTGCCGGGCTCTTCGGGGAGGAAAGCTCCGACGTTGCAGTAGCCCCACTTCATAAAAATATCGTTGCCATTCTCGTCAATACCGATGCTCAGATTGACAGAATAGGGAATGAAGACATTGGCCATAACACCTGCAGGCAGAGAGACATTTGAATAAGTCCTCCGGACTTCACTGGGCTGTATCGCTTCGGTCTTTCCGGATGTCAGAGAGGCAAGCTCCTTTTTTTGCGTCTTTCCACCGCCCTGTTCTGATAATGTGTAAGTTGTAACGTCCAGGTTGTAGCTTTCGCCAGTCTTTGTGGGAAGGATGGCAACGAAGCAGATGCAGGTGTCGAGGACAGAAGACAAAGTTTTGACATAGGAGTCCTCCTCCTCGGTGTCTTGAGCCCTGGCACGCAGCTTTCTTCCAGACACATTGATAATGCTCCACCCATCATCCTCAACAATCTTTCCGTTTTCATCCAAATTTGCGTTGGCTATCATACGGTCTTCTGTTTCTTTTATTCTGATGCTCAGCACCCCGATAGTCCGGTCAACGTAGAATTTCAGGACTGCGGTCTTGTTTTTGAACAAAGCGTATTCGCTGTCCTCGTCGATACCCGCCACCGCAATGTTGGCATCTTTGAACCGGCCGCTCTGAATGGAAGGGACAAGAATGCCGGTAATCTCGGCACCGTTCATTTTTGCACATTTTGCAGGATAGACCGCGCTGAGATGTCCTTTGAGAGCCGTCCTGATGCAGTTCCTTTGCAAAGAATCCGAAAAGAAGACTCTGCAAGTTTCAAATTTCTTCCCGTTGGAGACCATAATACTGTCACCTTCTACGAACATAGGCGTAACACCATCGTCGCCCGCAAGAGTACTTCTGGTATCCTTGTCGAAAGACACCCCGATGGTGCGGATACCGTCGGCCTTGGGGTCTCTTTCATTCTGCTCGGCGAACTCCTTGGTGCAGGAAGCCAGAGCCACTGCTGCGGCAAGCGCCGCCAACATTATTTTATATATTGTTTTCATAATCATTCTCGTGGTTTAATAAATTAGACCTGATCTTACTTTCCCTCTTTCATTTCCCCCTCTGCTTGCTCAGCCGCTTTTGCTGCCGGAGACACTATTGTAAATGCGTTTGCAACAAGACGGACTGAGGCGCGACTATCAGTGGCATTAAATCCATAAGTAGAATTAACAGCACTCTCATTCTCATTATAATTACAAAGAACTCCATACGGGAAACTATATTTGATACTACTGGACAAATAAGCCAATGCAGATCCCCAGAATTCAGTTGTATATCCAGCACAATACCCCCAGCCTGCCTTCGGGAGGAAAACAATGCCGGCAGTGCTTATGCTTGACCAATCAGTATATTTGGACTTCCATTCACTCTGGTCAGTAAAATCGTCCGGGAATATGGCAATACCGGAAACGGTTTCTCCCGCAATAGAAACTTCATTTAATATTTCATATGAGTAGCCACTGCCTTTACCGTTGTTAACTTCACGTTTATCGAGGAGATATTCCCATTCTCCCCCTGCTCCACCTGTCAATGTTCGCCAGGTGTCTGAAGGAGTAACGGACCCTCCCCAATCAACGAAGGGTGAATTAGTCGATTCGTATACTCCAAAAGTATTGCCCCCCGAAGTATTGCCCCCCGTTGACCAACAGAAAAGGTCTATCTTATCATTGGTTTTAGGCCTACCCCCACCATACCAGTTAAATAATTCTGAATTGCCAGAGCTATTGCCGATAAAGTCATACTGATTCTCCGCAAATCCAAAGGAAAAATTGGATCCATCGTACGTTGCCACAAGATTCCCTTTCGAGAAATAAACCATGTCGGCCGGGCCTTCGCCGACCGTGAATACGTGCACGGAAAGGGCATTCTCGGGGAGGTCGCACTGACAGATTTCTACCGTTTCTTCTGCTTCCGCTTGTCCCTGTTGCTCTTGTTGTTGCGGGAATTCGACTTCTAAATCAAGATGGTACAGCTTGTTTCTTTCGATAGAGAATTCTCCATTGACGTGAAACTCGACATTCTTCCTTTCCGTGTTGAAGATACCGAGAGTAAGATTGTAGTCTCCATTTGACACAGGGGGAAGATAAATGAAGAAGGATGTGGGCTCGGAATCATTTATTACTACTCCGTCGCCGCAATCCAGGAAACCAATGGTGGGGTTCTCCTCCTCCGGCATTCCCATATAAGGCTGCGGAGCTTTATCCTTATCTATCACGGCATTGTAACCACCATCGACAGAGAAAGGCCCCCACAAATAAACCGAACGGTCCCCTCCGATATGGACTTTTATACTGTCGATTGTGGCCTCGCCGGATTTCGTCTTAACAGAAAGACGAAGGATGCCGCAGATGTTTTTGAATTCGAGGTTTTCGCTCGTCCCCAGTGCATACATAGGGGTGTTGAGCCGCCCGGCTTCGTATTTCTGTGTTTGAGGAAGCACAGGCCCCTTATCCCGGTCAAAAATAGACGAAGGATAATAGGCGTGATAGGGAGCCGTCAGTTTCACGTCGCCGACGGACCTGAATTCGGCAGTGGTCCCGTTACCTGTGGGCTTTGCAGAAAATAAAGAGTACCCGTTGATGCATATAAGGTCATTTTCATTCCACAGTATTTCGGTACTGAGACTATCGGAGAGATAGGTCTTTGTGAGCCCCTGCTCGATGCTGGCGGTAAAAGTCCTGGCTCCACCCGCGCTCTGAATGCTTTCCTGCTTGCTGCAGGAAACGGAAAGAAGAAGTGTTGCCAATACGGCGGACGCTACTGATATTATGTTCTTTTTCATAGTCTTTTTCTTCATTGAATTGTTATTTCAACAGTTTTTGCAGAAGATCACTGTGCTCCAGTTCTTCTGTTCCGCCCGGGACGGAAGCGGAGGTGCCGCCATCCTCCGTCACTGTCTGCGACTCCCAATCTGTCAGTTTCGGCTCAATCGTGATTTCGTTGTCGGAGATGTTAACCACATAGATATAGACGTTGCCCATCTCCCACTTCACACGCGGCAGGTTCAGTGTAACCGTCTGCCGGTCCTCTTCGGTCATATTGCTTTTCAGATATGTCACCATACTGCTGACCTCCCTGCAGACAGGGACAGTCCCGTCGTCGTTGGGAATCACTCCGAGTTCCTGCTTTTCTTTAGGCAGCAGGTAATACAGGAGGGCGATTTTGCCGGGTTCCTGAGAGGGGAACATCGCTCCTCCCACCTTGCGGGCAAGTTGGTTGACGTTTTCTTCGCTCAGCGGGTTTTCTCCATTCAGGCAGGTCAGTTCCAACCAGAAGTAGGGCTGAGCTATCGGGTCATCGCCCGGATCCGGAACATCTACAGCTGCCGTGTCCGTCGCCACTTCTTCCTCATTATCTCCCAATAACGCTATGATAGGTATGTCGGGCTGGACGGGAGCGGGAGCGGGGCCAACGTGAGGGACGATGCCGGCGCTTACCATGTTCATACTTAACGCAGGACCATAGCAATGTGCCGGGACATAGAAAGCATCGGGAATCAACCCTATGTTCTCAACCATATCCTGGGAGGGTTCCTTTTTTTCCTTTTCCTGAATCTCTGCTTTTTCGGCATAGGCTTGCATCAACGTCGGGTTGTGTATGGGTGCAAGACTGCCGCTTTCCCCTTCAAGGGTCATGGAGGAATAGCTCTCGAATTCGAGACCTGCCAGTCTTTCCCCTTCTTCCTCCTTCTCCGGGAGAATCGGGCGGGACATATCAAAGTCCCAGTATGTCTCGAATTCCGATTTGCTGTTGTCAATCACCAGAGTTCCTCCGGTCTTGACATTATCGAATGCGACGGCCCCGACGAAGATGTCTTTGTCCGTCATATTGTTCACAATGACTTTAACCCAGGCCTTTGAGTGGTTGAAGGTGGCCTTTATGGAGCCTTTGCCCGTGTTCCTGACGTTTGTGTCGTGAGACAACAGCAAGTCGTCCTGAATGAATTTGCTCACCTCCGGGAGGCGCGTGATAAACAGTTCGTAGGCCTTGTTGACCACTTCCTGGAAGCGCTCTTCGCTCATCTCGAACTCCGCCAGAGCTTCGGCCCTTTCGTATTCGGTGTAAGTCTCGCTCAGTATGGCCGCCGCAATCGCGTAATCCTTTATGAATTCCACAACTCCCTCCACTTTGCCCCATACGGGCTGGAGTTCTTCGGGTATATTTTCTTTGAACCTCTCATACGTTTCAAGAATGGACTCTCTGACGGAAGTACCGGTTTCAGTCTTCTTGCCCGGCTTCAGTTCCGACTGCTTTGCACTGCCGCCGTCTTCTTCAGCAAGCAAATCCATCACGACTTTCACCACGGAATCAACGTCGTCCAGAGTTATAATCGGCTCTCCGCTTTCTGGTTCGAAGCCCGTCTGGACGTCGGCGACTATGCACATCGCCGTCACAAGGCCGACAACAACCGGACTCAGCACCGGGCCCTCGAAAGAGGCCAGCATAGCCTCGCTCAGATAGTTCACGACATTGTTCTTGTAATACACGTGCATACGGTTGTCGTTGTAAACGTACGGGGCTACTACGAGAACCTTGTCCAGGACGTCACCAATCTTGTCGCTCGTTATAGACGTCAGACTGTACCGGGCTATCAGCTGGAATGCAAGATCAACGATGTTGCTGGTCGAATAGGCCGTGTAGTCCAGATACACACGCTCTCCGTTCGGCCAATAGATGGGGCTGAAACTGTACGATGCCTTCCGGATGTCATCCATAATGCTCTTCGTGAAAGGATACTCCTGCTCGTAATCTCCCAGGCCTCTCCAGCATAGGCTGTAGTCGTCGTATCCGAAGGTCCTGATTTTGTTGTAGTCTCTGAAATCCTGACCGGTAACGTCCGACTTGAAGTTCGGGAATAGGCCGATGACGTTGTCTTCAGGCACTCTGGTCCCTTCCGCAATTGCCTTTGTCGGGTTGGCGACAATGCTCAGGGTGATCTCTTTGGAGGAGTCCGAACTTCCTCCTTCGATCTCAATCGTTTTCGCACAGGCCGTAAGAGCCAGGACAGCGATTAATAATAGTGGTTTTTTCATAAACTTATTGTTTTTGATTGATTTATGTTATTCGCTTATTATTATGGGGTCCCACCACGGATTGACGACAGGGTCGAATTCTCCGCTGCCGCCTCCTCCGTCATCCGGGATGGTGATGGCGTGGTCTATCACCAGGTTGTGTCCCGTGTTGTCGGGATCGTCGAACTGGTCGGTCACGTCGAAGTCGAAGATGTATTCTTTGCCTGCTGTATTCGTTACCCTGAGCACTGCGGCTACGTCCCGGGTGAAATCCGCACTCCTGCCGAAGGTGTTGAATATGGAGTACAGCCTCTTTCCGTTGAAGTCGGGATAGGCGCTGATTTTCAATGCTCCTACCTGATTGCCCGCCCTGTTCCCCCAGAGGAAGGCGCGGCCTTTCTGGCTTGTGAGGAACATTTCGCATTCGGCTATGTATCCGAGACCCTCCACGTTGAGCCATTCTATGGTCCAGGTGCTCAGAATGCTGGCGGCCGTGTCTCTGACAGTGGTTATTGTGTCTATGTCGTCCTTGACCGGGGCTATCTCCACGTTGCTGACGGTGGCGAGATACAGATGGTCCGGCTCGGTTATGACGTTGCGGTATGTCCCTATTTCGTAGGTTCTGCTGCTCTGTTTGGTGGCGGCATATTTCCCGTCGAGCGTGCTCCCGTCCACTTCGGTTGCCTTGGTGCCGAGGCTGTATATCAGCACGTCGTAGTTGCCTGAGGGCACGTCCATCATCCCTCCGAAAGTGTCCAGAAACTCGTCTTTCACAAGAGTATGGGTGCCTGTTTCGTAGAACTGCACCTGAATGTGTTCGGGGAGTTTCCCGTGCACCTTTTCGTTGAACGCGGCCACTCCCGCGGGGTCGAAGCCGGCGCGCACTGATACCTGCTGCTCGAGCTGATAGTCAAGTATTATCATCACGTTGCCCTCAAGGTCGTAGAGAGGGATGAAATTGCATCCGGAGAGGCAAATCAGGAATGCCGCTATGATCAGGAATCTCCTCATCGGCCGCCCTCCTTCTTCTCTATTTTGGCATATATGGGGATAACCAGCGAGACAGTAGCCTTCGAAGGGCCTATCCAGGTGTGTTCCAGTGTCCTTCCGGTCTTGTAGGCCTTCCCGCCCGGACGGAAGACCTGGTACTCCACGGCGTCGGATTTGAAGTATCCCACACCCAGGCTCAGGTCCAGGCGCAGGCGTTTTTTTTTACCTATACGGGCCGAATACATATAATCGATTCCCGCGTTGAGGAAGCGCGCCTGCTCCCCGTGGAACTGCCACTCCACGTCATACCTGCCGACCATCCCGTAAACGCCTATGGAGTGCCCCGAGAACCTGTACTGCCAGTTTTCACGGCCTTTGGAGTGCTTCCTGCCCAGATATACCCTGAAGTCGGCGCCGGGCCCGAGGGCCTGGAAGCAGTTGGTCTGGTCGAGGTAAGGGGACCAGCTCCTGTAGATGAACGGGTAGTACCAGTCGAGCCCCAGCGAGAATCTGTTGCCCAGAGGAATCTGGGCTCCGACGTTCATCAGGGGCAGCAGGAGGTTGCTGCGCAGGGTGAAAATGGGTTTGTATTCGTATTCCTTCAAGTTGTCCGCGGCCTTTTCGCCCTGGTTTCCCTGACCACCGACGCCCGCGACAACCGCCCCATTGCCCGACGAATCGCCGAAAATGAGGATTTTGACGGAATTGTGGATGTAGATGGTGTCTTTCTTCGGAGGGGTGTCCTGAGCGTACGCCACGTTGGAAGCGGCTCCGGCCAGAAGGATGACCGCAAGGCACAACTTATTGAATATTAATAAGTCGAGTCTCCCGCTAATTGCAAAATACTTTTTGCGGGTGTGTGCTATGTGCGGGCACCAGTTCATATAATCGCGTAAAAGTACGCAATTATTCCGGGAAAAACAAGGGGAGGGGGATTTTTGGCCCCTTTTTGGGTTGGGCTGCCTCGATGCCGGGGCTCTTCCCGTCGGGTGACTATTTCCCGTCGGGCACTGCTATTTCTTCTGCGGGACGATGACCTTGTTGTCCACCTCGATGCTGGCGTTCTTCCCGTCGGGCACTGCTATTTCTACTTTGGGAGCGAAGGTGGCATCGATAAGAGAATTGCCGATAATGGTTCTGGCGGAATCCTTGACGTTTACTCCGGCGGGAATCATCGTCTCCATCCTGACGGGGAGGTCGGCCATCTTGACGGTGTCAACCTCGAAGACGTATTTGTGGATGATGACCAGAGTGTCGTTGCCTTTGCCGGTTTTGTGTCCAGCCGCGGGGGCTGGCTCCGCCTTTTTTTCTATGCGGCTGTACCGGCAGATTATGCTGTTGCCCGCACTCCTCAATTCGGGGAAGATGTTTTTGTAAAGCCAGTTCCAGCTGCGGCCTCCCTTCAGGTCCATCAGAGATTTTTTGGGCCCGCCCGCAACGGATTTGGGACGGCTGTTGATATAGCGGGAGTAGTTGTCGAGTATGTCGAGTATGTCGTCCCTGTCGGGGGCGTCGCATGCCTCAACCATTTTTTTCAGTGTAGCCCAGTCTTCGCCCACGGCATCCACGGTGAATTTGCTCTCCGGGAGTGCGAGTTCGTTCTGGAGCAGGAGTCTGAGATTCCTGCCGCGCCTTCTGCTGAGGTCCTTGTTGTGGTCGAAAGTCCCTTCGGGAGAGGCGCCCGAACGGATGTGTATGCTCTGCACCCGGCACGTCGAGTCTGCCAGAATCCCTTTAACCTCCTCTACGAAGCGGTCGATGAGCATTCCGTTGTTGCGGTATTCCGGCTCAATCACCGTGACGTTCTCCCTGAAGAAGACTTTCAGACTCAGGGAATCGGAGACTTCCTGCGCGTAGGAGACCGGAATGCACAGAAGCAGTGCGGCCAATATGAATGGGAGCGAAAAATTTTTCATAACAATATCTGGTTAATCCGTGCAAATATAGTAATATTTTGATAATTTGTCTTTTGTGCCGTCTTTCCCGGTTTGCCCGGGATCCTCTTTCCGTCAATTCGGGCCCCGTCTTCCCGTCTTGACGTGCCTGCCCTGTGCACATCCCCACTTATCGCCCGGGGGATGTGCACACCCCGGTTTGCCATTCCGTTGATTATCAGCCCGTTGACTTTCCGCCCCGTGCACATCCCCACCCATCGCCCTGGGATGTGCACACCCCGGTTTGCCATCCCGTTGATTGTCAGCCCATTGACTTTCCGCCCCGTGCACATCCCCACCCATCGCCCTGGGATGTGCACACCCCGGTTTGCCCATCGGTACGGAAATTGTTATATTTGTCCCGATAAATGTTATTGTTATGAAGAAATCTTTTCTCTCTATTGTGTCTGCCGCGCTGGCCACTGCTTGCGGCGTGTTTTTTCTCAGTTCGTGTGAGAAGTCGGATCCTAAGCCTCAGTTCCAATATAAAGTTGCTTTTTATGTTGGAGGCAATGAGGGCTTGAATGGCGCCATCATCTATAAGGATACCTCCATTGTCCATAAACTTGACTCCAATTCGACAATCAGCGGCTTGGCTGCGATGCAGGACGGTCTTTACGCTTGCGGCACGATATGGGATATGCCCGCTGTCCAGACCCCCGCATTGTGGAAGGACGGAGTCCGGCTTGATGTCGGAGATGCCGAGGGTGCATTCGGGAATATGGTCAACGATGGCACCAGATGGATGTGCTGCGGCAGTCTCAAGGGCGATGACGGCTATTACGGAGTCATCTTCGAGAACGGCAGGGAGGTCTTCAGGAGCGAAACCCCCGTCAACTTCCTTTGTATGGACTACGGTGCCTCCGGTGACTATTATGTCGTTGCGTCAGACGATGAGGGATTGAGCCTTTGGCGCATAGCCGCCGACACCAAAACCGTCAAAGAGACGAAGTCGGTCGCAGAGAATAACGGGGAGTACCGATGGAGTGCAAGCAGCATTTATGTGGGTAGCGTCAACATCATCATCGGTCTGGCGAAGATTTTGCGGACCCGCGCGGACAGAGAAGCTTTCTATTGGCTGGACGGGAACCTTGTCAGCATCGGTGAAGACAACATTGTCAATGATGTGGCATTTGCGAACGGATATTGCGTGGCCGGGGGTTGTAAAGTGACGGAAAAGTCTGATATGGGCATCCCGAAGTCAACCGTTGCCGTCCAGTGGGTAAATGGTTTCCCTCAGGATTTCAGCCTGGGATGCACCGGCAACAGCGACGTGAGGCTGCTTATGAACTGGGAGGACCAACTCTTTTTCCAGTGCGTGCAGGCCCGGGACAAATTCCAGGTTTGCAATGACGGGGCTCTCTTGGGAGAAGTCATGACTCCCGGGGATTTCAGCGTGAGCTGCTGGGATGTCGATATCGAGATAGTCCCTGTCCAATAATCCGGTTGAATTTGTTACCCGTGCACATCCCCACTTATCGTCCGGGGGTTATGCACACCCCGATTTGCCATCCCGTTGATTGTCAGCCAGTTGGGTTTGTCCCCCGTGCACATCCCCACCCACCGCGAGGGGGTTGTGCACATCCGGGGAACCGTTTCCGGGTTGTGAGCACCGCCGCCGGAATATACAGTCTCCGTCGGCTAAAGTTCAAGCGCTGCGGGGAACTCGCCTGAAGGGCTCTCCTCGCGTTTGACTTTTGCTCTGCCATTATCGGAATTTGTTATGGGCCTGCTCCGTGCCGGGAAATTTCCCGGAGGATTTGGAATTGTTCCAGTTATTTTGCTATCTTTGCCTTGTCCGCTTCAGTCAGACAAGGGCGGCACAAGGTTTTATGAGTGAAAGTTATGGAGGGGAAAGTGCCGCGCCCGTAAGGTTTTTCCACATTTGCACAGATGGCACAGACAATGGTGTTGTTCATTTTGACGATGCCGATTATCGGCGTGCCGTCAGCATCACTGCGGTCAATTCAGAGAAATGCAGGGTACGGCTCATCTGCTATTGCCATATGTCGTCGCATTCCCATTTCGTGGTGTGTGCCGAATCGGAAAGTGATGCCCGGACGTTCGGGGAGTCGTATAAGCACGATTATGCGCGCTATGTCTCAGCGCGACACGGAATCCGGGGACCTCTTGCCGGAATCAGTTGCGGTATCAAAGAGATACACGACAGCCTGTATCTAAAGCGGTGCATTTCATATGTGCTCCTGAATCCGGTCGCGGCGAAGATCGTGCGGACTCCGGAAGAATATCGCTGGTCTTCTTTCCGGGCGTATTTCAATCCTTTGGATGATGGCGTTGTGCGGGTTTCGGAGTTGGGCTCCCGAAAATGCAGAAAGATGCTGCATACCGGAATTGACCTGAGGGAATCCGGGTTGAGGCTCGACTGCGAAGGGGATGTTTGTCTGAAGTCTTTTGTGGATTACCGTTTTGTTGAGCGGCTGTATGGCAGTCAGACTTCTCTGTTCAAGTCGCTCGCCCTGACCAACAGTGTCACGGAAGAGGAATTGTATGTTGACCACACCGTGAAATATGATGACACAGAGCTTATTGCAGAGGTAATGGCGCTGTCGGTCAGGAGGTTCAACAAGACCGAGTTCCGACAATTGACGAAGGATGAAAAATTCAAGCTTATCCCCGCTATTGTCAAGAAAACCGGGGTGACACCCAAACGGCTCGCGCGGATCCTGAGGGTGTCTCCCGCCGAAATCATCTCGCTGCTCGGGTACGACGGGAAGGCGTCGGATTAATGGTGGACAAGAGGAAAGTCTCGCGCCGGTGTACACATCCCCCTGACGGTGAGGGGGGATATGCACGGAGCGAAAAGTTAACGGATTGACAATCAGCGTGATGCAATTTCGGGGTGTGCATATCCCCCGGCAGGTTGGGAGGGATGTGCACGGGGTCGCCAGGAAAGTGATGTGCAGTACATCCGCAGGAAATTTCCGGGGCGCAGAAAAATTCCTTCCCAGACAGTCTGACAAAAGCCTATAGATTTATATTGAATCCCACTCCGAAAATATGCCGCGACGGACTGGAGGAGAACACGAAGTACATATAATAAGCTTCCAGGGCGATTTTGGTGATGGAAAAAGTGGTGCCGGCGTAGTGCCATCAGCATCAAAGCCAAGCACCTTCATTAAAGGCACATCCGTCTCTAATAATGACTGGACGACACAGGATGATGGTTTATGGAACAGTTCCAAGACCAAATACGACCCCTGCCCTGCAGGTTACCGTGTTCCCGACGGAGATATTTGGACCAAAGCCGGATTTGGTAATAGCTCTGGATATAACTACGGCTACAATTTCCAGGTGCTGTCAGGCGGTGATACGACTTGGTATCCTACAGCAGGTTACAATGATGAAGATGGGAAATTCGGATATGCAAGTTCTCACGGTGGATATTGGGCCTGCTCGCCTTATGGCTATCAGGCAAAGTGTCTGATGTTCGGCAGTAATTATGTTGACACGGAGGACCACTCCCCTCGCGCAACCGCCCAATCCGTCCGTTGCCAGAAGATTCAATAATGGCTTGGCTCTTTACGCGAGTGACCGGTTGCCAACATTACCGCGCAGGCGGTTGAAACTTCCTTCCTGCAATTCACCTGCACGGGTGATGCCCGTTCTACGCATCTGGGAGGCAGGCCTGCCGGGAAGGTGAGGCTTTTTGGCCTCACCTTCCCGGGGCAACCGCCCCAGAATGCTGCCCAGACCATTTCGCCTGGGAAGATGAATTGCAGGAACATCCCGGATTACGGGAACGGGACTCCCCCAAAGTTGTACAGCGCAGTCACTCGCGGGTGTACGAAGGCATCCCAGGATCAAAGATAAAGGGGTCACAAGACAGGTTCAAAGACAATCCGGTTTTGACCCTCGCAGCTCAGATAGAATTTCACGTGATAGGTGCCGGCCTGGATGTCAAGGTTTTTACCATTTTGAGCGGGAGAATCGAAGGTTCCTCCCCAGTTGACGTCCCAGTCGTGATTCATTCGAAATTTAAGTTCGCTGCCACTCTCCAGAACAAAGGGATTGCATTCCCAATATCCACCCTCTACATTATAGGTCATTTCGACGTCATGGGCTCCCCATCCTTCGAAATTTCCTACAATCCCGATGCTCACTACTTTGACCAAGCGTGCCGTCATTGCGTTAAGGTCAACGTTAATCTGGTAAACGCCGGCTCCGCTGTCAGGCAGGGGGAAATTGGGAACGAAGTTATCCGCCATTGAATAATAACCATCCTCTATAGTACCTGCATACTCCCAATCACCATCCCAATCGTCCGCATGGGGCTTGAACTTATATCCTCCATTAAGATAGTAGTATCCCTGATAAACCCCGTCTTCAACCCCTGTAAACCCTGCAAGCCCTGCAAGCTTTGCCAGCGGGTGGGAATTGGCGTGGTCCCATTCTCCCTCGGCTCCTATTTCATAGATGTAATCGGGGAAAGAAGGAGTATCGGAAATAATCTCCGTCACCCTGTACTCAAACGTGAGGGCGTTGAAATCGACTTTGATGGAATCGCAGCCGTAGGGAACGCAAAATGCTCCATCGTCCCCAAGGTATTTTCTTCTGGCGGCGAAACCGGAATCTCCATTGTTGCCGTTACCTTTCGTGGTGCCGAAGACGTGAGGCCAATCTTCTGCGTCGCAAACTGCATCGTCAGTGATGGCGAACCAGGTATCCTCTGAATATCTGGAACGGAAAGTAATTGTGAACCAAGGGTCTTCAACAATGGGTTTTTCGCTGTGGGTAAATTTCTTATCACCTGTACGGGACATCAAATCCCAGTCGAAGTAAGTCCCACCCACGATATAGAAATTGTCCGCGGTAATTGCTGTTGTGTAGAAGGTATTGACTGCTACCTGCGTTTTGTTTCCTACAAAGGTTTTGGTGGTGGTACTGTCACTGAGGGAAAGGTCTTCGACAATGTGGTCAGTCGGGAGGATTGAAACAAAGACCGTGTTTCCCGCATCTGCCTCCACGTGAATCTTGTGCAAATCAGTATATTCCCCGGAAATGCCGTTGGCAATAGCCGCCCCGGTTGCGCTGACCTCCACGCATTTGGCTTCAGCATTTGTGGTAATCTTGAAAATTGCCGTCTGATTCGTGAAGGATGCGCTGGTGGTGATGTTTTCCGCCATACAGATATTGGCATCGGCGAACGTGCCGGACTGCTCGGTGGAAACAAGGACGCCGTCAATCTGATTGCCGTCCACCTTCGCCGCCTTGTAGGGATAGACGGCCGTGAGGGGGCCGGGGAGGTCCGTGGAGATTGTGGCGGGATTGCTTCCAACATTCACCTCGCAGGTATCAAGCGCATCCCCGTTGGAAATCAGGATGGAATCATTGGGCGCGAACATCGGCTGGAGGCCCTCCAGCGTTGTCCTGGTCTGCGGGGCGAAGGCCACGGCGATGACGCGGGAGCCTTCCGTGGCCGGCGCTATCTTGTCGTTTTCAGAATAGGGAGGGGTGATTTCTCTTGTGCATCCTGCCAGCGCTGCGGTGGCGGCGAGGGCTGCGAAGAGGTGTTTGAAAGTTTTTCTCATAACCTTCAAAGTTAGCACTTTACTTTCATAATTGCAAAACCCCAAAGTTGTACACCCGTGCATACGGATGAATTACCCTATGCAGGTCCATCTTGCAGGTACGTAAAGTTATTGCGGTGTGCACAACCCCCTGACGGCGGGTGGGGATGTGCACGGGGCGGAAAGTTAAACTGCTGACAATCAACCGAATGGCAAAACGGAGTGTGCA
>JAZUHY010000049.1:0-6721 GCA_045641985.1 Candidatus Cryptobacteroides sp.
GGCGGATGCGGACAGCGAATACACCTACGAACAACTTGACAAATATTCGGACACATACGCCCATACGCTGATAGACAGAGGCGTCAAGCCGGATATGTTCGTGTGTGTGATGCTCGACAGGACGAAGGAGTTCCCGCTGACCGTGCTGGCCATCCACAAGGTTGGTGCAGCCTATATGCCACTTGACCTGGAATATCCCAATGAGCGTTTAAGCTATATGATTGAAGACTCGGAATCCCGTCTGATGATCACCACGCACGCCATCCTCCAAAGGAAGACGGATGAAGGCGGTCTGGAGCTTGGCAACATCGGCATACTCTATCTCGAAGACCTTGAACTGACCCAGGAAACCGAACCTATAAACCTTTCGACTCCAGAGAACCTGGCCTACGTGATTTACACTTCAGGCTCGACAGGCAAGCCCAAAGGGGTGATGCTCCACCAGAAGGGCTTGAGCAACTACATTGCATCCACCGTGGATGTGCTTCAAATCACGAGCGAAGACCGTATTTCCAACCACCGTGCGTTCTCTTTTGACTCTCATATTCACGATCTGTACCCGGCTTTGACTGTCGGTGGCAGCATCCACATCATGCCTTCGGAAATCAGGAAAGATATGAGGGCGTTACGAAACTTCATTGTCGATCATCGCATTACGGGCGGAAGCTACACCACCTCGCTGGGTGCCATGCTCCTGGAAGCCTACCAGCTGCCTGTGCGCTTCATGTCGTTGGGAGGTGAGAAGATGATGGGACTTGTGAGCGGCGACGTGCAGATAGTCAACGTTTATGGGCCGACGGAATGCACGGACATGATCTGTACCCATAAACTGCAAAAAGGACGGCGCTATTCCGACATTCCAATAGGCCGCCCAATGGCCAACGGTCACTGCTTCATCACCGACCCGACGGGGAACCTGTTGCCTGTGGGTGTCGCTGGCGAGCTGTGCTTCGCCGGTGTCCAGGTTGGAAGCGGCTACTGGAAGCTTCCCGAGAAGACATCTGCCGTGTTCGTAGATTGTCCTTTTCTTCCGAACGATGAAAACGGCAAGCCGGTCAGAATGTATCACACGGGAGACTTATGCCGCTGGAATGAAGAAGGCGATATAGAGTTTCTTGGTCGTATTGACTTTCAGGTGAAGTTGAGGGGCTTCCGTATCGAACTTGGTGAAATCGAGAACCGTGCCAAGGACATTAAAAGCATTCGTCACGTGGTGGCGGAAGTGAAGAATGTGAACGGGACGGACCACCTGATTCTTTACTATACTTTGCAAGAAGGAGCATCCATAAACGAAGAAGACATCCGGAACGCACTGAAATCGAGTTCCCTGGCCGAATATATGATTCCCGACACCTACGTCCCGCTTGACGAGATGCCGCAGTTGCCTAACGGCAAAACCAACCGCAAGGCACTGCCAATACCGGAAATCAAGGCCGCAGAGATAGTGCCGGCCGCCAACAAGCTCGAAGCAGACCTGTTGGACATAGCGGCCACCCTGCTGAAAACCGACCAGTTCGGCGTGACCACCAACCTGATTTCCGTGGGCATGACCTCGCTGCTCGCCATGCGCATGAGCGCGGCCATCTACAAGCAGCTCGGCTACGAAATCAATATGAAGGACCTGCTGACAGACTCCACCGTCCGCCATCTGGCAGAGCTTGTCAACAGCGGCACATTGCGGAAGGATGAGGACAGGGAACCGAGACCGGTACTAGACTATTATCCGCTGACGGAAAACCAAAGGGGCGTGTATATCGACTGGGAGCTGAACCGCGGCACGCGGCAGTACAACCTCCCGTCCGTGGAGAAGATGCCCGCAGGCACAGATGCGGAAACGCTGAGACAGGCACTGCTGACAGTTGTAAATGCACACCCGTACATCAAGACCAGACTTGCCGAAAGGGAAGGCGAAGTCGTACAGCTCCGTCTGGACAGCGAGCCCGCCGTGGTGGACGTGTTCAGGATTGAGCAGAAGCCCGACGCATCCTTCTTCCAGCAAAGGGTGAGGCCGTTTGACCTCTTTAACGACAGACTTTACCGTCTCGAAATATACGACTGCAACGGAGAGCTATACCTCTTCCAGGACTTCCACCACATCATCTTCGACGGAGGATCCCAAGTGTCCTTCATGCAGGACGTGGCAGATGCCCTCGCCGGCAAGGCGGTAGAGTCCGAGACGTATTCGGCCTTTGACCGTGCCGTTGACGAACGCGAGCTGGAGAAATCCGAGGCCTATGCGGCCGCCGAATCATACTTCGACGGATTGATGGGCGATTGCGAAGTGGCATCCTACCCGCGTTCAAGCCAGCCCGACAGCAAGACACCCTCGGCAGGCCTCGTGACTGGTCTGATAGACGGCTCTGAAATCAGGAAGTTCTGCCGCCGCAACGACTGCACCGAGAACAGCTACTTCATGGCCGCCTTCTCGGAAGTGCTGCAGCGCGTGCTGCGCCGAAAGCGTCTGCTCTACACGTCCATCACCTCAGGCCGTGTGACCGCCGAGATGTTGCGTATCATGGGCATGTTCGTCAAGACCCTTCCTGTAGTCACCTGCGCCACGGCGCCTGACGGCGCCGACGAGGGGAAACGCTCGGTAAAGAAGTCCGTGCAGCAGATGCAACGCCAGTACATCGACACGCAGGACAACTTGATGTTCCCATACACCAAGATCGTGGAGAAGACGAGCCTCCGCGCCGAAATCCTGTTCATCTATCAGGGAGGGCTGGAGGCCGGCCAGGAGACCGCTGCGGAAGATGCTGGCGGCAACGAGGACATCCAGCTGAAGCTGGATGTCGCGAAAATGCCCGTCACCGTTGTGATCGTCCCAAGGGGTGGCGACTTCCATGTGGATGTCGAATACGATGCGTCGCTGTATTCAGCCCGTGATATGGAACTGCTGTTCGGCATGATGAAGAGTTACTCCGAACAGGCCGCCGTCGCAGCCGACAAAGCCGTGGAAAACATCGCCCTGACTAATAACGAAGAATTTAATGCCCTTCTTGAACTCGGAAAAGGCAAACATCTCGATATCGATCTTACAAAAACATTTGCCCAACTCTTTGTGGAACGTGCAGCCATTTGTCCGGACAGTCCTGCCGTTTATGATGCAAACAGTTGCTTTACATACCGTCAGATGGATGATTATTCCAATAAAATTGCCCACATCCTCAGCAAAAACGGTGCGCTTCCCAATTCGTTCGTCTGTGTAATGTTAGACCGCACCAAGGAATTTCCGTTGACGGTACTCTCCATTCACAAGGCCGGTGCTGCATACACGCCGCTCGACATAGAATATCCTAATGAACGTCTTAGCTACATGCTTGAGAACTCTCAGACGAAGGTGTTGGTTACAACGCATCAGGTTCTTAATGCTAAGCAAAAAGACAGTGAATTCCAATTGGATAATGTCCGCGTGCTGTTTCTTGATGACATTGATTATGAAAAGGGCGATTATGACAACACCCCTATCAATCTGACCACTCCCGACAATCTGGCCTATATGATTTATACGTCAGGTTCAACCGGCAAGCCGAAAGGTGTAATGCTACATCAGAAAGGCTTACGCAGCTACATCGCCTCCATAGTCGATGTGCTGCAAATCACCAATGAAGACCGCATTTCCAACCATCGTCCGTTCTCTTTTGACGCGCATATCCAGGATTTGTATCCGGCATTGACAGTCGGTGGAAGCATCCACATCATGCCTTCCGAGATTAGAAAGGACATGACGGGATTGCGAGACTTTATTGTCAATCATCACATTACGGGCGGAAGCTACACTACATCATTGGGTGCCATGCTGCTTGAAACCTATCAATTACCACTTAGATATATGACGCTGACAGGCGAAAAAATGATAGGACTTGTAAGCGAAAATGTGCAATTGGTCAATGGATATGGTCCGACCGAATGTACCGACCTGATCAGCACCTATATGCTCCAAAAGGGTCGACACTATACGGATATTCCGATTGGTCGCCCTATGGCGAATAGTTACTGCTTCATCATTGACCCAACTGGAAACCTGTTGCCGGCTGGAGTCGCAGGCGAACTTTGTTTTGCCAGCGTTCAGGTGGGTCGCGGGTATTGGCAACTTCCCGAAAAGACAAAAGAAGTATTTGAGGATTGCCCATTCCTGCCCAATGACGAAAACGGCCATCCTGTCAGAATGTATCATACGGGAGACTTGTGCCGTTGGAATGATGAAGGCAACATCGAATATCTTGGACGTATTGACTTCCAAGTGAAGTTGCGTGGCTTCCGTATCGAACTTGGTGAAATCGAAAGCCGTACCAAGGACATTAAAGGCATCAGTCAAGTGGTGGCCGATGTGAAGAACGTCAACGGTGCGGATCACCTGATTCTATATTATACTTTGCATGATGGAACCATTTTGGAAGAAGGCAGCATCCTTAACGCTTTGAAATCGACATCTTTGGCAGAATATATGATTCCTGACACATACGTTCACCTTGATGCAATGCCACTGACGCCCAATGGCAAAATCAACCGCAAACAGCTGCCGATGCCAGAAATCAAGGCCGAAGAGATTGTACCGCCAGAGAACAAGATTGAATCAGATTTGTTCGAAATCGTTTCCGCACTGCTGAAGACCAATCAATTTGGTGTCACCACCAACCTGATTTCCGTCGGCTTGACCTCCTTACTCGCCATGAAGCTGAGTGTCAATGTCTACCAGCAACTCGGCTATGAAATCAATACCAGAGAATTGCTGACGAATCCATCCATTCGCCATCTGGCGGAATTGATTGAAAACGGTACCATCAAAAAGGCTTCTTCGATGAGATTGGGAACAGCTGGCGCACCATCTTCATCAGCCAATGACACTGCGGAAAAACCGGCGGCAAACAATCCTTTGCAGAAACGTCCAGGCAACAATCCGCTTAACAAACGGAATGACAACGATCAAGATAAAAAATCAAATAACCCACTTTTGAAAAGATAATATTAAAGAATATGACTAAATTTGATAAAAATGCAATAGACCTGTATCAAGACCTTATCGGAGCCGGCTATTTCAGGGATGACGACGGTAGCATTAATTTCGCTATTGAAGATTTTATGGAAAGCATTAAGGATGAGGAAATTGTCAGAACTCTTTATGATAACCTGATTAATGATGGTTTTTATCGAGATGATGCGGGTAATGTAATTCTTGACGTTGACACCTTTGTCTCCAACCTGATTGACAAACGCCAGATTTTGGATTATTATCCTTTGACCGAAAATCAGCGAGGCATATACATTGATTGGGAAATGAATCGCGAAACGGAGCAATACAATATTCCGTTTGTGGATAAGATTCCAGCCGGCATTGATGCGGAAACCTTGCGTCAGGCTTTGTTGACCGTGGTCGATGCCCACCCGTATGTCAAGACACGGCTGGCCGAAAGGAATGGTGAGATTGTCCAGCTTCGCCTCGACGATGAACCCGCCGTGGTGGATGTGTTCAAAATTGACAATCAGCCCGATGCTGCCTTTTTCCAACAGCGTGTAAGGCCTTTCAACCTTTTCAACGACAGACTCTATCGCCTGGAAATATATGATTATCAAGGTGCTTTATATCTGTTTCAGGATTTCCATCACATCATTTTTGACGGAGGTTCCTATATTGTCTTTCTCCAAGACGTGTCGGCAGCTCTGGCAGGCCAAGAAATTTTAACTGAGACTTATTCTGCTTTTGACCATGCTTTTGAAGAACATGAATTAGAGCAGTCGGAAGCCTACTCTGCCGCCGAATCGTATTTCGACAACTTGATGAGCGATTTTGAAGTGGCATCCTATCCGCGTTCAAGCCAACCTGACAGCAAAAATCCGTCAGCGGGGCATATTTATGTCACTATTGAAGGTGCGGATATCAGACAATTCTGCCGACAAAACGGCTTGACGGAAAACAGCTACTTCATGTCAGCATTCTCGGAAGTGCTGCAACGCGTACTTCGTCAGAAACATTTGTTTTATACATCCATCACTTCAGGTCGTGTAGAAGCTGAAATGCAGCAAATTGTGGGTATGTTCGTGAAGACTTTGCCCGTCGTGACTTGTGCGACTTTGCCTGAAAATGCTGATGAAGGCAAACGGTCGGTGAAGGAAGCGGTACAGCAAATGCAACGGCAATACATTGACACCCAAAGTAATGCAATTTTCCCCTATACAAAAATCGTTGAAAAAACGGATGCCCGTTCGGAAATACTGTTCGTTTATCAGGGAGGATTGGAAGCGGATATGGATAATGCGAAATCCGCCAATGACGACTTGAATATTCAGTTAGACCTTGATGTCGTGAAAATGCCTATCTCTATTGAGATTGTACCTACTGGCAATGATTTTAAAGTAAAATTAGAATACGACACATCTTTGTATTCTTCACGCGACATGGAGCTGCTGGGCAGGATGTTCTGCGCGTTTTCCCGCAATTGCGTCAATCCGCAGTACAAGCTTATGTCGGAAGTTCCTTTGGTGAACCAGGAGATGACAGCCCAGGTGATGAAGGTATCTGCGGGGAAATGCCTTGACATAGACACTACGCAGACCTTCGCCTGCCTGTTCGTGGAGCAGGCCCGCCGCACACCGAATGCGCTGGCAGTGGCGGATGCGGACAGCGAATACACCTACGAACAACTTGACAAATATTCGGACACATACGCCCATACGCTGATAGACAGAGGCGTCAAGCCGGATATGTTCGTGTGTGTGATGC
>JAZUHY010000050.1:0-4898 GCA_045641985.1 Candidatus Cryptobacteroides sp.
TTTATTGGGACACCAAGCCCGTTTAACATTAGATACTTTGCGGCGCGCCGGGAGGCGATGTCCGCTCGCCACAAAGATAAGATGTGGTCTTGATTTTTATATAAACGGGCGTAAAATCAAAAGATTTTATGTAAGTTTGAAAGATGAAATTCACGAGAACATTCTCCGACCCCTCGTCTGCCGCAAGGTGCGGCGTGCTGGAAACCGGACACGGAACCATACAAACACCCATATTCATGCCCGTCGGGACGGTGGGCTCCGTAAAAGGCGTCTATCACCGCGACTTGAAGGAGGACATCGGGGCCGAAATTATCCTCGGCAACACATACCATCTGTACCTGCGCCCCGGGCTGGACGTGCTGAAGGCCGCAGGAGGCTTGCACAAGTTCGAGAACTGGGACAGGCCCATACTCACCGACAGCGGAGGATTCCAGGTGTTCAGCCTGACCGGCATCCGCAAACTGACCCCGGAAGGTTGCACTTTCCAGAGTCACATAGACGGTTCGAGGCACACTTTCACCCCGGAGAACAACGTTGACACCCAGCGTGTCATAGGCGCCGACATAATGATGGCCCTGGACGAGTGCTGCCCCGGCGACGCCGACCACGCCTATGCCGCCAGATCCCTGCAGCTCACAAAGAACTGGCTTGAAAGATATGCAAGGCGTTTCCGCGAAACGGAGCCACTGTACGACTATGAGCAGACCTTCTTCCCCATAATCCAGGGATGTACCTATCCTGACCTCCGCAGGGAGGCCCTCGAACATGCCCTGCAATATGCCGATGCCGGCATCGCAATCGGCGGACTGGCAGTGGGCGAACCCACGGAGAAGATGTACGAGATGCTGGATCTTGTGTGCCCGCAGCTCCCGAAAGACGGAATGGCCAGATACCTTATGGGCGTCGGCACACCGGCCAACCTGCTCGAAGCTATATCAAGGGGCGTCGATATGTTCGACTGCGTGATGCCCACCAGAAACGGACGCAACGGTATGCTGTTCACCTGGAACGGGGTGATGAATATGCGCAACGCCAAGTGGGAGGATGATTTCTCGGAGCTCGACCCGAGCGGCACGTCATTTGTGGACCATTGCTACTCGAAGGCTTATCTGAGGCATCTTTTCATCTCCGGCGAAATGTTCGCCGCAATGATAGCAAGCGAGCACAATCTGGCGTTCTATCTGGATGTGGTGAGGCAGGCTCGGGCACACATAACGGCAGGCGATTTTTCAAAATGGAAGGAGGAAACGGTTAAACGGCTCACCGCCAGACTGTAACAACTATGGATTTGAGACCTAAAATACTTGACTGGTACATATCGCGGAAGTTCATTTTTACATTCTTCATCGCGCTCATCCTCATCATAGGCATCGTAATAATTTTCGACATATCGGAGAAAATCGATGATTTTGTAGAGAACGAGGCACCCCTGAACGAAATAGTTTTCACCTATTACCTCAATTTCGTACCCAAATTCATCAATATGTTCTCTCCGCTGTTCGTGTTCATCACCGTGATTTTCTTCACGTCAAGACTGGCCGCGAACTCCGAAATCATAGCCATCCTGTCCGGAGGCATCAGTTACCACAGGATGATGGTGCCGTATTTCGCTTCCGCCACCCTCATCGCCCTGCTGTCGCTCGGCCTTAATCTCTACGTGATTCCCCGTTCCAACCTGAAAGTGGTGCAGTTCGAAGCCAAATATGTCAAGCATCACAACGACTACAAACGCAGCAACATCCATTATCAGATTGCTCCCGGAGAATTCGTGTACGTGAATTCGTACCGCTCGTGGAGCAACACGGCGGAAAAAATAACCCTGGAGACCATAAGGGACAACAAACTGGTGAGTAAATTGAGCGCCGAACTTGCGGTCTGGGACAGCACATACGGCGGATGGCATATGAGGGATTATATTTTAAGGGAATATTCGAGCGGACTTCGGGACCGGGTGCAGACGGGGGAACAGCTGGATACGATAATCCCCTTGACAGTGACCGATTTCTACAGAAACGAAAAAACGGTGGAGACGCTCACCATAAAGCAGTTGAACGAGCTTATAGACACCCAGAAACTGAGAGGCGACGACAACGTCATCTATGCCTTGATTGAGAAGCAGACCAGATATGCACTGCCATTTTCCGCCCTGATTCTGACCATTATCGGCGTGGCTCTGTCTTCACGCAAGAAGCGTGGCGCCACAGGTTGGAACATCGGCATCGGGATAGCCCTGGCCTTTTCGTACATACTCTTTCTCCGTTTCTCGCAGATGTTCGTGTTCACCGGAACCCTGCCGCCCGGCATCGCACTGTGGCTGCCGAACCTGCTGTATACCGGTATCGCAGCTTTCCTCTACAGGATGGCACCGAAGTAGAAAAATCAAACCAATCGAAATATGACAGTCAAGGTTGTTAACAAATCCGGTCAGGCTCTGCCTGCCTACGCCACCGAACTCGCGGCCGGAATGGATGTCCGCGCCGCAATCGATGCACCCATTGAGCTCAAACCGCTCGGCCGTGCCATAGTGCCGACGGGACTCTTTATAGAAATTCCCGCCGGTTACGAGGTCCAGGTGCGTCCACGCAGCGGACTTGCCGCCAAGAAAGGAGTAACGGTACTGAATGCACCGGGCACGATAGATGCCGACTACAGGGGCGAAGTGTGTGTGATTCTTGTCAATCTTTCCGACGAAGAGTTCACCATCGAATCCGGAGAACGCATAGCCCAGCTGGTGTTGGCCAAACACGAGGTGATTGAGTGGGAGGAAGTCTCGGAATTGGCGGAGTCCGGCCGCGGGAAAGGCGGATTCGGCTCTACCGGAGCAAAATAAATCAACGCAATGATGATTGAAGAACTGTATTCAAAATATGTCGGTACGGGATACCGTGTCACGACAGACAGCCGTACAATAAGCGGCGGAGAAATGTTTTTCGCCCTCCGGGGGGAGAATTTCGACGGCAACGACTACGCACTCAAAGCCATTGAAGCGGGTGCGGCCTGGGCTGTGGTGAACGTTGATGCCGGCCTGCCGGAAAATCCTAAGTTGATCAAGGTGGCAGACCCGTTCCGGGAATTGCAGGAACTGGCTGTTTATCACCGTCTTCACGTGCTGGGAGACAAGCGCCTGCCTGTCATAGGACTAACAGGCACCAACGGAAAGACCACCACCAAGGAATTCATACGGGAAGTGCTTTCCGCCAAATATAGGGTAATTGCCACGGAGGGCAATCTTAACAATGACATAGGAGTGCCTCTTAGCATACTTAAAATCACGCCGCAGACGGAAATAGCCGTGATTGAGATGGGCGCGAACCATCCGGACGACATAGCCAAGCTGGTTAAAGTCAGCCAGCCCGACTACGGACTCATCACCAACGTAGGCAAAGCCCATTTGCTGGGCTTCGGCTCTTTCGAGGGAGTCAAGGTGGCCAAGGGAGAGTTGTACAAATGGCTGGGGGCACACCCGGGGTCCGTGATTTTCCTCAATGAAGATAATGCCGACCTGCGCGCGATGGCCGCGGCCCAGCCCTGCCACAGCTTCGGATATGGAATCAGGTACAGCGGCGTGGAGATTCTCCCCACAGATGCGGCGAATCCTTTCCTGAGACTTCGGATACCGGAGCACGGCGGCAAGGGGATGACGGTGGTTTCAACAAATCTTGTGGGTGCCTACAACGCCGACAACGTGCTGGCGGCGCTTGCGGTCGGAGAATATTTCGGAGTCCCGTTCAAAGCTGCCGTGAAAGCCGTTGAAGCATACTGCCCCAAAAACAACCGTTCCCAACTTATGAGGGCCGGCACGAACACCCTGATTGTGGATGCATACAATGCCAATCCCTCATCAATGTCAGTCGCCATTGCAAATTTCGCGGAATTCAGGGCGGAAAGCAAACTTGCCCTGCTGGGCGATATGCGCGAGTTGGGTGAAGACTCCGTCAAGGAACACCTCAGCGTCGTTCGCAAACTTGAGTCGGCAGGTCTTGACGCCTGCCTTGTGGGAGAAGAGTTCCGTAAAGCGCTTGACGAGGCCGGCATTCGCAAAAACGGGGATGACAGCTCCTTCAAATGGTTTGCCAATTCCGAAGAACTTGCCGACTGGCTGTCGGGCCGGAAATTCCAGGGCACGGCATTTCTTGTGAAAGGTTCGCGTGGCATCAGGATGGAAAACGTACTGAAAGCACTTTCCGATTAAGTCTCACAACTTGATTCAGCATCCCTCCAACGGGATTGCCGACCAGAACCCGCGATGACGAAAACGGGACTGCAGTGACGTGAAAGCAAAAGGGGCCCGGGATTTCGAAATCGGAGCCTCAGTGACGAAGATGTCCGGCTGGGTTTTTTTTAGCAAAAAACAGGTGCGAATGCAAGAGCGTGCATATCCTTCATTTTGGGAGGGGGTTGTGCACACCCCGGTTTGCCATTCAGTTGATTGTCAGCAGTTTAACTTTCCGCCCCGTGCACATCCCCACCCACCGCCAGGGGGTTGTGCACACCGCAACAACTTTCCGTACCTGCGGGATGGACCTGCATAGGGTAATTCATCCGTATGGGCGGATGAAGTTCTATCAAGCAATCGGGATGATTTCTTTGTACAACCTTGCAGTTTGTAGCCACGATAGTGCTCCATCTGGATTCTCTAAAGCATAATCACAGCGTAACACAAAAGTACCACGAGGAAAAGATTGTGTCAGTATAATCAACTTTTTCTCATATATCCCTGTCCCTCGATCGATAGAACCATCTGCACAGGGTTTAAAATGGGTCAGGGGGAAAACCCTGTGTTTAGGCATAGATATTTTTAAGTCTGAAGAGGAAGTATTTGACATCTGATACCCCTCTGAGTTGAGCACGGAAGTTCTTGATTTTGGAGTTAAAGGATTCAGCAGAAGCATTCGTTG
>JAZUHY010000051.1:0-5205 GCA_045641985.1 Candidatus Cryptobacteroides sp.
GTTGAGGTCGCGGGTCCGAATCCCGTTTTCCGCTCCAAAGCCACTCTAACGAGTGGCCTTTGATTTAAAAGACAACCATTTGGTGTAACTGAATGTGGTTGAGACTGGAGAGGTGGGTGAGTGGCTGAAACCACCGGTTTGCTAAACCGACGTACTGAGCAATTGGTACCACGAGTTCGAATCTCGTCCCCTCCGCTGATATGTGGCTCTGAGTTATTTCAGGGCCATTTTTCGTAAAAGTTACCCCGGAAATTACGGCACTGCCGTGTCCCTGGGGCTCATGTGCAAAACCCTGTGTTTGAGTAGCTGAAAAAGTATGTGCCTTTGAAGGAGGATTTAAAGGTATATACATATGTCTGATACATTGTCTATTTATCAGTCCCTGGCGAGACTGATGTTCCTCATATATACCTTTCAGGGGAGCGGTTAATATTTTTCTTTGATATCTCTATTCATCCATAAAACTCATCGTGGCCATCCCCTACTGTCGGGCATTCGCAATGAATGACCCTACTGCTTGTCTTCGAAGGGCTCGAACATAGAAGTGCTGAGATACTTTTCAGCGCGGTCCGGGAAGATGACGACGATGTTGCCGGACTTTATCTTCTCGGCTGTGCGGACGGCGGCCAGAAGGGCGGCGCCGCTGGACATACCGGCAAATATGCCCTCATTCGCGATGATCTTCCGCGCCATTTCGATGGCTTCCTCGCTTTCAATCATTTCCTGGAAATCGATTATGTCGGGATTGTAAATCTCAGGGACTATTGCATCCTGCATATTCTTGAGACCCTGGATATAGTGGCCGCGAATAGGCTGGGCGCATACAATCTTGATATCGGGATTCATTATCTTGAGGAACTTCGTAAGCCCCATCAGGGTGCCGGAGGTGCCTATCGAGCCTACGAGACAGTCAATCTTGCCGTTCATCTGCTGCCAGATTTCAATGGCCGTGTTCTTGTAATGGGCCATATAGTTGCTGGCGTTGGAATACTGATCCGGCATAAAGTATTTTTCAGGATTCTCGTCAACCATCCTGTGGGCCGTACGAATTGCACCGTCAGTACCCTGGTCTGCAGGGGTCAGGATGACTTTCCCGCCGTAGGCGCGGATAATCTTGCGGCGCTCGATTGAGACGGCGGAGCTCATCACTATCTCGATAGGGTAGCCCTTGACGATGCCCGCGATTGCCAGCCCTATGCCCGTGTTACCGGAGGTTGGCTCGATGATTGTCTTGCCCGGATAGAGTTTGCCTTCCTTCTCGGCCTGCTCTACCATCGCAAGGGCAATGCGGTCCTTGATGCTGCCGGTAGGGTTGAAACCCTCAAGTTTTGCGAAAATCCTGACGTCCGGATTGGGATTGAGTTTGTTGATACGCACCATAGGCGTATTGCCTATTGCCTCAAGAATGTTCTTGCAAGTCATACTGTTAAACTGAATTATTCACTCCCCGACGCACCGTCCCTCCAGACGGACAGGGCCTTAAGAAAGGCTGAAGCCGTCCACCCCATCATAACACTGCAAGGGTACTCATCGTCATTGATTTTTCCCGTTCTTGTATATTTCTCATACAGCGCTCCCGGGTAACGTTTCCCGTCGCCGTATTTGAACGGGCGGTGTGTGGCCGGATCAGGGTTTCGGAAATTTGCGGCAACAGTCCTGAGCCATCTGCCGGCAATTCCCTTTGCCTCCCGAACATATCCCGCCTCCATAAGGCCATCCATCACCCACATCTGAACGGGAGCCCAGACGGCACCGTTGCCCCATTGATAATGGATGCCGTCATCTGCCTTTTCGCATACTACCACCCCGGCATCACTCATAAAGACATCCAGATTTGAAACGATTCTTGCAGACTGAGCCTTGGTTGCAAATCCCAGTTTCATAGGAAGGAATGTGGCCGTCGATGCAATGGGGGAATGCTTTTGATGCACGAAGTCATAATCCATAAATATCCCTCGCTCCTCGCTCCAACAATATTCGTTTATCAGGTCCGCCCGGCTCTTTGCCTTTTCCTCCCATTCTTTACCGTCACTGATTCCCAACTCCCTTTCAAAATATGCAATGTCCATTTCCATCCCATAGATAATGGAGTTCAAATCGACAGGGATATAATCCATACACCGGCCCTCAAACCTGGGAGTGAAATCCTGGCATTCGGCTTCCGCCAGGCGATGCGCGGCCATAGCTATCCGTTCTTCCCGGGGCAATTCCTCCTTCAGAGCAAATCTGCCTTTCACAACCCCTTGGAAGAATTGTTCGAGATAAACGGTATCGGCGTGGTGGCCATACCGCTGGAGCCCGGGAATGGGGGTGGAGTGGTCTTCAATACTGTTACCATTGACGTTGGTCCAGAATTCATACTCTTTGATTGAAGCGTCACAGGCCTTTCTCAACCATTCCTTGTCCTTCTCGGGCATTGTCTCATAAAAACGTCGGACGCCCATCGTAAATACCGGAGTCATACTGCGGTTTTCGCCCCATCCGTCAGCATTCGGGATAAAACCCAGTTTTTCAATCTGATAAATCATATTGTCCAGATTGTATCCGGCGATATCCCTACGCCCCTGCATCATCAGCCCCTCATTGTGAAAATAGAAATCCCAATAATACAACGTGCCGGGATTCAGGCCGAACAGATAGGGAGAGGGCAGCTCATCTTTCTTTTCCACATAACTGTCCCAAGAATCCGCGATAAACTGCTCTATGGTTGTATATATCCCGTCGTCGCCCGGGCAACCGCTGGTTTCGACGACGGTGAATATTGAAACAATAAGGAGAATTGCTCTTTTCATAAGTCGGTTGAATAACAGGCACCGGGGAGGTCGTGCAGGTTGTAGCGGGATGCCATTGACATTCCGTATGCTCCGGCAGACTTGATGGTGAGAAGGTCCCCCCTGCGGGTAACGGGCAGGCTGACGCTCTGGTCGAAGACATCCGTGCTTTCACAGGCAGTACCTACAACTGAATAACGCTCCCGTCGCGTTTCCGCCGAGCTGATGTTCTCTATATTGTGATACGCACCGTACAGGGCGGGCCTGATGAGTTCCGTCATCGAAGCATCCACAATCACGAGTTTGCGGCCGGTGGCGGTGTCTTTCCTGAACAGAACCCTGGTGATGAGTTCTCCGCACTGCGCCACAATCGCTCTCCCGAATTCGAAGTGCACCTCCCTTCCGCCGACGTTCAAATTCTGACTTATAATCGCGAACACCGATGAGAAATTGGGAACCGGCTCGTTTTCCGGAATATCGTAATTGATGCCGAGACCGCCCCCCACATCTATGAAGTCAAGCGTAAAACCGAGTCCCGTGAGGCATTCGACTATGGCGTTGACTTTGTCACAGAGGTATTCGAAGACGTGAAGTTCCCTTATCTGGGAACCGATGTGGAGATGCATACCTCTGATGTTCAGGTTGCGGTATGCCCGAATCGCCTCCGCATTCGCCATCACCTCCTCGTAGGATATTCCGAATTTGGAATCGGCCTGACCGGTGTCGATGCAACTGTTGGTCTTGGGATCTATGTCGGGATTTATGCGAAGGGCCACATCCTGCACCACGCCCAGTTCTCCGGCAATGGAGTCAATGAGTTCCAGCTCCTGAAGAGACTCGCAGTTGATGGAGAATATTCCCTGGGATATGGCATACCTCAGTTCCTTGTCTTTCTTGCCGACACCGGCATAAACTATGCCCTTGGGGTCGAATCCGGCCTCGATGGCGCAGCGTATCTCGTTGCCCGAGGCGCAGTCGATGCCGAGACCGTATTCCTTTATCACGGCAAGGATGTGCGGGTCATAATTGGCCTTGATGGCGTAGTGCAGACGGAATCCGTACCTGGAGGCGACGGTCACCGCACTGTCGAGGGTCTGGCGGAGAAGGTTGATATCGTAGAGATAGAATGGTGTTTCGAGGGCCGCCAGTCTGTCGGCGATTTTTCTGCTTAACATAAATTATTCGATTGTGAGTTCAACGGGGCAATGGTCGGAACCGAAGACCTCGTTGTGAATCTCCGTCCCTGCAATCCTGCCTTTGATATTGTCCGATACCAGGAAATAATCTATTCTCCAGCCGGCGTTGCGTTCACGCGCCGCCATACGGTACGACCACCAGGAGTATTTCACCTCATCGGGGTGCTGGAAGCGCCAGCTGTCGCAGAACCCGGCGGCAAGAAGTTCGGTCATCTTTGCCCTTTCCTCGTCGGAAAAGCCCGCATTGAAATGATTGGTGGCAGGGTTCTTCAGGTCTATCTCCTGATGGGCCACGTTCATATCACCGCAGACGATAACCCCCTTTTTGGAGGCAAGACCGCAGAGGTGGTTTCTGAACGCATCCTCCCATCCCATTCTCCAGTCAAGGCGCTTGAGTCCGTCCTGGGAATTGGGCGTATAGACATTCACCAGATAGAAATCCTGCATCTCCAGAGTTATCACCCGGCCTTCGTGGTCGTACTCATCAACGCCTATCCCGTATGTCACGGAAAGAGGATGATGCTTTGTGTAAACCGCCGTTCCGGAATAACCTTTCCTGTCGGCATAGTTCCAGTAGGATTCGTAGCCGAGGAATTCCAGGTCTATCTGCCCGGCCTGGAGTTTGGTCTCCTGGAGGCAGAAGAAATCGGTGTCAAACCCGGTGAAGATGTCGGCGAACCCTTTGGCCGCAACGGCGCGGAGTCCGTTCACATTCCAACTGATGAATTTCATAAAGATACAGTGCGCGTATTATTCGAGTGTCCACTCCACTCCGTCTTTGGTGTCTTTCACTTTGATTCCCAAGGCTGTGAGGCTGTCCCGGATGTGGTCCGACGTGGTCCAGTCCTTTGCGGCCTTCGCCGCGGCGCGGCTCTCGAGAACCATTCCCATCAGTCCGTCTATGACCTTGCCGGATGCACCGCCTTCCTCAGACTCATCCTTGAGGCCGAGCACTCCGAACACGATGTCATCGAAAAGCTGGCAGAGGGCATCCATATCCTCCTTCGCGAGTTGGACGGAACCGGCCTTCGCCGAATTGACCAGACGCACCGCCTCAGAAATGTGTGAAAGGGCGATAGGAGTGTTCATATCATCGCACAATGCATCATAAACTCCATTCCATAGGTTCTTGATTTCCGGAGAATCAGCTGCGCACGAGACAGGAGCGATGCCTCCCTGAAGCTATCCGTATGGGATTTCAGGTTCCTTTCTGCCTGCCATTGCATATAAATCGCGTG
>JAZUHY010000052.1:0-2193 GCA_045641985.1 Candidatus Cryptobacteroides sp.
GACGCCAAACCGAGTGCAATGAAGCTTGCTTAAACAATCGTGCAATCGCCAATTGCACAAATTGCATCAAGCGTTGTTCATAGTTTGAAAATTGTAGCGAAATTTCTAGGGACGCTCTTGCAATTGCCGAAAAATCATTATCTTTGAATCACGAATTGTGTTCAACAGTGAGAGATAAGCGCCTCACACACGTTGAGAAACCCTAAACAGAGTACCTTATTCCAAGCAAATAAAGTACTCTGTTTTTATATCCTACCGGATGTAATGCTTGCCCAAGGAAAGCCGCTCCAGCACTTTTAATGTCTTATTTATGAACATAATTCGTATTTTCCTTAACGTGTGCGAGCGCCTTCTTGAAGAGCTTGTCAAAGAGTTGCTCAAGGACCGATTCACCGTTGTTTCCGGCTCGTTCCGTGAAATCGGCGGCAGAAAGGTTCGCGTAAGGAAGGCGCATCTCCGAAAGCGGAAACGCTGACGGTAGATTGCTTTCTGATCAGCCATCGGGCTGATGCCATTACTCAGCATCCGTGTCAGTCAATGGGAGAGTTTCCGCGCTTGGGGAACTCTCCCTGCGATTTTCCTTCTCTCGCGTTTTGCGCAAAGTGTGTAAGTCTCCGACGAAGCCCATATTTACAAAGCGAAATGCAACTGGCACCACGAGATGCCGGTTGCATTCTTTTTATTCCAGCGTTAACCGGATTGGATTTACAATTCGTTGATCTCCTCTAAAGAAAGACCGGAATATTTAGCAATCAAAGAAGGCTCTAGCCCGTCCGCTTTCATATTCCTGGCCACCTCGCGGCTTTTTTCTGCGGCTCCTTCCGCCTTCCCCTCGGCCACTCCTTCGGCTCTTCCCTTGGCCATTCCTTCGGCCATAGCTCGTTCACAGGCTTCGCGCTTGGAATTTTCGATGTCGTTCTTGGTCATCATATCCTTGACGTATTTTATCTCTTCGGCCTTGGAGAAGCCGGCCCGTTCGCAGGCAGCGAAAAAACGGCTGAACTGCCCGTCACCTCTGAACGTTTCGGGTATCTCCTTCAACGAAGATGAGTTCTGCAGCAAAAATAACCATTTTTCAAGATTGTTCGCAAGTTTCTTCTCGCTTTTCGTGAAATCGCGCAGTCCGAGGAAGAGGAATTCGGTGCCGCCTCCCATCTTCTCGTGTGTCTCGATGTCCTGCAGGGTGTAGTGCAGCAGGTACCGTCCGTTACGGTCGGCGAGGTGGAGGCTGTCCAGAGGAAAGTCCAGGAAGGAGACGACATAAACCGGAGGGAGATGATAGTCCCAGTTGCCCGGTTTGCCTAGCAGCGAGATGAACTTCGAGGCATAGAAGAGTGTCCTCTCGCGGAAATACTCCTGAGATGCATTCTGCATCTCGATGATGAACTGCTTGCCGGAGGCATCCTCGCAGCAGACGTCGATGACGCTCTTGCGCGAGTCGGATGTCTCGCCCTGAAGTTCCGTGTTGATGAAATTCACGTCCACGATTCCTATGCCGGGAATCAGGTCGTTGAGAAGGTTGACGGTGTTCTGCTTGTAGGCTTCGGTGCCGAAGATCCGCTTGAACGCGAAATCCACCGTGGGGTCGGCGAAGCGTGCCGCCGGAATGATGTAGTCTGTCATACACAAATCTTTTTAACAGACCGCAATATTATGCACAAATCTCCGGATTGGACAAAGAAATATCTAATAGACCCCGAGATAGTCGTTTTTCAAAAATTCTAATGTAATTCCAACTGGACGAAATCTGACACCGTGAAATTCATTTGACAGCTTTACCCCACCATAAGAGTTACCAGATTCATCTTCGCCTGCCCGATGGTGCCATTATGATGCCATCTGACAGGTTGGAATGTGTTTCAGTGCCTTGCAACAGCTTTAGCGCTGTCAAACGAATTTCATTAACGCAGGCCGGCGGCGGAACTTTTTGCACCAGTAAGAAATTGTCCTATCTTTGCAGAGTTGATATAAAACTACACGGTATGAAAAAGAATTGTCAAACGAAAGCGGGTGAGGCGAAGGAGACCAATTCCAAGCAGGGGCGGAAGAGATACAACAAGACCTGGCTCGCATTGGAAGAGCGCCAAGGTGCAATTACCATCTTGGATCCCTCGATTTTTGAGTTCGATGCGGTACCTTCTCGACACTAGCATCCTGATTTTCAAAATCACAGACAAAGACCGACTCTCAAGG
>JAZUHY010000053.1:0-43614 GCA_045641985.1 Candidatus Cryptobacteroides sp.
GGCTTCATTAATCTCAAATTCGGTCCCTTCTATGTAGTTGGAAAAATAGCTCTCGAAAAAAGAGAATAGTCGGAATGCCTCTTCCGATTTATTCTCGTCACGCATGTCAGGAAAATATCTACCGTTCAATTCATCATACAAAGCATCAAACACCGGTATTCTTGTAGGGTCCAACGGTTCGCCTGCGACTCTGGCAAGGCCTTCTGCAGTTGACAATACGGACGAAGAATGTGTGTTGAGCAAAGCTGAAACGATGTTATTTAAGATGCTGAATTCCTTATCCAATCCCAGTTGCTCGGAAATTTTCCTCGCATTGTCCCTGAATCTGTTGATTCTTTCCTCCCCACCGGCCCGGATCATAGCATCAAGCCTCGTCTCAACTTCGGCTGCGGACAACCCTTTCGATTCTCCGTCCTTGCCCCTGCGTGCAGGTTGGAGCACTTCAAGCATCCACCTTTCCTCCGATGAGGCATAGACATCTGCACTCCCGAGCTTTATGTCACTGGCCAGATGTCCCGGGCCTTCCAGAACGTTCAAAGTCAAGCCGGGGAAATCGGTGATGCGACGGGTGAATTTATGTGTGAGGAATAGATTACCATTAGGTGTCGGCCTCAATGATGATGCACTACGATGGCTGATGATGCATCCCGGAAAACGCCATCCCAAAATGGAAATCAAGTTACGCTTGACTATATTCTCGGGCGAATCAACCATATTTGTAGTATACAACCTTGGTGCTATCTTCCTGAGGACTCCTTTTGATTCTTTATGCGCAATAATTTTTGCTTCCGAAGGTTTGTCAGAAGCAAAGATGATTTCATTCAGAAAACTAATAGGCATATCGCGATTAAGATTATTCCTCTGACAAAAATAGTTAAATTTTTGCGATTAAAGCTTGCGGTATGGAAAATAATTAAGATTTAGCGCTTTACTTAGGATTCTCAGTGTGTTCGAATCATATGTCTGTATCAATGACAGTAACGTGCCCATAAACTTTGGAATGCGCGAAATTCTTGGGAATGCGCCTCTATTTTGTAAATGGTTTGCAAATTTTGGCGGTTTTCTTTGCGGAGAGATTTGCCAACGACATTTACAAACGTCTCAAGCCCTATCTGACGACAGCGAAGGCAAATGCCGCCAAGACCGGCTCTTTCAATCCGAACATTCTGGAAAAAGGTCTGTCAGAAATGCAGAAGATATTCGACGGGTTGGAAATTTGACAAGCCTTCTTTTGGTACTTTCGGGATTTTGTTGTAAACTTGTATCGTATATACGAAAGTTGAAATATGAAGAAAATTCTAATTGTTACCGCAGTGGCGCTTGCGTCCGCACTCTTTCTTACAAATTGCAGAAAGGAAGAGCAAAAAGAAGAGATATGGATTGGGGTATCAGAGAAGGAACTTGGCGAAATTTTTGAAGTTGCCGAAACTATGGAGGAAATGATGGTGACTTCTGATGCCAGTCCTACCGGTTTGAGTTTTGTCCAGGCATTAAAGGCTATAACCGGTAAGCAACCGACACCGTATTACAAGGATACAGTATATAGATCGAAAGTGCCTGCGAAAAGATACGATAATGCAAATCTTCAAGGGGTTTTCAACATCTATGAAGGAACTACTGAACTTCAGATAAAGGAAGGAACCGGTACTCCGGTAGAAGAATTCTCATTGCAATTTGCCGAAAAATACAAGAGCGTCGTAACTCAAGAAATGTTGCAAACCGTAAAAGAACGTACTGTAGATGGTCCTGACATTTTTGAATTTACGATATCTCCTACTACTAGGGCTGGTGATATGAAAGAGGAAGTCTCGAAAATTTATTTAAGACAGCTTAAGTCAATTGTTCAGGTACATCCTGCTATCCCGGATACTGAAATTTCCATTAAATCCACCTCGGGAGAGTAATTTTGTGCAGATACTTTTAGGAATGACGCCCGGACAGTTGCAGGATGCACTGTCGGGCGTTTCTGCTCCCTGTCATGCCGTTGCTCAGATCTAACGACGTACCTGCGTATTTGGATGGAAAAGCTTACGTTGTATGAAATTTTGTTCAACGATATCAACATATTTTCAATTCTTGAAAAAGTGGAACTTTTAACGTCTGTCAACAGTAAAAGTTAAATACCCAAAAATGATTGTGATGGAGGCCATAAAGCATCGCAATAACCACTGAAGAGAGAACGGCGTTTTCTTCTATCGCGACTCAAACCAGAACGAGGTGGACATTATCCTGAAGCAAGAGGGAGAAATCACAGCCATTGAGGTAAAGTCTTCCATGACATACAGTTCGTCCTTTGAGAAATCATTGAGAAAACTTCAAAGTTGGATAAACACGCCCGTATGCCAGAAAATTGTAGCCTATAACGGGGACTTTGACTTCTTTGGCAGTCTTGTCCTCATCCACAGGCCTTGTATCGGGTTTCTGTCCGTCAGACCAGATGATTGCCGCCCGCTTCGACCACCTTCGGCTCATAGCCCGGAAATTCGACACAACTTTTTGAAGATTTGGCTTCTTTTGCATAATTTTGCAATATGATACTTGAATTTATGGGCTTTCTGCGACTGGGTTTCGTGGATATTCTGGACATTTTTGTCGTCGCGCTCCTGCTGTACCTTATATTCAAATGGCTCAAGGGGTCTTCGGCAATCAACATTTTCATTGCGATTATCCTGCTTCTGATAATCCGTGTGGTGGCTGTCGCCCTCAATATGAAGATGCTGTCGGCACTTATGGGTACTGTCATAGATGTGGGCGCCGTGGCTCTCGTGGTGATTTTCCAGCCCGAAATCAGGCAGTTCCTCACCGGCGTAGGCCGCAAAACCGGACTGAGGCACGGGATAATAAATAAAATTCTGGGCAGGAACAAGGAAAACCTCCAGGACGAGGCCATCAATGAAATAGCCAATGCCTGCACGGAAATGTCGGAAGAAAAATGCGGAGCACTCATTGTGATTCTGCAGAAAGACCCCCTGCACGACATCGAGGATACCGGGGACAGGATAGACGCCCGCATCCGCAAGCGCCTCATAGAGAACATTTTCTTCAAGAATTCGCCTCTCCACGATGGGGCTATGGTCATTGGCGGAGGAAGGATTGTCGCCGCGAGGTGCACCCTCCCCATCACTTCCCGCACCGACATTCCGGCACATTACGGCATGAGGCACAAGGCCGCCGTCGGCATTTCCGAAAGATGCGACGCCAAAGTGATTGTCGTGTCCGAGCAAACGGGCAAAATTTCCGTCGTGAGGGATGGCATGATTCAGACGGTGGGCAGAAACGACCTCAAACTTTTCCTTAAAGAGGAAGACTCGGAAACGGAGAAATAGGACATGAAAGATTCAAGGCTGGAAGAGAAACTGGGATTCAACAGAATACGCACCCTGATTGCAGGGCGTTGCAACACCGAGTACGCCGTTTCCAGAGTGGAGGAGGAAGAATTCTCCACAGACCCGGCCATAATCCGCCGGAGGCTCCTGCTTTCGGACGAGATGAGGCTTATCCTGATGTTCGAGGACTCTTTCCCCACAACGGGTTACATTGATGCCCTCGGATTTCTGGAACCTCTCCAAAAGGAAGGGACCTGTATGGATGTGCTGTCGCTCGGGAAACTGAAAACCATTCTCGATACCACCCGCAAGGTCACAAACTTCCTGAGAAGCGTCAAGGACGGAATCTATCCCAATCTCAAGTCTCTTGCCTCTTCCGTCACATACTTCCCCGAAGTCAACAGAAGGATAGAGACCATACTGGACAAATACGGAGACATCAAAGACTCCGCATCGGACGAACTGTATGCAATAAGAAGGGAACTGCGGGACAAGGAGGCATCCATATCCAAACGCGCCGCCGCCATACTGAGGCAGGCACAGGCCGACGGAATAGCCGATGAAGGCGCTTCCGTCACCATACGCGACGGTAAATTCCTCATCCCGGTCAACACGTCCGGCAAACGGCGTCTGTCCGGATTTGTGCTTGATGAATCATCCACGGGAAAAACCTCATTCATCGAACCCGCCGAGATTGTGAATCTCGACAACGACATACAGGAACTCCGCTTCGCAGAGATGAGGGAAATCGAGAAGATTCTGCTCTCGTTCACAGATTTCGTGAGACCATACCTGCAGGAAATAATGGCGGGCGCCATATTCCTTGGAGAGATAGACTTCCTTATGGCCAAGGCCCAGACTGCGCTTGACTTCATCGCGGGAATGCCCGTCATCACCGATGACGGATGCCTGAGGCTCCGCAAGGCGCGTCATCCTCTGCTGGAAAAAGCTTTGCGCAAGGAGGGGCGGGAGATTGTGCCGCTCAGCGTCAACCTTACTCCGGAGAAGCACATCCTGCTTGTTTCCGGTCCCAACGCAGGTGGCAAGTCGGTGTGTCTGAAGACCGTAGGCCTGTTGCAGTATATGTTCCAATGGGGGATGCTGATTCCCACTTCCGAAACCTCCGAATTCCCCGTTTTCGACAGGATTCTGGTGAGCATAGGCGATGACCAGTCACTCGAGAATGACCTTTCCACATACAGCTCCTTCCTTTCGGATATGAAGACAATGCTGGCTCTTTCCGACAACAGGACTCTGGTGCTGATAGACGAGTTCGGCTCCGGCACGGAGCCCGCAGCAGGAGGAGCCATCGCCGAAGCCATCCTCAACGAACTTGACAAAAAAGGCGTGTATGGAGTAATCACTACCCACTATACGAATCTCAAACTGTTTGCGACTTCCACCGGGACAGGTGTCGCAAACGGCGCGATGCTGTTCGATTCCGCAAAAATCGCACCCCTGTTCCAACTGGAAATCGGCCTCCCCGGAAATTCCTTCGCCTTCGACCTGGCAAGGAAAATGGGGCTCCCGGAGCATATAGTGAAGGACGCCGAGAACCGTGCGGGAGAGGAATTCGTGGGCATTGAACGGAATCTGAGGAAAATCGCGAGAAACAGAAAAGCCCTGGACGAGAAACTCCAGAAAATCAAACATACTGACAAGGCTCTTGAAGGCCTGACGGAAAAATACCAGAAAGAACTCGAAGACATCAAGGACCGGAAGGAGAAGATTCTGGATGAGGCGAGGCGCGAGGCGGAGGATATAGTGAAAGGGGCAGGCAAGCAGGTCGAGAAGACAATCCGCGTCATCAAGGAGACCGGGGCGGACAAGGAAAAGACCAAAGCCGCCAGAATGGAGCTGCAGGGCTTTATGGATGCCCTTGCCCGGAAAAAGACCAGGGACGCATACATAGAGAAGAAGCTGGAGAAACTTGAAAGGAGGAAGGGAAAACAAAGTGCGCGCAGCGAATCCGGAGTACGCAAATCGGAACCTCTCAAGGTAGGAGAGAAAGTCCGGGTCACGGAAAGCGGAGTGGTAGGAGAAGTCTCCAAGGTCTCCAACAAATCCGTCACCCTGATAATCGGAAGCATATCGAGCACAATGTCGCCCGACAAGGTCGAGCGCATTTCGTCCAACGAATTCCGCGAAGCCGCACGCAAGGAATTCAAGCCGGCATACGAACAGCGTGACGTGGCGGTCACCGCGCGCAGAATGAATTTCAAACCCGAGATAGACATCCGAGGGGAGAGGCTGACCGATGCCCTGGACATTGTCACGCACTTTATAGATGATGCAATTATGCTCAGTATGGGGACCGTCCGCATAATCCACGGCAAGGGTACGGGGGTGCTGCGCGAAGAGGTCCAAAAATACCTGCGTTCAATCCCGGGCATCAAAGCCGTCAGGGATGAGGACATCCGCCAGGGAGGCACGGGTGTAACCATCGTTGAATTCGAATAATTCTCAAATGAACGTTTCGGAATATGAACTTTAGAACCAGTTTTTCAATCCTGTCTGTTTCAGCCTGCCTGCTTGCATCCGGATGCGGCTGTTCCAAGCATCCTGAAATGGCGATGGCGTTCGGTTATCCGCAAGCAGAATACCAAAAGGCCGGCACGATACTGATGTACACTCCGGGAGTCGAACTTTTCGACGGAGTCATTCATCCGGACGCCGGACTGTATGAGAAATATTTTGACATCGACAAAGCCGCGGAAGAGCACAGGAACTACATTGCTATGCTTGAGAATCAAGGATGCACCGTACATACCGTGACGGAGACCCTGCTTTCAATGCCGCACGACGGGCTCACCGCTCTTGCCGAATCATCTCTCTCGTACGATGTTGGCAAACTGCCTGCGGACAAGCGGGAAGCCCAGGGCGCATACAAGAAGGACGTCCTGGCATCGATGAGCAACTCCGACCTGGTACGCATCATAATCAACAGGCCCTCCGTCGTGCTCAGAGAGTCCGGTATTAATACCGGGTTCTCCGCACAGTACGTGCACGAACCTCTGATGAATATGTATTTCCTCCGGGACCAGAGCATAACCACCCCGAAAGGGCACATAATGTGCCGGATGAACTCGACCCAGAGAGCACCGGAGGTTGACATCATCGAGGCCTGTTACAGGCAGCTCGGCGAACCGGCAATATACCGCGTGAACGGCAAGGACAGCTTCCTTGAAGGCGGCGATTATATTCCGTTCGGGACAATCAGCCTCATCGGGCAGGGGCTCCGTACAAGTCAGGAGGCCATCGAAGAACTTCTTGACAATGACTGCTTCGGGCACGATACCGTGGTTGTGGTGCGGGAAAGGTGGAAAGACCAGTACCAGATGCACCTGGACACTTATTTCAACGTGATTGACAAGGACTTGTGCACGATGTGCTTCAACCGTTACGACGCTAAGGATATGAGCGATATAAATTATCTGACGATGGATATGTATGTGCACACCTCCGGTCAGACGGCTTACCGTCTGGATGAGAGATATTCCGGAAAAGGTTTCCGTGAGTTTCTGGAGTCGAGAGGTGTGAAGATAATCCGCATAAGCAAGGAGGACGCAGACCACTACGCCAATAACTTCCTCACCATCGATGCGCGTCACATTATGTCCGTGGCCGGACAAAGCAAGGCTCTGGAGGCCGAGTATGAGAAACACGGCGTGCTGGTGGAGTGGGTCCCGCTCGACAACCTCATCGGAGGTTACGGCGCCGCCCACTGTATGACACAGGTACTGAACCGCGAGCTGCCGCAACTGCCCTGACTCAGTCGTTCCGGCAGTTGTATTTTTGAAAATTATGCTATCTTTGACGGTAAATTATATTTTATAACGAGATAAAATGAAGAAAATCATCATTGCGGCCGCAGCGCTGCTCATCAGTTTCAATTCATTCGCACAGTTCGGAATCATCGCCGGACTCACCTCATCTTCCACAAGCCTCAAGGGGGCCAAAGCAGATTGGGACAGCAAGGCTATTGCGCAGTATCACGTGGGCATCACCACCAAATTCGATCTGGGAGGCGTGTTCGCCATCCAGCCTTCCCTCATATACAACGTCAAGGGAGCCAAGCTGGCCGAGTTCGACTCCAAGTCTCTCGATTTCAAGACCGGATACATCGAGCTCCCGGTGCAGCTTCAAGTCGGAATTCCCATCGGCCACATTGTCAGAGTATATGGTGTTGCCGAGCCTTTCATAGGTTACGCTGTTTCCAACAAGATATCGGGCGAAACCTTTGAGGACAAATGGGCCAATATCTCCAGCAGATTCGAGTATGGCGTAGGCCTTGGTGCAGGAGTGGAACTGTTCGAACACCTGCAGCTGTCCGTCCGTTATTTCTGGAACCTCGGAAACGTGTATGACTTCAGTTGGAAGGCCTTATCAAGCGCACCGCAGAGCAAATGCAACGGCATAACCGCATCCGTTGCCTTCCTCTTCTGATCCGTCGGCTTGCGCCGGATTCCCACCAAAATTGATTGCACTGCATAAAGTCATAGATGAAAATCAGGGAAATACTCGGTTTCAAAGCAGCAGCAAACATCGTTTTCTGGATAATGCTGCTCGGCGGAGTGGTCTTCACCTTCGGTTTCGGATTGAGTCTGATGATAACCGGGCAGGAGGTGACAAAGGAAGTGGATGCCAAAGTGCAGAGCCAGATAAATTATCTGGAGGCCTATGTGGACGGCCAGCTGCAACGGATCGAGGATGCCAGCTTTTCCCTTGCCAGTTATCTTTTCGGCAGGTGTGTTCGTGACGACAGCGGCAATTCTTCGGTGGAGATAGACCCTGTGACCTTTGTCCGCCCCACTCCGGAGGAATGCTACCTTTTCATACAGCAGTTTATGACTGCCAATCCGATAGTCTGCGGCATTGCCATCCAGTTCGAGCGCAACGTTTACTCGGATGTCGAGAGTACTTATGGCTTTACACCTTACGTAACCCGCCTTTCCGGAGATTTCGAGCATCTGGATCTCGGAATGATTACGGACAGTTTCGAATGGGAATGGTACACCAAGCCTACGCAGACAGGAAAGGCCTGCTGGGTGAGTCCATTCCGGGATTCCAGCGTAGGCCACGTCATTGCATCCTATACGATTCCCGTATATGCGGACGGGCAGAGATTCGCGGTGATGGCGGTGGACATCGACACTGAAAACTTCGCCGCCAAATGCGACGAGATTTCGCCCTATCCCGGTGCCAGGGTAGCAATGCTGGACGACCGGTTCCGCTTCATTTCACATCCTGACAATTCTTATCTGCTGAAAAACGTGGAAGAAGTCAGCGCAATAGAGAGACTGACACTTGATGCAGAAATCAAGTCCCGGATGGAAGCGGGAGAGGCGGGACGTGCCAGAATCGAATGGGATGACAAAAAGATGCTCTTCTATTTCGCATCCATCGACCGTACCGACTGGATGGTAACCATTCAATGTCCCGAGGATGAAGTTCTCGGCGGTGTGAGCAGGATGAAGCGCATCACGACGCTCATAGCCATTTTCAGCATTCTGGTTATGGTCTTGAGCATGCTGCTGATTTTCAGAAAAGTCCAGTCGGTTGTGCTTACCAAGGCGAGCATCGAAAACGAACTGAAGGTGGCGTCCGACATACAGAAGGATATGCTTCCCAAGAATTATCCCGCTTTCCCGGACCGCAAGGACGTGGATGTTTTCGGTTTCCAGAAATCCGCAAAGAGTGTCGGGGGAGACCTGTACGACTATTTCATCCGCGACGGGAAACTGTATTTCTGCCTTGGGGACGTTTCCGGGAAAGGCGTTCCGGCAGCCCTGTATATGGCGGTCGTACTGTCCCTGTTCCGCAATATCGCCCACAACAGCAAAAAACCGGACGAGATAGTCGGTTCCATCAACAGCACAATGGAGGAAGGCAACACCAGCAATATGTTCTGCACATTGTTTGTAGGAATACTGGACCTTGCAACCGGCCATATGACATACTGCAACGGCGGGCACAACGCGCCTATGATTAAAAATACCGGCACAGGCGGAGACGTTCATTTCGTCAGGATAAAAGCAAATTTGGCAATCGGCGTCCTCAACGAATTCCATTACCAGTGCGAAGAGATGGATCTGCATCCCGGAGACGTGGTTCTTCTTTACACCGACGGTGTCACGGAGGCGGAAGACAAAGACAAGACCCTTTTCGGGGACAAAGCCGCACTTGCAGCATTTGCAAAGGCCTCCAGCAGTTCATCCAAGGGCGTAAAAGGCTATGTGGAGGGTGTCTATGAGGCTTTGTCGACCTATACTTCCGGAGCCGACCAGAACGACGACATCACAATGCTTGCCATCGGATTCAAAGGCAACGCCAACATCAGTAATACATAGGAATAAAGGCGGTGGGAAAATACTCGACGGTCGTGGAACGGCCGTCGAAGACCACCGTAATCACGTCGAAGAATATTTCCGCATTGCCGAACTTGCCTCTTCCCGCAGTCGCAAGAAAGCGGCTGGCGGCAGATACTATGTTCTTCTGTTTGACGTGATTGACATTCACCTCCGGCGGAGCCTGGCAGGGAGCCGTGCGTGATTTGACCTCAACGAAATGCAGACCGTCCGGGCCGAGGCTGACTATGTCCAACTCCACCCTGCCGCCTCTCCAGTTCCTGGCAAGGACCAGATGGCCGAGATTCTCAAGATACCTGCAGGCCTCATCCTCCCCTCTTTTGCCGGTAGCAGCCCGTGAGCACATCCGCTCCGTCATTCTTCCTTTCTCCATCTCAAAAATTTACTGTCAAAAGTCATTCACCCTTCAGGACGTGGTCTGTCAGGAATGCCCGGACACGGGCAGTGTATTCGGCGGGATAATCGGGGAAGGCACGGGAATGGGCGGAGCCGGGAGCAATCCAGATTTCCCGGTAACCGCTGGTCTTCGCATTGTAGTTCTCCCAGGCCATCCGCACCGGCACAAGCTGGTCTGCATCTCCGTGGATGAACAACATCGGCTTGGTGCATCTGGCCAGTTGTGCGGTGCTTGAAGCCTCAAAAAGGTTCACGCCGCACCTCCTTTCGCAAATATCGGCGGCCCTCCTGACGAAAAGGGAATCCCTGTGCAGATATTTTCCTGACGCAAAAACAATCTCTTCCCAGGCATTGGTGTATCCGCAGTCCTCTATGAAGCCCTTGACATAATCCTGAGTATCCTCCCCGCTGGCCATCATCACTGCCGCGGCCCCCATGGACTCGCCGTGGAACAGCTGAAGCGTATCAGCGAAAAGACCGTGGGCAAACTCGGACCAGCGCAACAGATCCAGCCTGTCCTTCCACCCCATCTGGGTGTATTCCCCCTCACTGCGGTAGTGATGCCTGAGCGAAGGCATCAGGACGTTGAAACCCAGGGAATCGCGGTACATCCTTGCCAGCATCATAACATTGTATGGACCGGCACTGTATCCGTGCACCACGATGGCGGTATGTTCCGACTGCGCCGATGCCCACATAGCGTGCAGACGGCATCCGTCAATCTCCATAACGGTATCACGCATAATCTCCAGCTTATGGAGGGAATCGGCCCAATGCATCAGCCCCGGCATCAAAGCCTCCCACCTGTCACGGTTCCTTGCGGTCTCCTTTTCAATCCTTGCCGGAGTCCTCGGTGCGGCCAAGCCCCAACTGACCAGAGCTGAAGCGCAGGATGTCAGGAGGGCTGCACAGCAAAGCGGCATCAGGGCCCGAAACATAATCAATTTCTTCATTCCGGCCGCAAGTTACACTTTTTTTTGTAGTTTTGTAAAAGCACACAAAATAAAGAGAAATTATGCACGTACTGAAATTCGGCGGCTCATCCGTCGCCGACGCCACAAATATATCGAAGGTTCTGGACATCGTCTGCGACGTTGCAAAACGCGACAGGGTGATTCTTGTATGTTCGGCCATAAAAGGATGCACGGACACGCTGTTGAACGAAGGCGTGACAGACGGACTTAAGCTCAGGCACGAAAATATCATCCGACGCCTGTTCACCGGCAGGGAAAGGGAGGAGAGCATGGCCGAATGCGGAAAGGTATTTGAACAGCTGACCGCCGGAACCCCACACATAGAAGCCTACGGAGAAATGCTCTCCACCAAGATAATAGCACGGAAACTCGCCTGCGACGGCATCAGGACCCTGTGGATAGACTCCCGCTCCCTCATCAGGGCGGACAAAGGCAGGGTTATTGAAAACCTGTCCTATCCCTACATAATGGCGACCGTGGATGCGCATCCCGAGATTGACGTTTTCGTGGCTCCGGGCTTCATCTGCTCCGACAGGGAGGGACTTGTGACCACGTTGGGGCGCGGAGGTTCCGATTACAGCGCGGCCATCTTCGCCGCCGGCAGCAAGGCATCGAACCTGGAAATCTGGACGGACGTTCCGGGAATAATGACAACCAATCCCAAGGATGTGCCGGCCGCACGCACAATCTCCAACATCTCCTACAAGTCGGCCCTTGATCTGGCAAGATACGGGGCAAAAGTGCTCTATCCTCCCACCATTGCGCCCGCTATGGAGACGGGAATCGCCATCAATATCAGGAACACCTTCGACCCGGCCAATCCGGGCACGGTCATCAGTGACAGAGGCGTCTCGGACGTTCCTGTGTGGAAAGGTGTCGCAAGCGCCACGGCCGATGAGAACTCCGTACTGCACATAGTGGGAGAGGGACGCCCTGATGCGGAAGCGGCCCTGGAAAGGGCGGCGGCCGTACTGAGAAAAGCCGGAATACGCATCATCCGCAGCGGCATCGAAGACGGGAACGTATCCGTCACCGTTCACGCCGCACAGGAAAAGGAGGCCTTGAAAGCAATACACAAGGATTTCTTCGAACAGAAGAAAAACACCGTGACAGACATCTATGTGGCAGGCTACGGAGCCGTCGGCAAAGCCCTTGTGAAAATGATAATGGACGGGGCCGGCAACATAGCGGAAAAGACAGGAAAAGAAATCCGCATAGCCGGCATCGCCAACAGCAAGTCCTACGTGATTGACCGCGAAGGCATCAGTCCGGAAGAGGTGGAGGCACGTCTCAAGTCCGGGGTCCGCTGCAAGCCCGGCGCATTCACCGATGCCGTCCTGGAAAATGCATCCCGCGGGGCCGTATTCGTGGACTGTTCCAACAGCGAGACAATTCAAGAGACCTACACGGCTTTCTTCCGCAACGGCATAAGCGTGGTGAGTTCGAACAGAAGGGCTCTGGCCGTACCCTTTGCCAAATATGCCGCCATGAAATCGGAGGCTCTGGGCAACGGTGCAAGTTTCCGCTACGACACAACCGTGGGAGCCGCAATCCCCGTGATGGAATCATTCTCCAGCGGTGCGGTGAACGCCGAATCGCTCCAATCCATAGAGGCTGTGATCTCCTGCACGATGAACAACATCATCACCGGATATGACGGAGCCAATACCGAAAGTTTCGCAACTCTGCTGAAGAAGGCTCAGGACATCGGTCTCACGGAAAAAGACCCCAGAATGGATTTGGGCGGGCAGGACGCCCTCAGGAAAATCCTGATTCTTGCACGCGAAGCGGGTATCCCTCTCGAAAGTTCGGACGTAGAGATTGTCCCTATGCTCGGAAAAGAGTTCTTTGACTGCACTCTGGATGAATTCTACCGTAAGCTTGAAGAGGATGAGCCCGGATTCATAGCCCGCGAGAAAGAGCTGGACGAAATGAACAGGAGGCAGAGATTCGTCGCCTCCGTAGTCAAGGATCCGGAATCCGACCTCGGATTCAGGGCCGCCATCAGGATGCAGACCGTCGGCGCCGACAGTCCGTTCTACTGGATCAGCGGCACCGAGAACGTAATTTCGATAAAAAGTGATTTCTTCTCTTCCCCCCTGGTGCTGAAGGGCGCCGGAGAAGGGGCCAAGTTCGCCGCATCCGGCATCATCAACGACATACTCAGCGTATAGCCAGCGCCTCTCCCATAGCGGCGACTGTGGAATCGCAGGCCTCGGTAAGGGGAAGGCGCATCTCTGCAGAACAGAGGCCGAGAAGGTTCAGACCGGCCTTCACCGGAATGGGGTTGCTCTCCACGAAACAGGCCTTGAAAAGAGCTTGAAGGCTCCCGTTGATGTCGCCGGCACCTATCCAGTCAACGTCATAGTCGGCTTTGACAGCGGCATTCAAAGCCTTGGCGCACATCCGCGACACTTTGTCCGGCACAAGGTTCGATGCTACGGATATCACCCCCGCGGCACCGTATTTCATCATCTCGAGGGTCATATCATCATCCCCGCTCAATACGGAAAAGCCTTCGGGAGCGGCGGCAAGAATATCTTTCACCTGCTCAATCTTTCCGCCGGCTTCCTTTACCGCGATAATGTTGGGGACATCAGCGGCCAGACGCACACAGGTGGATGCACTCATATTGGCACCCGTTCTGCCCGGGACGTTATAGAGAATGACAGGCTTACGCGTGGACGCGGCAACCGTCTTGAAGTACCGGTACATCCCCTCCTGCGTGGGTTTGTTGTAGAAAGGCACGACGACAAGCCAGGCATCGACCCCGTATGGTTCCAGCAGAGCCATATTGGCCAAGGTGCCGGGAACGGAATTTGAGCCGCAGCCCACAACCACCGGACGGCCGCCGGAATGCGCATTGGTAATCTGCAGAAGCCTGATTTTTTCCTCGGAGCTGAGAGTGGGCGTTTCAGCGGTAGTGGCAAGAGCCACAAGGAAATCCACGCCTCCCGCGACCTGACGGTCAACCAAGGCGGAGTATGCGTCATAATCAACCTCTCCGCCCCTGAACGGAGTCACCAAAGCAGTTCCGCAGCCTTTAAACCTTATCATATTTATCTTATTATCAACTCTCTGAACGTATGTACCCCCTTCAATCCCTCCGTCATTTCCGCCGCCACCACAGCCCCTTCAGCAAACCCCTCGCGGGAAAAAGCCTCGTGCGAAATCTTTATCTTGTCAACCTCGGATTTGAACTTCACGACGTGGGTTCCGGGGACTTCCCCTATCCGCAGGGAGGTAATGTCGGGCCTTACACGGAGACTGCCCTCCACGATTGAAGCCATAGTCTTTGCCGTTCCGCTGGGAGCATCCTTCTTGTGAACGTGGTGGGTTTCCTCGATATGAGGCACATATCCGCTGCCTTTAAGTATCGTCCCCACTTTTTCCAGCGCGGCGAACACGGCATTCACTCCGATGCTGAAATTGGAAGAGTAAATCATAGGGGTTCCGGATGCATAAAAAGCAGAGACGACTTCTCCCAGAATATCGTCCCATCCGGTCGTGCCGACGACCGCAGCCTTGAAATTCTTCGCAATAAAGCTGTAATTGGCCCGGAATGCATCGGGAGTCGTGAAATCAATGCAGACACACTCCTTCGCAACCGACGGGTCCACTGCCGTGATATCCTCACTGGCAAGCACAAGTTCGTGACCACGGGCGACAAGAGCATTCTCCACCATATGGCCCATCTTGCCATATCCGCTGATTATTATCTTCATCACACAAGTTTTTTGATGTTTTCTTCACGGCTTCCGGCAAGGAAATCAATGACGGGAACCTCAACCATAGTATAACATCCGGGACTCTGCCTCATAGCGGCCCTCGCCGCCATCACCAGAACCTGGCCGGTAAGAGCGGGATTGTTTATCTTCATATTGAACTCCATCCGCTGCCCTTCCGTGCCGCCCGAAGCGCCGGACCTCTCCAGCTTCACTCCGTGCATATGAGTGTCTATCTCGTCCACGCACGGGACCTGACGCACAAGCGTGTCGTCATTTATGAAATAGGGGTCTTCCTTTATGGCCTTCTCCACTGCGGCGAAGTCCGCATCCTCCTCCAACTCCACAAACACCTCGCGCCTATGGATTCCCTTGCCCACAGGTATAGTCATACTCAACGCTTTGACAACTCCGGGTTTGGAGGCGGCGGCCACGGAATGCCCCATAGAGCGGCCCGGGCCGAAATTGGTATAAGTGGTGCCCGAGGGAGCCATACCTTCCAGAAGGGTACGCACTACGGAATCCGTACCCGGATCCCAACCGGCGGAAATGATGCTCACGGCACCGCCCTTGCAGGCAATGGGATTGAGACTGTTGCGAAGGTCAACAATTCCGCTGTGGATGTCGAAACTGTCAACGGTATTGATGCCCATCATCAGATATTTCCCCGCATTCTCCCCAACGCTGCGCGACGGTGTAGAAAGAATCGCAACGTCCACCTGACCGAGCTCGGCGATATCCGTAACCACTTTATATCGGGAAAGTTCAGGCGTACTCTTCAGATACTCCGGAGTACAGCGGTCCGCACTGCTGCGGACAATCCCTGCACATTCCATATCGGGAGCCGACTCCAATGCCTGAAGGGCGTACCTCCCGATATTCCCGTAACCGACTATCGCTATTCTTGTTTTCATAATTCAATTTTTGATTCCGGCCGTCAATAACCGTACTTTTCAAAAAATTCAAGCAACCTCCTTCCCATCTTGGGGCTCTTCTTTATGTAACTGCCGTGGTTCTCGCCTTCAAAAATCACGAGCTCGGAACAGGGCAGAGAATCGGCAATCAGATGCGTGTGCTCCACGGAAATCAAATCATCCCGTCCGGCAGTCACAAGCACAGGACATTTCACTGCGGCAAGGTCCTTGGGGTCTATCTGCGGTTCCGTCAGCATCATCATCGCAATCGGCGTACCCTCTTTCAGAATCCAGGCCTTGAATTCCTCGAAACCGGGTCCGCAGTCAGGATAAAGGTTGGCGCCGCTGACGGCCATAAGGCTGCAGGTCCCCGGATGGGCCATTTCCAGAAGAAGGGCGTTGATGCCTCCGTCGCTCCATCCGTAAACCGCAGGCTTGCCAAGCTTAAGCACCTTGATGAACTGATACAGGTCCTCGGCCATATCGGCATAGTGATATTCTTCCAGAGGAGCATTTGCTCCCTGCCCGCGCGAATCGGGACTGTAAACCCTGTATCCCGCTCCGGCAAGTTGCAGAGCCTGGGTTCTCATACTTCTGTGAGAGCCTCCGTTACCGTGCACGAGCACCACGGGTTTCCCGTTTTCGGGACCGCGTACGACATAAAATATGTTCTGGCCGTTAACTTCTACGGTATCACAGGCCTGCGGAATCTCACGGCAGCTGACAGACAGCGCCGCAAAATAGAAGAAGCCGGCTATTTTCCGGAAAAACTTCATAGAAGCTTCGACAAATCCTTTTCAGGAACCACTGTAAGTCCCTTTGAAATAATGACTTCGCGAGCCTTTTCGGCATTGTCGGTACGGAAAATCAGGACTCCCTTTCCACCAAGAAGGAACGAGTAAAGATATGCTATGCTGATACCTTCGTTGGCAAAAGTCTCGATGGCATCGGCGGCACGGCCGGGTTCGTCGTCAAGCTCCACGGCGAACACCTCGGTCAGAGTGACCGCAATCCCCGCCTTCTTCAGCACTTCAAAAGCCTTGGGAGGCTCGCTGCAGATAATGCGGCAGATACCGTACTCGGCGGTATCGGCGATTGTGGAGGCTATCAGCTGTATGCCCTCCTCCTTCAACAACTTCAGGACCTTTACCAGGGTGCCCGACTTGTTCTCGATGAAAACTGAAAGTTGATGTATTGTCATATCTTTAGTATTGTTTACGTAAATCCTTTACTCTTACTGCCTTGCCCTCAGATTTCGGGATAGAGCCGAACGGCACGAGGCGCACCTTCGGCGTTATGAGAATCTCGTCGCGAAGACGTCTCGAAATCTCTTTCTCCAGCCTTTGAAGAGCGGCATAGTCATCATTGAAGAACTTCTCGGAGAGTTCCACCTCAACCGTCATTCCGTCATTGTCGTCAAGCGTCTGAAGGGTTATGAGGTAGTCTGTGGCGAGTTCCTGGAACTGCATGAGAATCTGCTCTATCTGGATGGGGAAGATATTGACTCCCTTGAGAATAATCATATCGTCCGAACGGCCCTTCATCCTGTCGAGGCGCTTGTGATGCCGTCCGCAGGCACATTCTCCCGGAAGGATGCGCGTCAGGTCACGGGTGCGGTAGCGCAGCAGCGGCATAGCCTCCCTGTTGATGGTTGTGAGCACCAGTTCACCGACCTCCCCGTCGGGCACGGGCTCCAAAGTCTGCGGATCCACTATTTCCACAATGTAGTAATCCTCCCAGATATGCAGTCCGTTCTGCTCCCTGCACTCGAAAGCCACACCCGGGCCGCACATCTCCGACATTCCAAAGGAGTTGTATGCCTTGACGCCGAGCATCTCCTCTATGCGTTTCCTGGTATCCTCCGAATGGGGCTCGGCGCCTATGACAAGCGTCCTGAGAGCAAGGTCGCGGCGGGGGTCAATCCCCTGCTCGCACATCACCTCGTACAGCCGCGCGGCATAGGAAGGGATGGCGTGCACGACAGTGGTGCGGAAATCCTTGAAGAACTTCAGCTGCCTCAGGGTGTTGCCCGCAGCCGCGGGAACGGTAAGCATACCCAGTTTCTCGGCCCCGTACTGGAATCCGAGGCCTCCGGTGAACATCCCGTAGCCGGAAGTGTTCTGGAACACATCATCGGGACGGCATCCCACCATCCAGAGGCAACGTGCGACGGCGTTGGCCCACTGGTCCAAATCTTTTGCCGTATGAAGAATCACCGTGGGGTTGCCGGTGGTGCCGCTGGAAGAATGGAGTCTGGTACATTCCTTCAGCGGCACGGAAGCTATTCCGAAAGGATAGGTATCGCGCAGGTCCTGCTTCGTGGTGAATGGAATCCTGCTCAAATCATCCAGAGTCCTGATGTCTCCCGGACGCAGACCTATGCTGTCGAAACGGGCTTTGTAGAAACCGGAATCCATACAGTGGGAAACGGTGGCCTTGAGCCTTTCCAACTGGAGGGCTTCGATTTCCGAACGGCTGTAAGCCTCCTCGGGATTAAAAAATTCTGTATTCATTATCTGATGTTTCTGTTATCTATTACAAACTTGCTCTTGCCTTCGCTGCGCTCCAGCGAATTGGGAGCTTTCACCTGCACCTTTGCGCCTATGCTGAGCACGCTCTTGAGCTTGGCGGAGATTTTCTTCTCCAGCTCGGTGATAGGCGTGAGCGTATCGAAGCCCTGGTCAAAGTACTCCTGGCGCACCTCCACCTGGACGGTGAGAGTGTCCAGATTGCCCTGACGGTCAACCACAAGCAGATATCGGGGAGCGCACTCCGGCATAGAGAGAAGCACACTCTCCACCTGTGAAGGGAACACGTTGATACCCCGGATTATCAGCATATCGTCACTCCTGCCGACTATCTTCGTCATCTTCACGGAGGTCCTGCCACAGGAGCAGGGGGAATCGTCCAGGCTCGTCAGGTCACGGGTACGGTAACGCAGAAGGGGCATTCCCTCTTTTGTGAGGGTTGTGAATACCAGCTCGCCCTGCTGCCCGTAAGGAAGCGGTTCCAGAGTCGCGGGGTCCACAACTTCGGGGAGATAATGGTCCTCGTTGATGTGGGAATTGTGCTGTGCGGAGCATTCGTAGCTGACGCAGGGGCCCATAATTTCGCTCAGGCCATAGAGATTGAATGCCTTGATGCCGAGACGCTCCTCTATCTCCTTTCTCATATTCTCCGTCCACGGCTCGGCTCCGAACGCACCGACGCGGAGCTTTGTCTCATCACGACGAACGCCCATCTTCTCCATCGTCTCTGCAAGGTGGAGAGCATAGGAAGGGGTGCAGGCTATTCCTGTAACGCCGAGGTCCTTGAGCAGACGGACGTGTTTTTCCGTATTGCCCGTCGATGCCGGGACAACTGCCGCCCCGAGGGTCTCGACTCCGTAATGCACTCCCAGCCCTCCGGTGAACAGGCCGTAACCGTAGGCAACACTGAATATGTCTCCGCGTCCAACTCCGTATGAAGTCAGGCAACGCGCCATACACTCGCTCCAGACACCGATGTCCTTCCTGGTATAACCCACAATCGTGGGATTTCCGGTGGTGCCGGACGATGCGTGAATCCTGATTATTTCGGATTGCGGGGCGGCCTGGAGCCCGAAAGGATAATTGTCCCTCAAATCCTGTTTGGTGGTGAAAGGCAGCTTTACAATATCCTCCACGGTGCGGATATCATCGGGGGTGATATCCATTTCCTGCAGTTTCCGCCTATAGAAAGGCGTGTGGTGATAGACGTAATCCACCACCTTATGCAAACGGCGTCCCTGAAGTTCCCGCATCTCTTCGCGGGTCATACACTCTTTTACTTCATTCCAGATCATAGGCATTTCAGATTGGACTCAACCACATCATAACCTTTTGAGGCGAACACCACTTTGACTGCATCGCGCAGCTGGTCTGGAGAAAGGATGCCCAGGTAAGGTGCCGCGGCCCCAAGCAGGACCATATTCGCGGCTTTGGGATTCCCGAGCTCACGGGCCCGCTCTTCGATGTCGAGACGCACAAGATGAGGGATTTTCGCGAATTCCGATTCGAGAGCCTCGTCGGAAGGATAGTCCGGGATATTCACAAACGGCTTGGAGGAAGTCACGACAACTCCGTCCGGAGCCAGATAAGGAAGATAGCGGAGCGCCTCCATAGGCTCCATCGAGATTATGAGGTCCGCTCCTCCGAGAGGAATCAAATCACTCCAGATGGGTTCGGTGGAAAGACGCAGGTTGCTCTGCACGTCACCGCCCCGCTGGCTCATCCCGTGGACCTCCGCCTGCTTGAGCTCCAGCCCGGCCACGGTCGCAGCCTGTCCTATGACTGTAGCGATGGAGAGTATTCCCTGACCTCCCACACCGCAAAGAATTATATCCTTTTTCATTTCTTGAGATGCCTTTTCAGAGTCTGCATACATTCCCTGCGGGGGATGATGACCGAGACTCCCTTATATTCTATCTCCTCGCGGAGGATTCCGGTAATCTCCCCGATATTCTGGGGAAGAGGAATGACTACCCGCACGTGCTCCGGTTCTACACCGAGCGCAACGCAGATTGCCTCGAACTTGCTTGTGCCCGCCGAATCCTGTCCGCCTGTCATAGCCGTGGTGAGATTGTCTGAAATCAGCACCGTGATGTTGGAATGGTCATTGACAGCATCCAGCAGCCCTGTCATTCCGGAATGGGTGAAGGTGGAATCCCCTATCACCGCAATAGCGGGAAACACACCGGCATCGGCGGCACCCTTGGCCATAGTAATCGAGGCACCCATATCGACACAGCTTGCCAACGCGCTGAAAGGAGGCAGAGCCCCGAGGGTATAACATCCGATATCTCCGAAGACCTTTGCACCCGGGTATTCCGAAACCAGCTTGCCAAGTGCGGCGTAAACGTCGCGATGGCCGCAGCCGGGACACAGTTGGGGAGGTCTGGGGGCAAGCGCTTCCGCCCGGCCGGCAGCTTCTGAAGGGCGTTTGCCCAAAGCGGCCGCCACAGTGTCCGGAGTCAGTTCCCCGGTACGGGGCAAATCACCTGTAAGGCGCCCGCGCACATTGTATCCGGCACCGAGAATCGCCTTCACGTCCTGCTCTACGACGGGCTGGCCGTCCTCAACCACCAGAATTTTCTCGCAGCGGAGAGAGAGGGCCTTTACGGCATCTTCGGGCAGGGGATAGCGGTTGATTTTAAGAATCGCCACATCAGCCGCCGCTTCCTTCACGTAATTATATCCTATTCCGCAGGCAATTACTCCGAGTTTCACCTTAGCCACTCCGGGTTGACATTCAATGGCGGACACGCTCCCGTTGTATTTTTGAATCTCGGGCTGCTTTGCAATCAATGCGTCATACTGCTTCCTGGCAATGGCCGGCAGCAGCACCCATCCACGGTCCGATGCGGGATTGAGTGCATTTTGAGGCAGCACCTCACCGACGGACACAGCCGCTCTGGAATGGGCAAGCCGCGTCACAACCCTGAACAACACGGGAAGGTGCAGCCTTTCGGAAAGAATGAAGGCTTCCGACACCATATCATACGCCTCCTGCTGGCAGGAAGGTTCAAAGACGGGAACCATAGCAAACTTGCCGTAGAAGCGTGAATCCTGCTCATTCTGGGAAGAATGCATCGAGGGATCGTCGGCGGCCAGAACCACCAGTCCGCCATTCACGCCGGTAATGGCCGAGTTGACGAAGGCATCCGCACAGACATTCATTCCGACGTGCTTCATACACACGAGGGCACGCTTCCCGGCAAACGACATCCCGAGAGCGGCCTCCATCGCCGTCTTTTCATTGGTGCACCAACGGCTGCGAATCTGCGGTGCCACCTTCTGGATGAATTCCGTTATCTCTGTCGAAGGGGTGCCCGGATAGGCATAGACACCGGACAATCCGGCATTGATTGCGCCCAACGCCACCGCTTCGTCTCCAAGCAATAGTCTTTTATCCATAATCAAAAATTATCCGCATCGCGGAGTACAGGGAATTTCTCCCGGAACTCCGCAAGTTTTTCCATATCCGTTTCCGCCGAACAGGAACTCTCTTCCCCGCTGCGGCACTCCGCCACAGTGCGTCCATACGCATCGATGACAGCGCTGTCTCCTGTATAATGGCAGGTCGGGTCATTTCCGACTCTGTTTACCGCCACCACATAGCACTGGTTCTCCACCGCCCTCGCCCGCAGCAGAAGCTTCCAGGCGTCGGAACGTCTGTCGGGCCAGCTGGCGACACAGAGCAGCACGTCATAATCCCCACGGTTCCGGCACCAGAGGGGGAATCTCAAATCGTAACATACTATGAGCCTGAAACGTATCCCCTTCCATTCGACCAGCACCCTTTCATTCCCGGCCTCATATTGCCTGTCCTCTCCGCTGTAGGTAAAAAGGTGGTGTTTATCGTAAAAAGTCACGCTCCCGTCCGGCTTGACGAAATAGAAGCGATTGCGGAAGGAACCGTTCTCCCTGACGGCAACGCTCCCGGCGACCGCCGCTCCCGTGCGGGACGAAGTCTGCTTCATCCACGCCAGAGCCGGTCCGGGTTCGGATTCCGAATGGAGTTCGGGCTGCATCGTGAATCCCGAAGACCACATCTCGGGCAGAACGTAGAGGTCCGAGGGCCCCGCCGCCTTCAAAGCGGCTTCCGCCCTCCGTATGCAGGCCTGCACATCCCCCCATTCGGGGTTCAACTGCAACAGAGTGATTTTCATTATTTACGGGGCTTGATGTCGAGTTTGACCGGCTTTATCATATTCTCCGGTTTGAGAATAGTGTCGAGTTCCTCCTTGCTCAGTATGCCTTCCTCAAGCACCAGGTCGTAAACGCCGCGTCCGGTCTCCTTCGCCTTCTTCGCTATCTTGGTGGAATGCTTGTATCCGATGATGGGATTGAGGGCGGTAACGATTCCGATACTGTTCCTGATGTATGCCTCGCAGCGGTCCGCGTTGGCGGTAATGCCGTCGATACAGTTGACCCGCAGAGTGTCAAAGCCGTTCATAAGCAGTTCAGCGCTCTCGAAACAACATTGTATCATCACGGGTTCCATCGCATTGAGCTCCATCTGGGCCGCTTCACCGCTCATCGTGACACAGACGTCATTGCCCATAACCTTGTAGCAAATCTGTGTCATCACCTCAGGGATAACGGGATTGACCTTTCCGGGCATAATCGAGGAACCGGGCTGCTTCTCCGGAAGATTGATCTCGCCGAGACCGCAACGCGGACCGGATGCCAGCAGACGGAGGTCGTTGGAAATCTTTGAAGCCTTCACCGCGAGACGCTTCAAGGCAGCACTGTAGCCTACCAGGCAGGAAGTGTCGGAGGTGGCGCCGACAAGGTCCCTTGACAATACAACCGGCCATCCGGTAATCTCCGCCAGAGCAGCCACACACTTTTCGGCATAGCCGGGCTCCGAGCAGATTCCGGTGCCTATTGCCGTCGCTCCCATATTGACGGTGAGGAAATCGGCGGCCGCCTCGTTCAGATGTTTCACCTCATCCTCGAGAATTGAGGCAAAGCCTCCGAAAGTCTGGCCGAGAGTCATAGGCACGGCGTCCTCCAGCTGGGTGCGGCCCATCTTCAGGATACCCGCAAATTCTTCGCTCTTGGCACGGAAGCTCGCGACAAGGACATCCAGATGCTTCAGAAGATCAAGATGGGTGAAATAGAGCCCGATATGTGCGGCTGTAGGATAGGCGTCGTTGGTTGACTGGGAACAATTGACGTCATCGTTGGGCCAGCAATGCTTGAAGTCTCCCAGTTCGTAACCCATTATCTGGAGGGCACGGTTGGCGATGACCTCATTGGCATTCATATTGGTGGACGTTCCGGCTCCTCCCTGAATCATATCGATGGGGAAGGCCTCTGCGTGACGTCCTTCACATATCTCTCTGCAGGCCTGCATTATGGACTTGTAAACCTCATCCGTAATCAGACCAAGTTGACGGTTGGCTTCCGCCGCACCCATCTTGGTGATTGCCAAGCCCTTGAGATAATTGGGATACTCGTTGAGATGAAAATGGCTGATAGGGAAATTTTCCAGACATCTGAGTGTCTGCACATCATACAACGCATCGGCGGGTATTTCCTTTTCGCCGATCAAATCGCTACCGGTTCTGAATTTTTTCATTTTCTTGTGATTTTGGCTCCGAGCGCGTTGAGGCGGCCGTCGATATCTTCATAACCGCGGTCAATCTGCTCTATGTTATTGATTTCTGAAATTCCATTGGCCGACATTGCGGCAAGCAGCATCGCGATACCGGCACGGATATCGGGAGACGTCATCCTCCCCGCCTTGAGCGTCATCCTGTGGTCGTGGCCTATGACCACAGCCCTGTGGGGGTCACACAGAATAATCTGCGCGCCCATATCTATCAGCTTATCCACAAAGAACAGCCTGCTCTCGAACATTTTCTGATGAATGAGCACACTGCCCTTGCATTGGGTGGCGACCACCAGCATCACCGACAGAAGGTCCGGAGTAAGTCCGGGCCAGGGGGCATCGGCGATGGTCATAATGGACCCGTCAATGAAAGATTCTATCTCGTATGACTCCTGCGCCGGAACGTAAATGTCGTCGCCGCGCTGTTCCAGATGAATGCCAAGCCTGCGGAAGCAGTCGGGGATAATGCCCAGATTGCTCCAGGAGACGTCCTTGACGTAAAGTTCGCTCTGAGTGATGGCGGCGAGCCCGATGAAAGAACCCACTTCAATCATATCGGGAAGAAGAGAGTGCGAAGCTCCCTTGAGTCCGGAAATGCCGTTGACAGTAAGCAGGTTTGACCCTATGCCCTGAATATCCGCGCCCATCGCCGCAAGAAGACGGCACAACTGCTGGACATACGGTTCACAGGCGGCATTGTAGATGGTAGTCTTCCCTTTTGCCAGGACGGCGGCCATAAGAATATTGGCGGTACCCGTCACCGAAGCCTCGTCGAGAAGCATATAGGCACCCTTCAATCCGCCGGAAGGAGCGGTGAGGCGGTAAGCCTTCTTTGCGCTGTCATATTCGCAGGACGCGCCCAGTCTGACAAAACCGTCAATGTGGGTGTCCACCCTGCGCCGACCTATCTTGTCTCCGCCCGGCTTGGGGAAATAAGCCTCGCCGAAACGTGCCAGCAGAGGGCCCACAACCATTACGGAACCTCTGAGAGCCGCGCATCTGTCAACGAATTCTCCGCTCCGTACATAGTCGATATCCACATCGGCGGCACAGAAAGAATACGTACCTTCTCCGGTTTTCCTGACGCGAACCCCCATCTCCCCAAGCATTGCAATCAGGTTCCTGACATCAAGTATATCGGGCACATTGCTGATTGTCACCTCTCCGGAAGTGAGCAATACCGAACTGATGACCTGAAGGGCTTCATTCTTGGCGCCCCGGGCGCGTATGGCGCCGCTGAGACGATGCCCTCCTTCAACAATAAAAGATCCCATAAAACGTTTGAAGTTTAAAATCTCTCAAATTTAATAAAAATAACGGAATTCTCATAATGATCAGACCGCCGCCGTCTTGAACCTGAGCCACTCAGCGACATCTGAGGGGAGAAGAGGGGCGAGAGTCTCATAAACCGTAGCATTGTAGGCGTTCAGCCAGTCCCTCTCTTCTGCGGTGAGAAGTCCGACGCGAAGAATTGACGTGTCGAAGTGGCACATTGTCAACGGCTCGAACTGAAGCCAGGATCCGAATTCGTTGTCTCCCGCCTCTACACAAAGAAGAAGGTTCTCGTGTCTGACTCCGAAAAGACCCTCCCGGTAGATTCCGGGTTCGTCGGACGTGACCATTCCCGGCAGAAGCGGCTGAGCATTCATATTCTGCCTTATGTCCTGGGGGCCTTCGTGGACACCCAGGCAGAATCCCACACCGTGCCCCGTGCCGTGACCGAAATTGCGTCTGCGGCTCCACAGCGGTTCGCGCGCAAGCGCATCTATCCGGCATCCGGGAGTTCCAGCCGGGAATACTGCCATCGCAAGGTCGATATGGCCCTTGAGCACCAGTGTATAGTCCTCGATTTCCAGTTCCGAGCATACACCAAGAGGCACCGTGCGGGTTATGTCCGTGGTTCCGTACTCAAACTGTCCGCCCGAATCGCAAAGATAAAGGCCCTCGGGTTTAAGCAGGGGCGCGTCCGTCTTGGGAGTGGAGTAATGCGGGAGAGCGGCCCCTTCCCCATAGGCGGAAATGGTCTCGAAGGAATCACCGAGATACCCGTCAAGTTCCGCCCTGTAGCGCCCGAGCATCACAGCCGCATCCCATTCGCTGACAATCTTGTCGGATTGTACCGATTTCTCCAGCCAGAAAAGGAATCTTTCCATAGCCACACCGTCCTGAATATGGGCCCTGCGCATCCCTTCTGTTTCAAACTCGTTCCTGACGGCCTTGCGGAGGGCGACCGGGCTTGTGCCGGATACCGTCCGGATGGTCCCGGAAGCAAGGAATTCCGCCAATTCGTAATTGACGGTCGCCCTGTCTGTGAACAGACGAATCCCGCCGAATCCGCTCAGGCTTTCCTCCACCTCGTCATATCTCATCAACTTCACATCCTTCATCTCCGAGAACACGTTGTCCGAATCGGGATCCTCCACCCTGTCTTTCAGGACAAACCACAGCGTTTCTTCTTCCGAAACCAGAAGGTAGCTGATGACATAAGGATTATATTCTATGTCGGAGGCCCTCACGTTGAGAATCCAGGCTATCTCGTCCAGACTGCTGAGCAGCACCGCATCGTATTCCCGCTCCCTCATCCATTCCCTCAGCCACGCGAGCCTGTCCGCCCTGCTTTCCCCCGACTCTATGGCAAATACAGGAGTCTGCGGTATTCCCGGACGGTCCTTCCATATTCTCCCGAGGAGGTCGGGACAACTTTTGATACAATGTTCTATTGATTCGGATGCCAGGGCCCCGTGCAGTTCGTCATAAACGAACGCCGCGTTGATTGCCAAGCCGTCCACAGCGACGACTATGCTGTCCGCATCCCTGAAATGCTCTGCCAGCCAATCCGGAATCAGCACCTGTTCCGGCACCCTTGTCTTGTGAAGTTCGACTCCGGTTCCCTGCAGTTGGATGCCGGCCTGAATGAAATAGCGGGTGTCGGTCCACAAACCGGCGTGGTCTTCAGTCACCACCACGTCCCCGGCCTCTCCGGTAAAGCCCGTGAGCCAGCAGACCTGCTTCCACCGCCGCGCAGGGTATTCGCTCCCGTGGGGGTCGGAGCCCGTGATTATCACGGCGTCCCATCCCTCTTCGCGCATAATCGCGCGCAGGGCCTCGATTCTTGAAGAGTAATCAATATCCATAGTCTTGTCTTTATTTTATTCAGGATTGTGCCAGTATGCCGCTTATGATGCCGTCGGAGACGAACCACTCATCTTCGCTCAGCCGGCGTCCGTTCCAGCCTTCCGCCGTCCTCAGGCCAAGCATTACCTCTTCCTCGCGTATTTCCTCGTCCGAGAGTATCTCCGATTCTGCCGTCCAGCCGGCAAGAACCCGGCTGTTCCATATTCTGGATTGATTATGGCCTGTTCCGGCCGGCCGCTCCTCCACAGGCAAACAATAATCAAACACCAGGGAATGCGCACCGGGCCCTACGCCGACATATGGCCGGCGCGTCCAATAGGCCGAGTTGTGCACGGCCCTGAATCCGGGACGTGCCCAGTTGGATATCTCGTAATGCTCATATCCCGCCATCCTCAATTCATTGCATATCAGTTTGTACTGCCTGAAGCAGCACTCGTCCGGGGCCTCGGAGTAACGTCCCTCCCTTACCATCTCCGCCAGTGCGCTGCCCTCCTCTACGGACAGTTGGTATGCGGATATATGCTCCGGCCCGAGAGAGACAATCTCCCTGACAGTCTTCAAAAGAGTGTCGTCCGACAGTTGTGAGATGCCGTATATGATGTCAACGCTGACGTTGTCCATACCCTGGCTCCGGAGCATTCCGAACGCCTCCCGCGCACCCGCCGCATCGTGCCGGCGGTTCATCCAATGCAGAATCCCGTCGTCCAGGGACTGGATGCCCATACTGATTCTGTTGACCCCCAGATTCCCAAGGCCGCCGAGATAGGATTTCCCTTTCTCCAATATGTCCTCCGGATTCACCTCGACGGTAAGCTCCGAAAAGTCCCGGCGGGCAGCCTCCCTTGCGGTATGGATTATTCTGCCGAGGCACGAAAGAGGCAGCACCGAAGGGGTGCCGCCTCCTATATACAGAGTGTTTACGTCCAGAGTGGAATCTATCTCCGCTGTCCTGCGCAGAATCTCGTGGCAGACTTCGTCCGTATAGCTGTCGAAGTCCCGGCCCCGGCAGGCGATTTCCGAATAGAAATCACAATAGGTGCAGAAACTTCCGCAGAATGGGACGTGAACATATATCATCAGCGCAGAAGCAGTTCGGCGCTTCCGAGACGGGACTGGACGGTGAAGGCCTCAACCGTATAGACGCCTTTCACAAATGAAGGGATGTTGTTCACATAGATGCTCAAATCCACGTCGTTCCCCTCGTAATCCACCTCCCTGGATGCCGTTGCCGCAACGGTTTCGCCGTCAAGCGTGAACACGGTCTCGGACCCGTCGAGAAGCACATTTCCGGAGGGGTCCCGGACAATCACGAAGACGCGCACGGGTCCCCTGGGAGCCAAATCGTTCTCCAGAAGACTGAGATTCACAAGGAGCCTGACCACACGGCTGCTCCTGTCGGTAATCTTCTCGGAAGCATTGTATGCATCCATCCTGATCCCGCGAGCCTTGATAACGGAACCGGCAGCCACCTGGCTGGAAAGATCATCCACCTGCGCCGTCAGCTTGGCATTCTGCCGCCTGCTCTCTGCAGCTTCCTTCCGCGCTGCGGCCGCCTGTGCCGTCAACTGATGGTTGAGGTTGTTGAGGGAGTCAATCTGAACCAGATAACCGCGCATAATGCTGCGCAGGGTACCGAGTTCCTTTTCATACTGACGCATCTTGGCCCTGTTGGTGGCATCGGTCTTCTTGATTCTCTCCACGAGTTGGGAAATCTCCTCACGGGAAGAATCCAGCTGGCTGTTGATGGCGTCATAATCGGATGAAAGATTCTCGTAATCCGTCTGAAGAGCCTGAATCTGCTCCGTAAGGTCCTGCTTCTCCTGATTCAGGTCATTCACAAGGCTGGATTTCTGAATCCACACCACGGCAAGCGTCACTGCCAACAGAGCCGCAACGGCGATGAGGATATACATCGTCTTCTGAAGCCCGGAAGCGTTATTGTTCGCTTTCCTTTCCTGCTTTTCCCGCTCAAGGCGTTCAAGTCTCTCAAGGGGATCTTCTCTTTCCATAATTGTCCGTTTTTTAAGTCTATTCGCAAAAATAGCAAAAAATGTTATTATTTTTGCATATATGAAATATCTGATACGCTCTCTCAAACAATTCGCATATCTGACCATTGTTCTCGTCCTTGTCGTATTCATTCTCGTCAAGGCCAATCTCGTGGAGGCGGACATCTCCGAAATGTTCGTGAACGGCTATGACTCCCTGTGGCAGATTGCCCTGATAATCGCGGTTTTCGCCGGCATCTATCCCAAAATGGGTTACTCTTCACGCGAAGTGAAGATGTACGGCCCGGATGAGGAAATCCGCCCTGTACTGACGGAAGTGATGGACAATCGCGGGTACAAACTCGAAAAGGAGGAAGAGGGCAAACTGACTTTCATCAAAAGGTCACCGATCGCCAGACTCACCAAGTTCCTGGAAGACAGGGTGACTTTCACGCGCTCCATCAGCGGTTATTCCGTAGAGGGCATCACGAAAGACATCGTCAGGATTGCCTCCGCTCTGGAGTACAGGTTCAACCGCCCTGAAGAAGATGCTTAGCGGCGGCATCCAGGGCCTTCCAGAATTCCTCCCCGAAATGCTCTGAAATAGGGACTTTCAGGAACTGATACACTCTGACTCCATCCCTGCGCCCCTTCTCGAACGCAGGTTTGCAGATGTCCCAATGGTGGACGTTGAGGGCCAGGCCCCCGCCGGTCAGTTTGGTTACGCGAATAGGGTAGAGGCTGCAGGATACGGGTTTCACCAGACCGGTTTTTTCTATTGAACAGAGGCAGGAGCCGTCTGCGGGGAAATGGCAGAAAGCACACGCGGAGGTGCTTTCCGAAAGAGGTGTCACCAAATCTCCGTCCCTGTCAATTTCGAAGAAGCCCTTCTTTTCAACGGCCTCACGGCCCTCGTCCGTCATAAGCGGAGAATATTCGGGATAATCCCTCTCAAGCCTGTTCAGTTCGCTTTCTTCCAAAGGTGCACCGCTGTCTCCCTCAATGCAGCACACGCCTCTGCACACCGGATAGTCGCAGGAAAAGAACTCAACCACAACATCCTCCGACACCAGGATTTCCCCTATCCGGATTATTGTTCCGAATTCCCCCTTCATTTGAGAACAACCTCCATACGGGCTCCGTCATTCAGGTCGGCAAGCACCGATTTCACGGCTTCCACTCTTACTCCGTCTATGTAGCTTCCATACAACGAAACAATGTCGCGGCCTGCCGAGAACCTGACCATTGCGGCATCTATCATAGCCGACGGCGTGGAATTGTACGAGGTCATAACGTTCTTCAGTTCCGCCTTGTAGGCGTTAATCTCGGAGGCGCTTATTGTTGCGGAGGATACCCTGCTTACCGCCGAGCGGACCGCATCCAGTGTGTGGTAAAGCCTCTGCTCCGTCACGGCAGACGGCAGCCCCTCAACGCTGCAGGGACGGCACCTGACCGTCATAGTGTATTCTTCCTCAGGATAAAACTCTATGTCTTCGTCGAACTCGGCATACATCCCTTCATCGGCCAGAGCCTTCACAATCTCCTTCTGCAGGGCAATCGAAGCGATTCTGAACGTCATATAGCCATCCATACTGAAAGGATTGCGGACAGAGCAGGACATCGCGACGCAGGGTTCTCCACTGTAACTGCCGGTGTACCACCCCTGACGGGTTTCCCGGCTCACGCGGGCCCGGACCTGGGTGTTCCTGCCCGTATTGAAGTTCCCGAGAGATTTCAGAAGAGTCTTCTGCAACGCTTCCTCTTCAAAATCCCCCACAATGACGAAAATGCCGTCATTCATCCTGGAGAACTGCTCGGAAAGATACTGTCCGACACGGCCCGGCAGGGTCGCGCCGAGTTTCTCCGGGTCGCGGATTTCGGAATATCTGTAGTCGGGACTGGCCATTTTCTCAAGCCTGTCCACAGCGCTTATCCCGGCTTTCCTGAGCCGCACAGCCTCACATTGCCGGTAGTAATCAAAACTTTTCCGACTGTAATCCGCATCGCGCGACAACGAAAGAAGGGATTTCAAAAGGAGAGGAAGCCTGGACACGGGGGCGCTCCCGGTGATACGCAAATCGGAAACGGAAACCTGCGGTGTCATAGAGATTCCGTTGGTCCGGAGCATATCGCCGAATTCGTCGGGGGCCATACCGGCCACACTGAAAACGCTGAACAGGTCGGAGACATAACCAGCTTCCCCGGAAGAAATCCCCCGGATGGACGGAGTGCCGCCTTTTATCATCAGTCCGTAACGGAACTTCCCCCGGGTGTCGGCTTTTTTGAAAATCACTTTCATCCCGTTGGAAAAGGTCCAGAGCCGGCCTCCGGTAATAGGGTCCGGTACCGAGGACTTCAGTTTGAGTCTGGCCTTGGATTTCGTGTCCATCAGACTGAGCGTATCCACGATGCAGTAGGAATATCTGTTGCCGACCGTGTCGTTCCAGGCCTTGAGGAAACTTTCCTTCAGCACTCCGGAATCAGCCGCCTTGCCCGGTGTAGCACACTCCAGACTGATGGCCTTCCGCGAATCGAGCAGGGCCGAAGAGAAATTGTTGAAAAGCTCGAGTTCCTTCGCGGGCGGCAGCCTGCGTTTGGTCACAAAGTCATTCATCTCCGACAACGAAACCAGAGATGCACCGTAAAGGTAAGCGTTGATACATCTTGATGCATACTGGCTGTTGGTCAGGCTGATGTCTGCGACCTCGGTATTGAACAACAGATGATTCCTGGCATCATTATATTCCTCCAGGGCAACCCCTCTGAAATCCATTCCACCGAGAACCGATGCCACTATCCTTACAGCCTCCTCGGCAGAGTCCCCGTCTGTGGAAAGGGTCAATTCAAATATTTCGTCCCCGCTTCTGAAGGAACTGTTCTCGTACCGGATACTGACGTCCCCCAGCGGAACGCCCTCCTTCCTGAACAAGTTCTCAAGCCGGTGGGAGACAATTCTCTCCAGTTCGGCGACAAAAATGCCCGTGACAAGCGGCTGCGGAGTGTTCATAAACTCTGCGGGAGTCCTCGGAGCCGCTATCCTTACCCTTATTTCCGACACTCCGTCCGTCCCGGACACCGACGACGTGCAAAGAGGTCCTTCCGTAGGTTCCCACGAATACGGTTCCGAAGGATTGTCTTCCGGCAGACGGGGGATGGTCATGGAAAGAACGTGCATCCTGTCGGCGAACTTCGTGGCATCTATGTCTCCGCTGATAATAACAGCCTGCGGGCAGGGAACTGCCTTTATCATATCGAATATGACAAGCAGAGTGGAATCCGCCGCATCGGTATCGAAAGTGGGAACGTCCTTGAACGAAAATACCGACGCCCCGTCCCTGTATGACACAAAACCCTCGGGACCATAACCTACACCCCTGCCTGCAAGGAAACGATAAGGACTTGTCTGCCTGAAATTTTCCAGATTGGAGAGCAGGGAGCGGGAGAGGCCGGGGCCGCCGCCGTCCTTCTGTACAAGACAGAAATCGGCATAACCCTTGGACGAATCATTGCTGACAAGATAATACCTCACCCCGTTGGGCAGGGTCCCCTGTTTTATCCTGGGATCCACACCGAAGGAGGGAAGATCGCTGGCCGGAAGGCCAAGTGTAATCAGCAGGAAGAATATGAAAACAAGTATGCGTGCAGGATATTTGGTCATCATCACAGTATATTTCTACAAAATTAAATAAAAAATGCTATTTTTGCATTCCGGTCAGAATCAGTATTGAACAAAAATAATTCCAAAAAATGAAAAAAATCATTCTTACCCTTGCATCTCTGGCTCTCTGCGCAGCAATGGTGTCCGCCCAGGACCTGAAAGCCGTTTCCGAACTCTTCAACAGCGGAGCGACAGCACTCAACAACGGAGCAAAGACCGAAGCGCTCGCATCTTTCCAGAACGCCCTTTCCCAGGCCACGGCGCTCGGTGACGAAGGCAAGGAAGTCGTGGACAACTGCAAGAACGTCATCCCCAACCTTATGATTTCCATCGCCAAGGATCTTTTCAAGGAAGACAAGCTTGACGATGCCATTGCCAAGGCAAAGGAAGCTCTCGCTTTCGCGAAAGAGTTCAACATTGCAGAGGAGATTGAAGACGCCTCGAAAGTTATCGGCCAATTTATGTTCCAGAAAGGCAATGACGCTCTCAACGCCAAGGATTTCGGAGCTGCCGTAGAGGCATATAAGGACGTCCTCGATGCCGAGCCCGCAAACGGCGCCGCGGCTCTCCGTCTCGGTATGGCTCTTGCCGGTGCCGGTGACACCGCAGCCGCTGAAGAGGCTTACAGGACAGCCGCAGCCAACGGGCAGGAAGCAGCCGCCAACAAACAGCTCGGCAACCTCGCCCTCAAGGCCGCAGCCGCCGCCCTCAAGGCAAAGGATTTCCAGGGAGCTCTCGACAACGCCCTCAAATCCGCAGAATTCAATCCTTCAGCCAATGCCTTCAAGATTGCCGGGAACGCCGCCACGCAGCTCAAAAAATATAAAGATGCCGTGGATTATTTCGGCGAATATCTGAATATCAATCCCAATGCCGCCGACGCAGCTCAGATCAAAACCACGGTGGAGACTTTGAAGAAAATGATTCAGTAATGACTGCCCTCGAGCTCCTTGCTCCGGCAAGAAATAAGGAAATCGGCATCGCGGCCATAGACTGCGGTGCCGATGCCGTATATATCGCCGGCCCGGCCTTCGGGGCGCGAAAGGACGCAGGGAATCCAACGGAAGATCTGGCTCCGTTGTGCGAATACGCGCACCGTTTCGGAGCGAAGATTTTCGTCACCTTCAACATTGCGGTGCGCGACGACGAACTGCCGGAAATGCACAGGCAGATGCTTGCCGCCCAGGAAGCAGGGGCGGATGCATTCATAATAAGGGATGAAAGAATCTGCTCCTGGAAAGATATACGAGTGCCGCTTCACGCATCCACCCAGTGCGCCATCCGGGACCCGGAAAGAGCCCGTCATTTCGAGGCTCTGGGATGCAGGAGGCTCATCCTGGAACGGGAACTTACGCTGGAGGAGCTGCGCCGGATACGCGCCGCCGTGAACTGCGAACTCGAGTTTTTCGTGCACGGAGCACTCTGCGTATGCTACAGTGGGGAATGCAGGCTGAGCGAATACCTCAACGGACGCAGCGCCGACAGGGGCGAATGCATTCAGGCGTGCCGGTCTCTGTACGACCTCGTGGATGCCGGCGGCAATGTTCTTGTGAAGAACAAGGCACTGCTGTCACTCAAGGACCTCAATCTGCGGGACAGGCTGGAGGATCTGGCTGAAGCGGGAATATGCTCTTTCAAGGTGGAGGGAAGACTGAAGAACGAAACCTACGTGCGCAACGTTGTCCGTTCCTACAGCGAGGCGTTGGATGCCATAGTCTCCGCACATCCCGAAATGTACCACCGCGCCTCCTACGGCCACGTTTCCGGCGGTTTCAAACCGGACCTGTCAAAAACCTTCAATCGCGGCTACACGGAACTGTTCATTGATGGCAAACGCGGACGGTGGTCATCTATGGATGCCCCGAAATCCATCGGAGAGCCTGTGGGGAAAGTGGACTCCGTCAAGCTTGTCAAGGGAGGCATTCAGATAATTGTAGCCCCTCTGGCCGGCGGTGTTACACTTGAAAACGGGGACGGTTTCGCCTTCATAAACAAAAGTTCCATTGTGGGATTCCGCGGGGACGTGTGTGAGGCGAACCGCATCCTGTGCTCCGGAGCCGATGGATTGAAACCCGGTATGATGCTGTTCAGGAACGTTTCAGCCGCTTTTGAAAGGGAAGTCGGGAGGAATACCTGCCGCCGTGAGATCGACGTGACGCTCGACGTCCATATCCACGGGAAATTCGATATAGACATAAACGCCTCGGCAGAAGACGGCAAGGTCGCTTTCAGCCCGTTCAAGGCGGATCCGGATGTGGCGCAGAACAGGGACCGGGAGGAAGCCGTCATCCGTGAAGGTCTCGGCAAGAGGGCGGAACAGTATTCCTGCCACGTCGGTTCATTTACTGTGGACACCCCGGGCGGAGCGCTTCCCCTGCTGAGTTCCGCCATCGTGAATTCGATGCGCAGGGCGGTGGTTTCGGATCTGGGGTATTATGGTTGTGAAGGCATATCACCGACAGGGGGCAATGAGTTAGTTTTATCGGCGGATGGTCTGGCAACCGGAGGGCATTATCTCAAAAATTCATTGCCCTCCGGTGCCAGGCTTTCCGCCGACAATGAAACCTCAGCTAAGGATATTCTGATGCGGAGCAGGTACTGCATCAGGTATGAACTCGGACTGTGCCCCGTGCATCAGGGGGCGACGCCGACCGGACCGCTGTTCCTCGTCAACAACGGCCGCCGCCTGGCTTTGGGCTTCGACTGCAAGGCCTGTGAGATGACCGTTGAAAAAATCTGAATTATTATTGTTTTTCAATAATTATTTATAAATTTGCGAAAAATAATTTACAATTATGATTGAATGGTGGTCAACATTAAGTGCTGTGATGAAGATTCTCTGGGGGATTACTCTGTCCGCATCCCTTATCTTCGTCATCCAATCTATCCTCACCTTCGTTGGAGCCGATGCCGATTTCAACACGGATTTCGACGTGGACGCTTCTGCCATTGACGGCACGGACGGAGACAGCGGAATGGGTCTTCTGACCTTCCGCAACTTCGTGAATTTCTTCCTCGGATTCGGCTGGACAACCATTCTCCTTCACGACCGGATTGAATCCGACATTGTCCTGATGATTGTCGCCGGAGCCATCGGCGCAGGACTTGTGGCAGTGGTGATGCTGCTGTTCAAGTGGATTAGCGGAATGCAGCAGTCCGGCAACATCGACATTCACCGCTGTGCCGAAGGCTGCGCCGGCACGGTATATCTGTCAATCCCCGCCAACCGTAAGGGCAAGGGCAAGGTGCAGATTATCATCAACAACTCCGTGCGCGAGTATGAAGCCGTGACAGACAGCGACGAAACCTTGAAAACGGGTGAAGAAATCACCGTCATCGAAGCCGTCAGCAACGACACAGTCCTCGTGGAGAAAACCGGAAGCATCATTGTATAACCATAAATAACAGCTGAATATGTTAGTATTGATAATCATTGCGGTAGTCTTCGTCTCGTTCGCCGCAATCCTGGCACGCTACAAGCGCTGCCCGTCGGACAAAATTCTTGTCATCTACGGTAAGACCGGCAAGACAAAACAGGGAGGGACCTCCTCCGCACGCTGCATCCACGGCGGTGCATCCTTCATATGGCCCGTGTTCCAGAGCTACTCGTTCCTGGACCTCACGCCCATCTCCATCGAGTGCAACCTCACGAATGCGCTTTCAAAGCAGAACATCCGCGTGGACGTTCCCTGCCGGTTCACGGTGGGTATATCGACCGAGCCTGAGAATATGACAAATGCCGCCGAGCGCCTTCTCGGTTTGAGCATAGAGGACATCCGGGGCATCGCCACCGATATCCTTTTCGGTCAGCTGCGTCTTGTCATCGCCACGATGGACATCGAGGAGATAAACTCCGACCGTGACAAGTTCCTTGCGAACGTCAGTACCAACGTGGAGGCCGAGCTCCGCAAGATTGGCCTCAAGCTCATCAACGTCAACGTCACCGATATCCGCGATGAGTCCGGCTATATAGAGGCTCTCGGTAAGGAAGCCGCCGCCAAGGCCATCAACGACGCGAAGAAGAGCGTCGCCGAGCAGAACCGCTTCGGTGAGATAGGCAAGGCCGAGGCCGACAGGGACAAGGATATACGTATCGCCGAGACTTCCAGGGATACCCGTATCAAGACGGCCGAGGCCAACGCCCTGGCAGTGGAAGGAGAGAACAACTCAAAGATTGCAATCGCCAATTCTGACGCGAACCGTCGTGAGAAGGCCGCCGAGGCCGAGAGACTTGCCGTGGCCGCCGAGAAGGTGCAGGCGGCAAAGGCACTGGAGGAAGCCTACAAGTCCGAGCGTGACGCCGAACTTGCACGTGCCGAAAGGGAGAAGGCTACCCAGCAGGCCAACGTCGTGGTGGCCGCCCAGATAGAGAAAGAGAAGATGATAATCGCCGCTGAGGCGGAAGCGGAGAAGCTCCGCCGCGAAGCGAAGGGTGAGGCTGATGCAATATTCGCAAAGATGGACGCCCAGGCACGCGGTACTCTGGAGATTCTGAGCAAGCAGGCCGAAGGTTTCAACAAGTTGGTGGAGGCTGCCGGCGGAGATGCCAAGGATGCCATCACTATGCTTATCTCCGACAAACTGCCCGAACTCGTTAAGACTCAGGTTGAGGCCGTCAAGGGCATCAAGATAGACAAGGTTACCGTTTGGGACGGCGGCAATGCCAAGGACGGCAAGACCGCGACATCCAATTTCATTTCCGGAATGATGGGGTCGGTTCCTCCTCTTGAGGACCTTTTCAAGATGGCCGGAATGAACCTGCCTTCATATCTGAAGGGGGAGAAGAGGGAAGAGAAAGTTGAAGAACAGGTAAATGAATGAGTATGCCGATAATAGTGAACATAGACGTTATGCTCGCCCGCAGAAAAATGTCCTGCGGAGAGTTGGCACAGAAGGTAGGCATATCCGCGGCCAATCTTTCCATCCTTAAGACAGGGAAGGCGAAGGCCGTGCGGTTCACCACCCTCGAAGCCCTTTGCGCCGCCCTGGACTGCCAACCGGGGGACATACTTGAATATCGTAAAGAAGAATGATATCAGGTTCTCCCGCCAATCAGCCCTCCGGGGCACATTTGATTTGGGTTAAGTGCCCCATCGGGCTGACTGGCAGGAGAACAATGATTCAGGCAGAAAAATCAATTACAGACAATATCAAATGAAAAAGTTTATCTATGCTTTTGCTCTTGTGGCGGTAATGGCCGGAACGGCATCCTGCTGCAAGTATGATTACGAGACTGTCGAGGGAGACCCGACAGGCACACGCATCTACACCCTCGACAATGGTCTGAAGGTTTACACCATCGTCAACAAGGACGAGCCAAGGATTGATGCCCAGATTGCCGTCAAGGTGGGCAGCAAGAACGATCCCAGGGAGACCACCGGTCTCGCCCACTATTTCGAGCACCTTATGTTCAAGGGCACCCGGCAGTTCGGCACCCAGAACTATGAGGCGGAAAAGCCTATGCTCGACAGCGTGGAGGCTCTGTTCGAGGTATATCGCAAGACGGAGGACCCCGAACTTCGCAAGGCCATCTACCATCAGATTGACTCCATTTCCTATGAGGCGTCGAAGATTTCCATCCCCAACGAGTATGACAAGCTGATGGCGGCTCTGGGAGCAAGCGGCACCAACGCATACACAAGCTATGACGTTACCTGCTACGTGGAGAATATTCCCTCCAACCAGATTGAACTCTGGGCCAAAATACAGGCGGACCGTTTCGAGAACTGCGTCCTGCGCGGTTTCCACACCGAGCTTGAGACCATCTACGAAGAGTTCAATATGTACAATGCCCAGGATGGGACCAAGGCTTTCAACGCCCTGTTTGACGGTATGTTCAAAGAGCATCCCTACAACACCGACGTCATCGGTCTTCCTTCCCATCTGAAGAATCCCTCCATCACCAACGTGAAGAACTACCACGACAAATGGTATGTCCCCAACAATATGGCGGTGGTGCTTTCCGGAGACTTCAATCCCGACAAGGCCATCGGAATCGTGGACAAATATTTCGGAGGGATGAAGCCCAACGGGGAACTACGGAAGGTGGAATTCGCTCCCGAGGAGCCCATCACAGCACCTGTGGTCAAAGAGGTTGTGGGCAACGAGTCTCCCAACATCATCCTCGGATGGAGATTCCCCGGTGCCAATTCACCCGAAGCCACCGTACTTGACGCATTTGCCAATGTGCTGCAGAACGGCAAGGCCGGCCTCATCGACCTTGACGTCAACCAGCAGCAGAAGACTCTGAGCATGTATTCCGGTGTTGAGAATCTGGCAGACTACAGCTTGTTCCTGGTGATGGCGGAGCCGAAGCCCGGCCAGACTCTCGACGAGGTTAAGGATATCGCGCTTGCGGAAATCGAGAAAATCAAGGCGGGCGACTTCGACGAGTCCCTTCTTGAGGCTACCATCAACAACCTCAAACTCGGTTATATGCAAAGAATCGAGAACCGCAGATATATGGCTATGATGGCTGTTAACAGTTTCATCAATGATGTCCCCTGGAGCGACATTGTAAATATGGTTGAACGGCTCTCCGCCATCACAAAGGAGGATATCGTGAAGTTCGCCAACGACAATTTCTCCGACAATTACGTGTATGTGAAGAAGTTGCAGGGCAAGCCGGAGGATGACGGATCCAAGATTGACAAACCGGCCATCACTCCTATTTTCACCAACCGCGACACCGCCAGCCTGTTCCTCCGCGAGGTTCAGGCCGCTGCGGCAAAGGTCAAGCCCATCGAGCCCGTGTTCGTGGATTTCTCGAAGGATATGTCCAAACTTACCGCCAAGAGCGGCATAGAGGTTCTCTACAAGAAGAACGTCACCAACGGCCTGTTTGAGATTGACTATCTGCTGGAAACCGGAAGTTATGCCGACAAGGAGCTCCCCTGGGCCTGCGATTATCTCAATTACCTCGGGACAAGCAAGATGAGCCCCGAAGAGGTGCAGAAATATCTCTATGGCCTCGCCTGCAACTTCTCAGTATCGTGCACAGGAGAACGCACGTACGTTTCCATCAGCGGTCTTGCCGAAAATATGGAGGAGGTTATGAAGTTTATGGAGGAATTCATCACCGATGCGCAGCCCAACCCCGAGGCTCTCGTGATGCTGAAGGCCAACGGTCTGCAGGAAAGGGCCAATGCCAAGACTGACCAGAATTCCAACGCGGCGCGACTGAGGTCTTACATCCAGTACGGTCCGGAGAACCCTTCCAAGCATATTCTCACCACGGCAGAAATCAATGCCCTCACCGATGCCCAGCTCCTCGACAAGATTCACAATATCTTCAAGTCCGAGCACAAGATTCTGTACTACGGTCCCGCCGGAGAAGATGAGTTGGTTGCCAAGGTCAACGAGATTCACAACTGCCCCGAAACTCTGGCGCCGGTCGTGAAGGGTAATCCCTATCAGTATCAGCTGACGGGAGAGAACACTATCGTGATTGCCCCCTACGATGCCAACCAGTCCATCCTCTATTCAATTTCCTGCAAAGGAGAAAAATTCGATGTGGAGGAGGAGCCCATCGCCACCCTTTACAACGAGTATTTCGGAGGCGGAATGAACTCCATCGTCTTCCAGGAAATGCGTGAGGCCCGCGGTCTGGCATACAGCGCTGCGGCACGCTACCTGCAGCCGAGTGATCTGGATCACACCGCCATCTTTATGGATTTCATCCAGACCCAGAATGACAAGCTTCCCGATGCCCTCGGAGCATTTGATGAAATCATCAATAATATGCCCGTGTCACAGAATGCGTTCGACATAGCGAAGGAGAGCATCATTTCCAATCTCCGCACACAGCGCACCATCAAGTCTTCCGTGCTCTGGTACTATCTGGGCCTCCGGAAACTCGGGCTCGACTACGATACGCAGCGCAATGTGTTCGAGAAAGTTCAGACTCTGACACTTGACGATGTGGTGAAATTCCAGCAGGAGAACATAAAGGGACGCAACTACACCATCGGTATCCTTGGCCGCGGGAGCGACTTCGATATGGAGTCTCTCTCAAAGTTCGGCACCATAAAGAAGGTGACAACCGAAGAGATTTTCGGATATTAGCACAATACCCGGTTTCTTTTTTTAAGGGGATGGCTAAAAAGCCATCCCCTATTTGTTTTACCCCCGTTGCTACGCAACTGCCCCAGGGGCTATGCCACATAACACAGCATTGATGCGACGTATTGGTTGGGGGACCCGGCTATCTCGACAGGGCAGTATGACTGAATCCGAAGTTCCCGCTGTTACGGAAGAAAACAAAAGTCTTTTCATCTTCTCCGAAAGCACTGGTAATCTTACGATTAAATGCTTCCGCGGTCTGCACTTGTCCCGTGCTCTCTGCTTTGAAAATCGTGTCTTCAGTGCCACCTTCCCAGCAAGTCAGGAGATTGCCGTTGGCATCATAGAAACGGGCCCCAACAAACAGATGATATTCGCAGGTAAAGGGTCCCTCCGCAACTCCTCTTCCGGGAGTGACGCTGCAACTGTAGGTAAACGGGCAATGGTCTTCGGTATCTTTGATTTCCACTGTTCCGCTTGGGAAGATAAGCTTGCCATTGGTATTCTTCAGGGTGTCACGGAATGGCTTTTTATTAAAATCAACGCCGCTGAAAACAATGTCAAAATTGTCGATGATGTCTTGCGACACACCGGACCACTCAATGCAGAATTCAACTTTGGTGGCAACAGGGCCGGAGACAGAAGCGGAGGAAACTTTTTTGCATCCTGCAAATGAAAGACAGACAGCAATAATTGCTGAAACAAATAAAATCTTCTTCATAATTGAAATATAAAATTTACTTTCCCATTGCCTGAGCTACGGCCACAGCAACTGCGACTGAGCAGCCTACCATAGGGTTGTTGCCCATACCCATAAAGCCCATCATCTCCACGTGTGCGGGAACTGAGCTTGAGCCTGCGAACTGGGCATCTGAATGCATGCGGCCGAGGGTGTCGGTCATACCATAGGAAGCGGGACCGGCGGCCATATTGTCGGGATGAAGCGTGCGTCCGGTACCGCCGCCCGATGCGACAGAGAAGTAAGGCTTGCCTGCAAGCACGCGCTCCTTCTTGTAGGTTCCTGCAACGGGGTGCTGGAAACGGGTGGGATTGGTGGAGTTGCCGGTGATGGAAACGTCAACACCCTCCTTCCACATAATGGCGACACCTTCGCGGACGTCATCGGAGCCGTAGCAACGTACTCCACCGCGGACTCCCTCGGAGTATCTGGTCTCCGAAAGGACCTTGACCTCTCCGGTGAAGTAGTCGAACTCCGTCTGCACGTAAGTGAATCCGTTGATGCGGCTGATAATCTTGGCGGCATCCTTTCCGAGTCCGTTGAGGATGACGCGGAGGGGTTTCTTGCGCACCTTGTTTGCCATTTCGGCAATCTTGATGGCTCCCTCTGCGGCGGCGTATGACTCGTGACCGGCAAGGAAAGCGAAGCATTCGGTCTCCTCGCGCAGAAGCGGTGCGGCAAGGTTCCCGTGGCCGAGACCCACCTTGCGGTCGTCGGCGACTGAACCGGGGATGCAGAATGCCTGAAGGCCTTCACCGATTGCCTCGGCGGCATCAGCGGCATTGGTGCAACCCTTCCTGATAGCGATTGCGGCACCCACTACATAAGCCCACTTTGCGTTCTCGAAGCATATCTTCTGTGTGTCTTCACACATCTTGTAGGGATCGACGCCCTTGGCGTCACAGATGGCCTTGGCCTCATCGAGGTCCTTGATGCCGTATTTTGCGAGAGCTGCGTTGATCTGATCAATGCGACGCTCATAACTTTCAAAAAGTGCCATAGTCTCTTACTCTTTACGGGGGTCAATATACTTAACTGCCTCGGCGAAACGGCCGTATGTGCCTTTTGCCTTCTCAATGGCCTCGGGGCCTGTCGCTCCGCCTTTGAGAGCGTCCATAAGTTTGCCGAGATTGACGAACTCATATCCGATGACCTCGTTGTTGGCGTCGAGAGCCATTCTGGTGCAATATCCTTCAGTCATCTCAAGATAACGGCTACCCTTTGCCTTGGTGCCGTACATAGTGCCCACCTGGCTGCGGAGGTTCTTGCCGAGATCCTCAAGAGAACCGCCTACGGGAAGGCCACCCTCGGAGAAAGCGGACTGTGTGCGTCCGTAAACAATCTGGAGGAAAAGTTCGCGCATTGCGGTGTTGATGGCATCGCATACGAGGTCGGTGTTGAGCGCCTCGAGAAGTGTCTTTCCGGGAAGAATCTCAGATGCCATAGCGGCGGAGTGAGTCATACCCGAACAACCGAGAGTCTCTACGAGAGCTTCCTCGATGATGCCGTCCTTGACATTGAGAGTGAGTTTGCAGCATCCCTGCTGAGGAGCGCACCAGCCGATACCGTGGGTAAGGCCGGAGATATCCTTGATTTCCTTTGCATGCACCCACCTGCCCTCTTCGGGGATGGGAGCATTGGCGTGGTTCGCGCCTTTTGCTACGCAGCACATCTGCTGCACTTCTTTTGTGTAAATCATAATTATATAATAAGAATTTCGTGCGTCAAGTTCAAATCATACAAATGTAGTAAAAAATAATAAAAACGGTAAAAAAAAGAGGCTCGGTGACGTATGTCATCGAGCCTCTCGAAGAACGGCAGCTGCTTACTCTCCCAACTGGTAGGTCAGTACCATCAGCGCTGGCGGGTTTAACTTCTCTGTTCGGAATGGGAAGAGGTGGAACCCCGCCGCTATAACCACCGCAATATATTACTTGAGAGAGATAATCCGGACTACGGAAAGATTTCGGGCCATTAGTACAGGTCAGCTGAACACATTGCTGTGCGTACACTTCCTGCCTATCAACGTGGTAGTCTCCCACGACCCTTAAAGGAAATCTCATCTTGAAGACGGCTTCGCGCTTAGATGCTTTCAGCGCTTATCCTGACCAAACGTGGATACCCGGCGGTGCAGCTGGCGCCACAACCGGTATACCAGAGGTTTGTCCGTCCCGGTCCTCTCGTACTAAGG
>JAZUHY010000054.1:0-18804 GCA_045641985.1 Candidatus Cryptobacteroides sp.
GGAGTCTCCCTCTGGGTTGGAAGAGACGTGTCGGCTTTGCGGCAGCGGCCGTCCATCAGCCGGAAATTCTATTTCTTGATGAGCCGACAAGCGGAGTGGACGTCGAAGCCAGGAAGCAGATATGGGATATCATACGCTCCGAAGCCGGGCGTGGTACGACCATTCTGGTAACCACCCACAATATGGAGGAGGCACTGTGGTGCGATCGCCAAAGCATTATGGTGGACGGTTCCATCAAGGCAATGGGCAATCTGGGGGCACTCGTCAGTGGCGGAGTTTCCCCGGATTTCGATGATGTGTTTGACCTTATTACGCAAGCGAATCTATGAGATTACCCTTACTGACCATAATACATAAGGAGTTGCGGCATATCATCCGCGACAAGGGTACGCTCCTCATTGTGCTCATTATGCCCGTTGTTCTTTCGGTGTCATTCAGTCTCATTCTGTCCACCGATGTGAGGACAGTCGATGTGGTGGCTGTGGTGCCGCATCATTCCGAAGCGAGCAGGAGCCTGGTTTCGCGCTTTGAGAACAATTCCGTGTTCCGCTTCAAGGGCTATGTAAACAATCTTGCCGAGGCGGAGAAGATGATGCGCATCAACAAGGTCAATGCTGCCATTATTCTTGCTCCTGACTATGAACAATCGCATTCAGTACAGATAGCCACAGATGCTTCCAACTGCACAATGGGCACTGCAGCAGGCATATACATACGGGCGGTCATCGACGACGAGTTGTCGGAGGGAGGCGAGGAATTGATTTCATACAGGATGTTATATAACCCGCGCCTGATCAGTGCCTATTCGTTCCAGCCGGGCATTATTGCTCTTGTCATTTTAATTGTCGTGATGGTTTTAACTTCCTCTTCGCTGGTGCGCGAGAAAGAGAACGGAACAATTGACTCCGTCACCCTGTCTCCCGTCGGCATCAGCGCCTTTTATTTAGGCAAGTCGATACCATACTCCATCCTTGGACTGTTAGTCGGTTGCATTACATTGGCCGTAGGCATCATTGTTACGGGAACACCTGTCAGAGGGTCCTATCTTGCCATCTTTCTCATCTCTGCCCTGTATATTGTCACAACGATGACACTTGGCGTGCTTGTCGCTCTCTTGACATCCAGCCAGACAAACGCATTCGTTATCAGTTGGGGAGCTATCAGCATGCCGGTTATCTATTTCGGAGGCGTGTTTATTCCGGTCGACAACTTGCCCGAGTGGGGGCATATAATCAGTGATTTCATTTATGTGCGGTGGTATGTGGATGCATTGAGAAAACTGTTGATTCAAGGCGTAGGTATCATCTATATTGTTAAGGATGTAATGTTTATGTCGATATCGACCTTGGTGTTTGCCTTGGTTTGTTATTTCAAACTGAAAAGATTGAGCAGATGAAGAAGTCAATAATCAGCATATCGGCTGTCATTGAGAAAGAACTCAGGCAATTGTTCCGCAACAAACTTCTTGTGGCATTGTTGATTCTTTACCCGGTTATAGCAGTTCTGGTCATCACACGTATATGGAACTTTGATGTGAACAATGTCAATGTCGTTGTGGTGGACGCCGACCACTCCGCGCTGTCCACTATGCTGACCGATGGTCTTGCCCGCTCGGGTAAAGTGACATTGTACGAGTGTTGCTCTACATATGACGAGGCATTCGATATGATGGAGAAAGGAAACATTGATTGCATTGTCCTCTTCCCGAAGGGTATGGAAAGCAGTTATTATTCCTCCAACCGGCAAAAGGTGCAATTGTCTGTAAAAACGGTGGATGTCACAAAAGGTATTCTCGGAACAAAACTGATTCAAGCATCCATTTTGTCATCCATCTCCAAATATTTCGAACGTCAGGGAATAGATATCAAACCTCAGGAAGTTGTTATACAAGAATTCAACCTGTTTAATCCCACAATGAACTACCTGCTGTTTATGGTATCGGTTGCCCTGCTTACAGTTGCCTACGCTATTTGCAGCAACGTGTCCGCCAGTTCGATGCTTAACGAGGAGATCAGCGGCATTACGGAACTGATGAATGTCAGTCCTATGAGACCGTACGCACTCGTAATTGCAAAGATTCTTTCCTGTTACATAGCGGGATTGCTGGCGATGGTTGTCAGTCTTGTCTGTTCCTATTTCGCGTACGGCATACCTGAGATACAGTCTTTAGGGTTGATATTTATCGTTTACTCCCTCTATATTCTGGGTGTCCCCGCTTTTGCAGTTTTTGTAAATAACCTCACTTCCAATCCGATGCAGGCATTTCTCATAATTACCGCCTTCCTGATGATATCACAGTATATGTCGGGCTTCATCACTCCATCCGAGAGCATGGTTGAATGGATGCAGAAACTCAATATCATCAATCCGGCACACTATCTTGTGGTGGCACTAAGAAGTGTCTATATGAAGGGGGCAGGATTTGTTGACATAATGCGCCCGATAGGCGTTATGACGATTCAATGCGGAGTATTATGGGCTCTTGCCATATGTACATTCAAGAAACGTCAGGTATAATGAAAATGATATTCTTCACTTTATCCATTGCGGCTGAAGATGTGGCGAACCTGAAAAATGGATAAAGTCATCTCAAATTTTTCTCAGTGGATTAAAATCATATGTACAAACGGATGAATCATCCTATACTCCAAGTCTCTATGCCAGCATGGTTTTGTGACTCTCTTTCTGCTGCTCGTCCAGGAAGTATGAATCTATGAAGCTGCAAAACGTAGGGTGGAGAAATATACCACCTCAAGGAAATCCGTCACGTTCATCTGCGGATTGGTGGAATGCTTCCTGATTGCCTTTGCAATCTGCTCGTACGAGCTTTTGTATTTGTGTTCGGTCAGACGCTCCGTGAACAGGCACATATCCTCCATCGCTATCTTATCCCTATCTTTCGTAAGGTCAATTCTTCTGGTGATGTAACCGAGCGAACCATCCTTCGGCCGTAATTTTGTATAGTCATAAATTTTAAGTAAATTTGCAGGATTAACAATTGAATGGGTATGGCATTGGCAGATGTGATAAAAGCACTGTTCGGCTCTAAGGCCGACAGGGATTTCAAGGCAATCAAACCTACACTCCAGAAGATTCTGGATATATATCCTTCCATAGACGAACTTTCCGACGATGAACTGAGGGTTCATTCCGCGAACCTCAGGAAGCGTCTGCGTGACGTAGAGGCTCCTTTCGAAAACAGAATCGCCGAAATCAGATCGGAGCTTGAAAAGGATATTCCCGTTTCCGAGAAGGAAAAGCTCGCCACGGAGTCCGACAAACTCGTTAAGGACGAAGATGATGCGATAGAGAAATGCCTTACCGAGGTGCTTCCCGAGGCATTTGCCATTATGAAATCCACTGCCCGCAGGTTTGCCGCCAATGAGACCATTACGGTCAGTGCGACAGACTTCGACCGCAACCTTACAATCGGGCACGATTTCGTCAAGGTTGAAGGAGACAAGGCTGTCTGGAACAATCATTGGACGGCGGGCGGCAACGAGGTGGTCTGGGATATGGTCCATTATGACTGTCAGCTGGTAGGCGGCATAGCCTTGCATCAGGGCAAGATAGCCGAGATGGCTACGGGTGAAGGAAAAACCCTTGTGGCAACGCTTCCCGTTTTCCTCAATGCACTGGCGGGGAAGGGAGTCCACGTGGTGACGGTCAATGACTATCTGTCAAAACGTGACTCGGAGTGGATGGGGCCTCTCTATATGTTCCACGGACTGTCTGTAGATTGCATAGACAAGCACGAGCCCAACTCGGATGCGAGGAAGAAAGCATATGACTGCGACATCACCTTCGGCACCAACAATGAGTTCGGCTTCGACTACCTGCGCGACAATATGGCCATCAATCAGTCCGACCTCGTGCAGCGCAAGCACCACTATGCGATAGTCGATGAGGTTGACTCCGTCCTTATTGATGATGCGCGTACTCCGTTGATTATCAGTGGTCCGGTTCAAAAGAAGACCGACGACGACGCCCAGTTTATGGAGTTCCGCCCCTATGTGGAGAAACTTTATCTGGCACAGCGCACCCTGGTGAGCCAGACCCTCAATGACGCAAAGAAACTGATAGCGTCCGGTGACGAGAGGGAAGGAGGAAAACTTCTTCTGCGCGCACACAAGGGTCTTCCCAAGTATCAGCCCCTCATAAAATATCTGAGCGAACCCGGAATCAAGGTCCTCCTTCAGAAGGTGGAGAATTTCTATATGCAGGATAACGAAAAGGAGATGCCTGTCGTTACAGATCCTCTCTATTTCGTCATCAACGAGCAGCTCCGTTCCGTTGACCTTACGGACAAGGGACACGAGAACCTGGCCGGCAGCGTCGGCGACGATGAGTTCTTCGTGCTTCCCGACGTGGGGTCCAGAACCGCCGATATCGAGCATCTTGACATCAGTCTTGCCGAAAAGCAGGCCAGGAAGGATGAACTTCAGGCCGAATTCGCCGTCAAGAGCGAAAGGGTGCACAGTATGATTCAGCTCCTCAAGGCCTACACGATGTTCGAGAAGGATGTCGATTATGTCATTATGGACGGGAAGGTCAAGATTGTGGATGAATCCACCGGCCGAATTATGGAGGGACGCCGTTGGAGCGACGGACTGCATCAGGCCGTGGAGGCCAAGGAAAACGTCAAAGTTGAGGCCGCCACGCAGACTTTCGCTACAATCACGCTTCAGAACTACTTCCGTATGTACCATAAGTTGGCGGGAATGACAGGAACCGCCGAGACTGAGGCGGGTGAGTTCTGGAGCATCTACAAGCTCGACGTTATGGTGATTCCTACGAACCGTCCCGTAATCAGGGACGACCAGGATGACCTGATATACAAGACGAAGAAGGCCAAGTATGCGGCAGTCATAGACAGAGTGGCGAAACTGTCCGCCGAAGGACGTCCCGTTCTGGTCGGTACGACGGATGTCGAGACGTCCGAACTGCTGAGCCGTATGTTCAAGATGCGTGGCATCAGACATAATGTCCTGAATGCGAAGGAACACGCCCGCGAGGCCGATATCGTTGCCCAAGCCGGGCAGAGCAGTACCGTCACCATCGCCACCAATATGGCCGGACGTGGTACCGATATCAAGTTGTCTCAGCAGGTCAGGGATGCCGGAGGTCTTGCCATCATAGGAACGGAGCGCCACGACTCGCGCCGTGTTGACCGTCAGTTGCGGGGCCGTGCGGGACGTCAGGGGGATCCGGGTTCGTCCACATTCTATATTTCCTTGGAAGACAAGCTGATGCGTCTTTTCGGCTCTGAGAGGATTGCCGGTATTGTTGACAAACTTGGGATGGAAGAGAACGAGGCGCTTGAGAGCAGTATGCTGTCCAGTGCGATTGAAAAGGCTCAGAAAAAGGTAGAGGAGAACAACTTCGGCATACGCAAGCGTCTGCTTGAGTACGATGACGTGATGAATTATCAGAGGGAGGCCATCTACAGCCGCAGGCGCAATGCCATCTCCGGCGAAAAGATTGAGATTGATCTCCAGAATATGATGGTGGACACCGCTTCGCTTATTGTTGACAGGAGTGAAGGCCTCGATTTCTATGGTTTCCAGGAGAACCTGATGGCGGCGCTGTCCATCGACTGCGGTTTCGATGAGGAATTCTATGCGAAGGCGCACGGCAACGAGCTTGTCTCCAAACTGTGTGAGCATATGAAGGAAGTGTATGGCCGCCGTATGGAGGCACTCGTGGAGAAACTCAATCCCATTATCAGACAGGTCTATGAGAAACAGGGGTCAATGTACCAGAATATTGCAATTCCCGTCTCGGACGGACGCAAGCAGATGACCCTTTCCGTCAATCTGGAGAAGGCGTACAATTCCGACGGAAGGGAAGTGGCCAAGACCCTCAGCAAGAATATCATTCTCTATCAGATTGATGAGCACTGGAAGGAGCACCTGCGTGAGATGGATGATTTGAAGCAGAGCGTACAGAATGCCACATACGAGCAGAAGGACCCTGTGGTCGTCTATAAACTTGAGAGTTATAATCTCTTCGCCCAGATGCTGGAGGCTCTCAACCAGGACGTGCTTTCATTCCTTTTCCGGGCCTTCATACCTCTTCGCGATGCCAACGACACCCCTCAGCGCGCCGCCCAGAGGCGAACGGATATGAGTCAGATGCGTACCCAGCATTCGGATCTCAGCACCAACGGTGAACAGAAACAGAACACTCCCTACATTGCAGACAAAAAAATCGGGCGTAATGACCCCTGTCCCTGCGGCAGCGGAAAGAAATACAAGAACTGTCACGGACGTGGAGTGGTATAAAAAACTGAAATCTATACTATGAGCAAGAAAGCAGAACCGATGTTGGACGTGAATGACGTCAGCCATATAGCCTCCGGTGTATTCATCAAGGGAGAAATGTCCTGTCCCGGCGACGTGCGAATTGACGGACATATTGAGGGAAAAGTGACTTCCCGCGGGCGGGTGGTAGTTGGAGAAGGAGCGCAGTTGGAAGGAACGATACTTTGCGATTCTCTCGATTTCTGGGGGGCCTTCGAGGGCGACGTTTTTGTCCGCGACACATTGTCCCTCAAGGCGGGCTCAACCTTCAAGGGCTCTTTGAACATACGCAGGCTCCAGGTTGAAATAGGAGCCTCGTTCAATGGCACTTGCAAGATGATTGAGGAAGAGGACTTCGACAAACTCGTTTAGTGCCTTCGATTCCCACTCTCCTGATATTGAAAATTCTCGTGGGTGATTGGCAGTATCTGATGTCAAAGCACCTGAATTCGTTGTGCCCTTTTGTCTTGGCATAACCTGTGATTATCGATGCCCTGAAACCAATGGCTTCGGCATCGCACAGGTTGATTACCTTGATTCCCATATTCAACAGTTTTTCCAGAATGCCATAATTTGCGGAAAGATCCGTGAAAATCTTCTGCTTCATCTGGCGTTTGTTGTCTGTCGTGCGGTTGTGATAGTGGTTCTTGCAGCTTGAACTGCAGAATTTTTTGTCCGCTCTTCCGTAGAACTCCTTGCCGCATTCGAGGCAGGTTCCCTTTTCTTCTTTGATTTTGTACTCCATATTTTCTGTTTTGCGCTAATTTGGTGCAAAGAAACGTCCGTTCCAAGGAAAAGTAAGTTTTCCTTCAAAATATATATGTTTCCGGGGGTCTTAAATTTTATTTGAAGGAGAAAGATTTTAATTGTTCTGACGTGGTTGATTCCTTTCCGGCCGTGTGAAATCTTTCTTTTCCGATAAGATTCTTCCGAAAAACAAAGAGAACATAAAAATCAAACAGCCCGGAAGCCGATTTGCTGATTTCATATTCCAAATTGAATTTCCTTTGTGTCGGGTTATGCCGGGTGGCATTGCCTGAAAACAATTAATAACAAACAATTATGGAACAGATCAATCGTATCGAATTGCGCGGATTTGTGGGGAGTGTAAATACCCAGATCTATCCGCAGGGAAAGGTGTCACATTTCACAGTGGCCACAGATTATGTTTATAAAGACAAGCAGGGGGCTCCGGTAATAGAGACTACCTGGCACAATGTGACTGCGTGGGAGACAAAGGGAATCACGGATTTGGATTCAATCCGGAAAGGGTCGAAAGTCTATGTGACAGGAAGACTCAAGATTCAAAAATTCACAGGCGCGGACGGTATGGATAGGACGTCTGCCGAGATCCAGGCATCACGTGTGGTGCTCCTTTCCGATGAGGAACCTCTCAATCAAGAGATGTAGCAATCTCCCGGAAAATGAAAAAACTCATTATGATAGCGGTCGTTATGGTGATCAGCTGCGTTATGTCATATGCGCAGCGTCATCATTCGGCCTATGCCGCAAGGCCCGATTTCCGTGCCGGATTTGAATCCGATTCCCTTATTCGGGGATGGAGCAGGTACAGGTCAAGGTGGTGTGTGGAAACAAACGCCGTGGACCTTGCTTTTCTCGGAACTTTGAACGCCGAAATACAGTTTGCCGTTGCGCAGCATTTCTCCGTTCTCGGTCAGGCAAGATACAACAACTGGACGTACAACAACGGTCAGGCGAATCAGTTTGAAAGTCGTCAGAAGACTTATGCTCTCGGGGCAAGATTCTGGCCCTGGTACAGTTATTCCGGTTGGTGGATGGAGGCCAAGGCTCAGTATCAGGAGTACAATCGTGGAGGGATAGGTACTCTTCAGACGGAAGAAGGTGATGCCGTAGGAGGGACATTGGCTGCCGGATATTCTCTGCAGATAAACAAATGGTTCAATCTTGATTTCGGTCTCGGAGGGTGGCTGGGAAATGCCAGATACACCATCTATGCCTGTCCCAGTTGCGGCAAGGTGCTGGAAGACGGAAACAAGTTCTTCATCCTTCCCAATGAGGTCACGATTGCGGCGATGTTCATATTCTAATATACCTTGTCTTATGCATTTTGTTTCAGAGAAGAAATATGGCATTCCACTGTTGTGCATCACAGCCGCCGTTCTTGCAGGCTCTTCCTTATCGTGCTCCACGCAGAGGAAAATGGCGGCGATCCAGGAGGGGCAGATGTCTGCGCATATCAATCTGCCCAATGAAGACACCAAGCCTTCCACGTTCAGTCAGATAGACACTTCCTATCACGAGGACAGGGACACCATCACCGTCAACATCGACGGGCACGAGATGGTCCTTATGAATGCTGTCCTGGATGACGAGACAGGCGAGATGGTCGCTGCCCAGGAACTCCGCGCGGCCGTAGTCACGGCCCGTTTCCGCAACGTGGCCGAACGTCACGGCAAGATCGACCTCGAGTTCCAGGTGACCGTGCCCCGCGAGATGCAGGACTCCAGGTGGCAGCTCCGTTTCCATCCCGATATGTTCATGCTCGGCGACAGCATCCGTCTCGACGACGTGGTCATCACCGGCGAGGACTACAGGAAGGCGCAGCTGCGCGGCTACCAGCAGTACGAAAGATTCCTTTCGCGCATCGTGAGCGACACCACGAAGTTCATCGACTTCCGAAACCTCCAGATATGGATTTCGCGCAACCTCCCGGAGATATACGCCTACCGCAACGACTGCACCTTCGTCTCGGACGAGGCGTTCGCGAGCCATTTCGGCGTCACGGAACGTCAGGCGGTGGAGCACTACACCGATAAGCTTGCAAAGCGTCTCAACAAACGCCGCATCGCCAACAGGGAAAAGATGTTCCGCCGTTACGTCAAGGTGCCCGTGAAGGTCGAGCGCATACGGCTCGACACAGTTATGCGCAACTCCGAGGGGGATTTTGTGTACAACTACATCCAGACCATCGGGACACGTATGGCCCTGAAGAAGGTGGACATCGTGCTGTCCGGAGAGATATTCGAGAGTGACAGGCGGCTGTATACCGTCCCTTCAACGGAGCCCCTCACTTTCTACATCAGTTCCCTTTCCGCTTTTGTGGACAACAGAGAACGTTATCTTACGAAGGTCATAGAGCGCAAGGTGGAGGCCAACGCCGCCTGGTACATCGACTTCAACGTGGGCAAGGACAACATAGACGAGAATCTTTCCGGAAATGCGGGGCAGATAGCGAACATCAGGATGAATCTGCGCCGCCTGCTTGAAAATACGACTTTCGACCTCGACTCCATCACCATCGCGGCCTTTGCTTCGCCTGAAGGCACGGAAGCCGCCAACGAGGAACTCTCGAGACGCCGTGCCGCAAGAGTGGTGGACTACTTCAACGCCTTCGTGAAGCACGTGCAGGACTCCATCAGGAGCGAAGCGGGCTTTTCCATCAGCATCGGCGACGATATGACCGAAGGCGGAATGAATAGCGCCGTCCAGCTGCAGGATATCCGCTTCATAAGCAGAACGGGAGGCGAGAACTGGTTTATGCTTGACAATCTTGTCGAGAATGACACCATCCTCACCCGGGAACAGAAAGACCGCTATTATGAGATAGAGCGGAATGCGGCAGGTATCGACTCCAGGGAAAGGGCAATGGCTTCGGAACAGTCGTACAGGCACATTCGCGAAAATCTATACCCTATGCTGAGATCCGTTGAGTTCAATTTCTTCCTCCACCGCAAGGGGATGGTCAAGGACACCGTACATACCACCGTGCTTGACACAACCTATATGAATGGCGTCCAGGCTCTTCGTGACCGCGATTATGACACGGCCTTGAGACTCCTTATGCCGTACAACGACTTCAATACGGCTATCGCCTGTGTGTCGCTCGACCGCAACGAGTCCGCATTGAGGATTCTGGAGGAACTGGACAGGACGGCGCAGGTGAACTATATGCTTGCCGTGCTCTATGCCCGAAAGGGACGCATCAGGGATGCGGTACAGTGTTATCTGACTTCCTGTCAGCAAGAGCCCGCCTACGTGCACAGAGGCAACCTCGATCCGGAAATTGCGGAACTCATACGCAAGTACGGGCTCAACAGGCAGGACGATGACGGATTTGACGCCCCGGGATATTGAACCGGTTTCGGTATGAAGATTTTATATTAATTCCTAACATTTCAATTCAATGAAAAAAAATATTTTTTGTTTAGTTGCCGCGGCCGCTCTTGTGACTTTTGCCGGTTGCCGTAAAGAGAACGGTCCCGTTGTTTCCGATGATGAAAAGTGTGAACTTTCCATCAATCTCGGGAACTCTTCTGTTGTTTCTACAAAGGTCCCGGGTATAGTAGCCGATGACGATATTATCAAGGATGTGCAGGTGTTTGTCTTTTTCAAGGATTACCAGGGTGACAGGCTTGATGCCGCGCTTCATTTTCCTGATTTGTCTGCCAGAGGGTACTTTTCCCCGGGCACGAAAACCGTTTCCTGCACCAGGGGGCATCGTGAGATATGGGTTCTTGTCAATTCGAAGACAAATTTCATCGACGGCAACACCTCCGATATGATTACCGACCTTGCTTCCTTGAAGGCAAAGACGACCCTTCTGTCCGACAACGTGTACAAAGGTACGGAAAAGCATTTCTTTATGGCGGGAAACAGGATTGTGGATTTGAACAGCGCGAATGAGACCGTCAGCATCGACGTGAAGCGTATGGCGTCCAGGATTGTCATCAAAAAAATAGAGAACAGGCTGTTGATGCCGGCACACCGTGCTTCCCTGAAAATCACAGGAGCCTATATTATGAACGTGACGGGAATCCAGAAGTTCGACAATCTCAATATAGAGCAGTACACCGACCGTTCCTATATGGACGCGGCCTCCATCGCCGACAATTACTGGTACGGGAAAAACATTAAGCAGACAGGCGAGCTTTTTTGTGAGACTTTCGCTTCGGCAAAATCCGTTGATTACGAAGGGGCCATATCCAATGTGAGCACTTTTTATGCTTATCCCAACGATGCCGGTGCTTCCGAAGCGTCCACGTGGTCAAAGCGTGCGTCTGTACTTGTCATATGCGCCAGCGTGTCCGGAACCGATTGTGTCTATCCCATACAGCTTCCGGCGCTTGAATCCGGCAAGCAATATGAAGTGAGCCTGGCCGTCAAACACGTAGGCGGGGATCCTTCCAAGCCCTGGGAGAGGATAAAGTTCGACGATATGGTTCCGACGGTATCTGTGAAGCCGTGGCTCGCAGGTGGAGATATCAACGAGACAATATGAAAATGATGAAAAGCAGGATAGTGAAGATATTGTGCTTTCAGCTTTGTCTGCTTCTATGGAACTGTTCAACGGTGAAGGAGGACAGAACCGATTGCCCCTGCACGCTGAACGTGAATCTTGATGACTTCGCTATGCTTCACAATTCCCGGTCTGTGATGTTGCAGGTTGAAGGAGGACAGTTGATTCGGGAAACGGTCAATCCTCAGGATTGTATCTGCCACGGATATGATATTGAGGTAAAGCGGCGCGTGAACCGTGTGACCGTTGTGAGCGGTCTGGACGCTTCCGTCATCACGGGAGATACTCTCTCTGCCGCCGAAGGTGTGGAAGCCGATGCTTTGTATGTGTTTTCGGATATGGTCCAATGTGAAGGCGAGCTGGCCTCCGTTGTGGCAGTCCCTCTGAAGAAATGGTGTGACGTCCATATTGTTTTTGTCGGGGAAGGGCCTCGGGACAATAATATGTGCGATATCGTTCTTTCCGCGGAATGTCGCGGGATAAGTTTGTCAACGGGATATCCGTCCAAAGGAGAGTATCGTGTGCTTGCCACCCGTATCAAAGCGGGAGACACCGTAGTGCGTCTCCCGCGGCAGGAAGAATCTTCAGTCAGGCTTGATTTCTACGAACGGAACGAGTCACGGGATTATTCGTCTGCGGAATCGGTCTTCAATATGGAAATAGGAGCTCTGATGAACCAGCAGGGCTATGATTGGTCAAAGGATAATCTGGATGATATATACGTCTTTGTGGATCATACGCTGATGACTGCCAGCGTGGAGGTAGCGGGATGGATTGATGAAATAATACAGGAGGAGATATAAACTATGTTAAAAAATAAAATTTTCAACTTGTCGGCTGTGATTGTTCCCTTTTTTCTTTTTGCTCTGCTGATGATGCCTGGTATGTCTTCTTGCACTAAGGAGGAATCGGTGCGGACGGCTGGACAGGCGTGGGAGGCTTTCGATTTCTTTGCCAAAGAGAACATAAAAATGATAGGCGATGAATTCAACATTGATGTGAGTCTTGTCGAGGGGAGGCGTGACGCCTGGTATTCGCTCAATATGGTGGTTGACGGGGAAAACGGGAAGGATCCGGATTGCGAGGGACGTATTTTTATGGAATCGGAACATCTGTCCGTTTCCTGCGGGCAACTCGGCAACGGATTTCACGTGATTGACCTGTCCATTAAAGACAAGATGGACAGCACAGTCGTGCATCGCATCAGTTTCAATGTGCTGGGAAAGGCGGTCCGCTGACAACCCGGTATGGTGGCTTGTTTAAAAACATAAAACATCAAATCACTGATTATGAAAAAGACATTCAAACTATCAATCACGGTTGTTATGGCAATGCTTGCGACAGCCTGTCTCCAGGAAATGGCCATCCCCGAAGCCCCCGCCGAGTTCGTGTCCGACGACAGGGTGGAGGTGGCCGTGGATTTCAGCAGTCCGGCGGAAGAGCTTGTCAGCGTCAAGAGTTCCCTTCTGGACGGGTCGGAGACAGTGCACAGCGGAGCCACGGTGTACGCCTACCTGGTCAATGGGGGCGTGACGGTGCTGGACGACGTCGTCACCGTTCCCGGGACGGAGGTGACGGGACCGGGCCATACGGCGGCCGCGTCGTCGGCGAAACTCCTTCTCCGCAGGAACGGGACCTACAACATTTACGTCGTTGGAAACTCCTGGTACATCAACAGGATCACGGGGGTGAAGGCCTGTTGGTCGGACGCTATGGGGGCGGATTTGCCTGAGGATTATGCGTCCGGTCTCGCCTCCGCCGTCTGCCGCTTCGACGGCAGTACCTTCCACGGCGGCTACCGTCACGAGACTATAGCCGAGGTGAAGACCTACGGTCTCCCGTACAGTGGTGTCAGGATGGGGGTGAAGGCGACCGACGGCGGCACCGTCGCCATCGACAACTGCCGTTTCCTTTTTGCGAAAGTGAACCTCACCGTGGACCATTCGGGCCTTGACGGAGGTTTGAACGACAATTATTTCAAGAACTCGAAGGTGTCCATAAGGCAGGCCAACGGTGCGCTTTACGTGTTCGCTGCCTCCAATAGGCTGGCGTCCGCGTCCGATGCCGTCGATGCCGACAGTGACCCGGCGATGACCAACGGCCACTGCGAGACCTACACCTTATATGTTCCCGAGAACCTGCAGGGGAACCTGCTTTCTACGGACAGCCCGGCGCTGAAGAACCTCGACAATCCGTCGCTGTCTTCGGTCAAGGACCTTCTGACCTATCTGGAATTCACCGGAACCGTCAATCCCGCCAACGCCTACGCCGCGCAGATCGGCTACACGGGTAACTTCACCTACCGTTTCTGCCTGGGGACCGACAACTGCAGGAATTTCGACGTTATCGGCGGACACCGTTATGACATCACTCTGAATTTCACCGTGAACAGCCTGTTCAACCCCGAGGCGGAGTGGAAGGTTTCCTCGGACAGTTTCACCGACAGCCGTGTCGTGGACGTGATGAAGTTCGGGGACTGCGGCGAGCCCCTCGGAGCCAGCCAGCCGGTCGTCATCCGGAAAAACCGCCCGGGGAAAGTGTTCCTTTTCGTCAACAGGAAGGGAATCACGTCCGGAGACGTGAACAATGAGGCGGCAGGCTGTCCTCTCGTCAATTCCGCCGATTCCTATGTCCCCGCAAACGTCACCGACTGCGCCCTGTGCATTACTCCGGCGCTTCCGTCTCTGGCGGCGTCCTATGGAATCACGGCCACGTATTCGGATTCTGACGCTTCGCTGACGTTCTCCGTCACCAACGCTTCCAAGTTCGCGTCCTGGCTCTCTTCCGGGAAGGAAGTGAAACTCACCGCGACGCTCCTTCCTTCAAAGGACAATGCGAAGAAGAGGGAATTCGTGCTGAAGCCTTCCGAGGACCTGAGCGTCAGCGGGGACTTCAATGAGTTCTACGTGGCGATGAAGAGGACGGTCAGCTGCAGCGGCTTCTATGGGAGCAACGTAAGACTGTACAACGGGTCCGAAAAAGCGGGAAGCCCCAACCTCAAATATGTGAAAGAAAGCACGAGGGTCCCGATAGGCAACTCCTCCCATCCCTACACGATAGAAGGCGGCGTAAACGGTTCCTTCGATGTCGTTTCCTGCCGCGAGACGGATGCCTCCAACCAATGCCTTCTGTGTGTCAGTTCGGACGATGAGTTCAACGACGGCATGAAGTCTGTCAGCGTGACCGTGAAACGTCCCTGGCCCGAGGTCAAGGCGCCGACATCCGGCTGCAATCTGTACGTTCACGGTGACCGCTGCAATATGGAACTCAACTACTACACCACGGAAGGGCACAAGAAAAGGATAGAGCCGTCCCTGTTCGACAGGACGGAATATATGGAGCTTCTCGCCCCGTCGCTCTCGATGAAGGGAACCAACAGCGGAAGCGGCGCGGCCGCGGCCGATGCGGTGTTCGAACAGTCCGTGCGGAGCTCTATGGACGAAACCGACCTTGACAGGTTCGCGATGTATGTGTATGAACTGCCTGAAACATATGTAAGCACAAAGTCATATTCCGGCTCGGCCGAATGGTCGATACCGTATTTCGTGGAGCTCGGTGCAAGCGAAGAATTGGCGGGGGACGTCATCCCGGGGCTTGTGATTCCTGCATTTGACAAGACGTCGCGCTACTCTTCGGAACCGGTAAACAGGGTGGACGACTACACGCCTTTCCCCGACAGGCCGGCGGAGCAGACGTTCCTGACTCCGGAAAGCTACACCTATTCCTACGGCGCGGCATCCGAGAAGGACATCCTGTTCGACATCGTGCCGAGAACCGTCGGCGTCGGGAAGAACGGAGCCCTGACGGCGGAGCTGACCAATGTCAGCGGCGGCCGCGTCCTGTACACCATCAGGCGGGGCTCGACAAGCACCCCTCACTCGTTGGGATATCACAGCGTGAAGCCCTATACGAAGAACATCAACTCGGGACAGGTGGTACGCTCGCACCACAATGCCGTGGCGAAGGTGACGGTGCACAACGTGCTTGCGGCGGACCTTTCTTTGGTGGGAAGCGCCCCTGTTTACTATACGGTCGAAAGATATCAGATTCCGGATTATCATTATATATGGGGCGTCAAGGCGTCGACTGTGTATGACTGCGGAGTCGCCAATTTTGACGATGACGAGCAGGTATACACGGGAGGATACGGTGCAGTCAACTATCCGGGTTGGTTGGTGACGAGCGGAAGTGTGAAAAGATGTGAGTATTCCGGAGGTGGTGGAGGAGTCAACTATCTTGACGTCGATAGAGGACTGGACCCTAACGACTGGCCGTTTCATCCCGGTGATTCCGGTTACCGTTCCTGCCCCTGGGGACAGCCGGTCCCGGCCGGGGACAGAAGCTGGGTCATGGACAATCGCAACCCGAATCTGGAAATCTATTATTTGGAGGGGACAACTCACCGTTCTTTGGAAGACAAGGAAATCGGCATTGAGGTATGGAAAGACACGCTTCCGAACAAAGATAAACGCAGTTATCTTTTCCTCAAGGGACTCAGTAAATGGATAGACAGACTGTACTGAAACAAAGAACAAAAAGAGGTCACTATAGGCCTCTTTTTTCGTCCTGTCTTTTTGTTAACTTTCCGAAAAGTTAATTCGCGTTAAAAATTAGCTTTTTCAAAAGTTAATTGTTAACCGTAAAGGCAATCCATTTGTCGCGCAGTTCCTCAGTCCAGTGCTGGCTCTTGGCGAGCAATTCCTCGTCTGTCACCTTGCTGGCGTCAAAAGCCATCGCCACTATCCGTTCAAACTTTCTGGAAATTATGACGGAGCCTGAGTTCGGATTCGATGTCGGCAATGCTCACGCCCATCGATTCCATCAGGATGAGGGTATGATACACAAGGTCCGAGGTTTCGTAGATAAAGCGCTCGCGATTGCCTGAGATGGCCTCGATGATTGCCTCGGTGCATTCTTCGCCGACTTTCTTTGCCGTCACCTTCGGACCGTTCAGAAAAAGTTTGGTGGTATAGGAGCCGTCTGGCATCTGCTCGTGGCGGTCCTTGACTATTTTCTCAAGTGTCCGGATGAATCCCTCATTCTCGGGTGTGTCGAAGCAGGCGGTGGTGCCACGGTGACAGGTAGGCCCTGAAGGGACAGCCTTGATAAGGAGAGTATCCGAATCACAGTCGGGAAGCATTTCCACGATGTCTAGATAGTTGCCGCTGGTCTCTCCCTTGGTCCAGAGCCTTTGCCTGCTGCGGGAGAAGAAAGTCACCCTCCCTTCCGCAATGCTTCTGTCGAATGCTTCTTCATTCATGTATCCAAGCATCAGAACCTTGAGTGTACAGCTGTCCTGGACAATCACAGGCAACAGTCCGTCACCAGTCTTTTCGAGTTTAAAATCAATGAATTTCATATTGTCATCTAATGTGTACCTTTGCTTTGCGGAGCTCTTTTTTGAGCTCGGGGATTGATATTTCGTTGTAGTGGAAGATACTTGCCGCCAATGCCGCGTCGGCATTCCCGACAGTCAGCACATCGACTATGTGGGCTATCGAGCCTGCGCCTCCGGAGGCGATGACCGGGATGCTTAGCCTGTCTGCCAGTTGGGCATACTGTTCACAGGCATAGCCGGATTTGGTGCCGTCGTGGTCCATTGAAGTGAAGAGAATTTCGCCGGCTCCCCGTTCCTGGACTTCCCGGGCCCATTCGAACAGTTCACGCGGGCTCTGGCGCGACCCGCCGTGAGTGGTCACCCGCCACACTCCACCGATGAATTTGGCATCGATTGCACAAACGCAGAACTGGCTGCCGAACTTGCCTGCAATCTCGCTGACAAGTTCAGGCCGTGCGATTGCGGCACTGTTGACGGACACCTTGTCGGCGCCGGCATCCAGCAGGCGGGAAGCATCATCAATTGACGAAATGCCTCCGCCTACGGTGAAAGGTATGTTGATTTCCCGGGCAATCTTTTCCACCAGCCCGGTAAAGGTGCCGCGTTCCTCCTTGGATGCGCTTATGTCCAGGTAAACCAACTCATCGGCTCCCTCCCGGCTGTAGCGTGCACCCATCTCAACGGCATCTCCGACTTCCTTGAGACCATCAAAGTTTATTCCTTTGACGACCTGGCCGTTCTTGACGTCGAGGCAGGGAATTATGCGTTTAGCGACCATTGTTTGATATCCTCCAGACTGATTCGTTTCTCATATATTGCCTTGCCTACTATCACCTTGGGCAAGTCGAGTTCGTTCAGATGCATTATGTCGTCCATTGAGCTTATGCCGCCGCTCGCAGTGAAAACCAGCGAGGGGAATTCCTTCTGAAGCCGGCTGTACAGTTCAAAGGATGGCCCCTGAAGCATTCCGTCACGTGAAATGTCGGTACAAATGACATATTTCAGTCCATAAGGCAGGAACCATCCTATCTGTTCCGAGATTGTCAGCGCTGTCTGTTCCTGCCAGCCCCTGACCGCGACAATCCCGTCCTTGACATCGGAGCCGAGAAGCATTTTCTCTGCACCGAAGCGGTCAAGCCATTCGCGGAAGAGTTCGGGATTCAAGGCGGCAATGCTGCCGACTATCGACTGTGTCGCTCCAGCGTCAAAAATGGACTTCAGAGCATCCGCATCGCAGATTCCACCGCCCCATTCGACTTCCAGGCCGGACTTTGCGGCACAGGTTTCCAGAGTGCGGAGATTGATGGGGCGGGAGGCCCGGGCACCATCAAGGTCAACCATATGGATGCGCTTCACGCCGCAGTCCGCAAATTGCAGGACCATATCGGCAGGGGAGGCGTCATATACTTTCTTCTCGGCATAATTGCCCTTGGAAAGCCGTACGCAGCGGCCCTCGATTATGTCTATTGCCGGAACAATCTCTATCATAGTGCGACGAAGTTTCTGAGAATCATCTCACCGATGTCCCCGCTCTTTTCCGGATGGAACTGTGTGCCGTAGAAGTTCTCATATTTGAGAGCTGCGCTGAACAGACCGCCGTGGTCGGATGTCGCGATTGTGTCCGAACATATGCCGGGGCGGTAGGAATGAACGAAATAGACATATGCGCTGTCCTCCATTCCCTTGAAAAGCTTGGAATCGAGGTTCGCGATACGGTTCCAGCCCATATGGGGGACCTTCAATTCCGCGCCGGCTTCGAAACGCCTCACGTCGGTGTCGAAAAGGCCTATGCATTCCGTGTCTCCCTCCTCGCTGTATCTGCACAGCACCTGCATGCCTATGCATATGCCGAGGACAGGTTTCCTGAGGCTTCTGATCACTTCCAC
>JAZUHY010000055.1:0-9360 GCA_045641985.1 Candidatus Cryptobacteroides sp.
CATACGTCTGAGGCTACCGAACGGTGAGACCCACTCCCAGACCCTCTTCACCACCCCTCAGCAGGAGGCCCTCAAGCCGCTACTGAATGCCCTGGAAATCGGAGCGGGCGAACAGGGTGACGCATAGTCAAAGTCAGGAAAATCAACGGCCTGAGAATCGAAAAAAATGAAGGATGTCGAAAAATCTCGAACATCCTTCATTTGTGTTAATCTGAGAGTCCTTCGTGAGAAGCACCTTTTTCAGTGCCCTCGAAAAAATTCATCCCTCTTTTTCGTATCCATATAGGAGCTGTCAATTGAAAAACCTGATGGCACCGAAGACACCGAAAGAAGCGGCAAGCATTATCACTCCGGCAAGGACCACACCGCACATTACATACAATACACTCTTGCGGAAATCCAGATTCAGAAAGCTTGCGGCAAGGGTGCCGGTCCAGGCTCCCGTACCCGGCAAGGGAATGCCTACGAAAAGCAGCAAAGCTATATATACGCCCCGGCCTGCCTTCTTACGGATTTTTTCTCCTCCTTTCTCACCTTTTTCAAGGCACCAGGTAAAGAATCCGCCGATGAACTTCCTGTCCTTCCCCCATTCCAGAATCTTCCTTGCGAAAAGGAAAATGAAAGGAACCGGAATCATATTGCCGATTACGGCAATGACATAAGAAGGAATTGTGGGCAGGTTGAAACCGACAGCATAAGGAATGGCACCTCTGAGTTCTATAAGAGGCACCATTGAAATGAGGAACACAATCAGATATTTCTTCATTGCCTGCAGATTCTATTACAAGCTCTTCAGATAATTGTCTATTGCTTTTGCGGCGGTGCGGCCTGCGCCCATAGCCAGAATCACGGTGGCGGCACCCGTGACGGCATCACCTCCGGCAAAGACTCCGGGGCGCGTCGTAGCGCCTGACTCATCGGCCACAAGGCACCCGCGCCTTGTTGTCTCCAATCCCTCGGTAGTGCTGGAAATCAGCGGATTGGGAGAAGTACCGAGAGCCATTATGACCGTCTCTGTGGGGATTTCGAATTCAGACCCCGGCACAGGCACGGGCGAACGGCGCCCGCTCTCGTCAGGCTCTCCGAGCTCCATCCTTATGCATTTGAGCGCGCTCACCCATCCCTTCTCGTCCCCCAGCACCTCTACCGGATTTGTGAGCATATCGAAGACTATCCCCTCCTCTATGGCGTGATGCACCTCTTCCCTTCTTGCGGGCAGTTCCGCCTCTGTGCGCCTGTAAACGATATGCACCTCAGCACCAAGCCGCAATGCCGTCCTGGCGGCATCCATTGCCACATTACCTCCTCCGACGACGCAAACCTTCCTGCCGGCGTGGATGGGAGTGAGGTAATCCGGACGGAAAGCCTTCATCAGGTTGTTTCTGGTGAGAAATTCGTTGGCGGAGAACACCCCGCACAGATTCTCGCCCGGGATGCCCATAAATCTCGGAAGTCCGGCTCCCGTGCCCACGAACACGGCCTTGAATCCTTCCGAGTCCATCAGGCCGTCTATGGTGACGGTCTTGCCAACCACCACATCAGTCTCTATCTTCACGCCGAGGCCGGCGACTCTGTCCAATTCCCTCGCCAACACCGTATCCTTTGGAAGACGGAACTCGGGGATTCCATACTGCAAAACCCCGCCGGCTTTATGAAGGGCTTCGAATATTGTGACGTCATAACCCCATTTCGCCAAATCGGAAGCGCAGGCGAGACCGGCAGGGCCGGAGCCTATCACGGCAACCTTCACTCCGTTCGGAGCGGCTTTCCCGGACGCCGGTTCGGAAGCATAGTCAGCGACAAAACGCTCCAACTTCCCTATCGCCACCGGCTCGGACTTGAAACCGAGTATGCAACTCCCCTCGCATTGGGTCTCCTGGGGACAGACACGTCCGCATACCGCAGGCAGCGACGAGTCCACTGCAATCACCGACGCGGCCCCGTCAACGTCACCGGAAGCCAGTTTCTCTATAAAATCCGGGATATGAACTCCAACGGGACAGGCGCTCATACAGCGCGGGTTCTTGCAATGAAGGCACCTGGATGCCTCCAACATAGCTTCTTCCTTATTGTATCCGCAGCTGACCTCTTCGAAATTGGTCGCCCTTACGGCCGGATTCTGTTCCCTTACCGGGACTCTTGGTATTCTTTCTGCCATTATTTTCCCCTCCCTATTCTACAAACGTGATGTTCCATCGCCTCAGCCTCCTCCTGCCTGTACTGGCCCTGACGGCGCATCGCCTCATCGAAGTCCACTTCATACCCGTCGAACTCCGGGCCTTCCACACAGGCAAAATGCACTTTCCCGCCCACCGTAACCCTGCAGGCGCCGCACATTCCGGTACCGTCCACCATCAGGGAATTGAGCGACACCGTAATGGGAATGCCGAGCTTACGGCAGGTCAGGGTGGCGAATTTCATCATAATCATAGGGCCTATCGCAACGGCCCGGGTGTAACGCGCACCCTCGGCCACGAGTTTCTCGAGCATAGCCGTCCCGACTCCGTGGAAGCCTTCCGAACCGTCATCGGTACAAATATGAAGATTGTCGCAGACGCGACGGAACTCGTCGGTGTAGATAAGCAGGTCTTTCGTGCGGGCGCCCACAATCACGTCAACCGCGGCGCCGTGCTCGTGGAGCCACTTGACCTGAGGATACACTGGCGCTGTTCCCACTCCCCCGGCGATGAAAACGTAACGCCGTCCGGCAAGGTCTTCGGAAGAGCACTTCACAAAATCGGAGGCAAGTCCCAGAGGCCCCACAACGTCGGCGAAGGACTCTCCGGGCTCATAGGAAATGATGTCTGACGAAGATGCGCCTATCTTCTGGGTCACAATTGTAACTGTTCCTCCCGCTGCGTCATAATCGCTGATGGTCAAGGGAATGCGCTCTCCCTTCTCGTCCGCGCGGACAATCAGGAACTGGCCCGGCTGCGCAGCGGAAGCCAGACGGGGAGCACTGACCTTCATCCGGCAGATGTTTGGAGTCAGCATTTCCTTGGACAAAATCTCGTACATACTTATCTTATTTTTATTAAAATATCCGTTATGGCCCGGAATATTGCCACCTGATCCGTTTCTCCCCCTTCCTGAGGCCTGACAGTCAGGTCAAAGCAATTCCGCACATCGTGTATACCGACCTTGAACACAGCCGTGCTGCATACTGCGGCGTAAGTCTCATCCATACTGCGTTTCGGCAGCAGCGAGACAAACAGGTCCTCTCCGGAGCGAAGGTCTCTGTCCTTCCTTGAAAGCAGACGCACCCTGATGCCGAACTTGCCGAAAAAAATGTTGACGGCATCGTCCAGCCCGCTGTCCCCCTCCGTCCTCAGGACTGCCGCAGAACTTATCCGGTCCAAAGGCAAGAGTCCGGTGGGCACCTTGCTGCGATGGAACAGCAGCAGAAAGAAACGAAGACAGGTTCTGAAGAAATTCATCGGCGGTTCCCAGACATCAAGGCCCTTATTTCTGTCTTGGCTTCCCTCCAGCGGGGGATGTCAATCTTTGTACCTATCACTTCCACGACCTTTGCCGCGATGATGGAGCCCACCTCTCCGCAGACTTTGAGGGGCATACCTTCAGAATGAGCATACAGGAATCCGGAGGCATAAGTATCCCCTGCTCCGGTTGCATCGACGGTGGCGGCCGGCCAGGCGGGAATGTAATATTTCTCGTCGCCGGACTTGACCCAGCTGCCGTCCTTCCCCACCTTCACCACGGCAATGCCGCAGCGTCCGGAAATGTCGTCCAGAGAATCCTCCGGATTGTCCGACTTCGTGAAAGCGCGGGCTTCGGTCTCGTTGGCAAAGACGATGTCAACGTAATTGTCCACTATGTCGTGGAGGAATGCATCGTTGCTCTCAACCACATTATATGAAGCCATATCGAGCGATATGATGCACCCGGCGGCCCTGGCCAGTTCGACCGCCCTGCGTATGAGGGCCTGGTTCTGCACCAGATAACCCTCGATGTGGAAATAGTCATAACCTACGAAGTACTCGGGCTTCAGATCCTCCGGCACGAGGTCGAGGGCCGCTCCCAGATAAACGGCGAAGGTGCGCTCGGCGTTGCCTCCGCTCACGAAGACCATCGAACGTCCGCTGGAATGTCTGCTTTTGAAAAGCATAGTCTTGACACCGTACTGCTCCTGGTCGCTTTTGAAAAGCAAGCCCAGTTCGTCGTCGCCAATCTTGCCTATGAAACTGGCTTCCATCCCGAATATGGCGGAACAGACGATGGTGTTGGCCGCGCTGCCTCCCGCCACATACTTGACTCCCAACGGCTTCAGGGCGGACCATATCTTGTCCCCCGTCTCCATATCGACGTGCTGCATACTGCCCTTCGGCAGATGATACTGATTCAGGAGACCGTCATCCGGCAGAACGGCCAGTATGTCGGTCAAGGCATTTCCGATTCCGAGAATTGATTTCATAACTTACAAATTTAATAAAATATTATCGTAAATTTGCAGGCTGTGAACCCTAAAGGAAGGAACATAATCAAATATACGCTGACAACCGCCCTGGCCGTCGTTCTCGTGTGGCTTGCTTTCCGCAAACTGGACTGGAACGAATTCACGGACGGCCTCGGACATACCAGATGGGCCTTCGTGGCACTGTTCGCGGCCGCATCCCTGCTGGCCCTTGTGCTCAGGATGTTCAGGTGGAAACTGCTTCTGGGCCCGGTCAACCCGGAAGGCGGGCGGCTGCTGATATGGGACGCCAACAACGTGAGCAACCTCGCAAACATCGCGCTCCCCGGTCCCGGAGAGTTCATCCGCTGCGGTTACCTCAGTTCCCCGAAAGCCCCGTACCAGAAAGTCCTCGGCACAATAGTGTCGGAGCGGTTCTGTGACGTTGTGGCCATCGTCCTTCTCTTCATAGCGGCACCGGCTCTCAATTGGGGGCGTTTCGGTTCATTCTTCAATGAGCAGATATGGCTTCCGCTCAGCGGACGTTTCGGATTCTCCCTGTGGTGCATCCTGGCCGCGGCCCTGGCACTTGCCTTCCTGCTGATTCGTACCGTTTTCCGCTTCAGCGGACGCAACGCCCTCTGCGGCAAACTGGCAGACGCTTTCAAAGGTCTGTGGCAGGGCTTCAGCAGTTTCAGCCGTATGGACAGAAAATGGCTGTTCCTCGCCTGCACTGCCGGCATCTGGACAATGTATATACTGATGAGTTATGCCATAATTCTGGCACTGCCTGAACTGAACGGCCTCGGCATCATCGACGCGCTGTTCATCTCGGCCGTGGGCAACATCGCATCCGTCATCCCCGTTCCAGGTGGAATCGGAGCCTACCATTACCTTGTAGCCCTCTGCCTTTCAAGCCTTTACGCCGCCAGCTGGGAAACCGGCATCCTTTTCGCCACCCTCAGTCACGAACTGCACGCGGCAATCATAATAATTCTGGGGATAATCTCTTATTCCCGCCTTACACTACGCAGACACAAATGAAACTGACAATTCCAAAAGACTACCACGACCTCCTGGGAGGTGTCGAGAATACGGAAAAGGCCATCAAGGCCGTCAAGGATATGTTCCAGAACAACCTTTCCGCACAGTTGGCGCTGCTGCGCGTCACGGCTCCGATGGTCGTGCTCTCCGGCACCGGTCTCAACGATGACCTCAACGGAGTGGAACGTCCCGTGGCATTCCCCATCAAGTCGATGCAGGAGCGGAAGGCCGAGGTCGTGCATTCACTGGCCAAATGGAAAAGGGTGAAACTCGCCGAAATGGGAGTCAGGGCAGGCCGGGGCATCTACACCGATATGAACGCACTGCGCCCGGATGAAGAACTGGACAACATCCACTCCATCTACGTGGATCAGTGGGACTGGGAGAAGGTCATACGCAAGGAAGACAGGTCACGAGAATTCCTTGAGGCCACGGTGCGAAGAATCTACGAAGCCATCAAAGTCACCGAGAACAAGCTGTACGTGGAATTCCCTCAGATAGTCCCGGAACTGCCGGAAACGATTCACTTCATAAACTCGCAGGAACTGCTCGACCTCTACCCGGAACTTGATGCAAAGGGAAGGGAAGACGCTGTCACACGCCGGTACGGGGCTGTTTTCATAGTAGGAATAGGAGGCGTTCTTTCGGACGGCAAGGCGCACGACGGACGTGCGGCGGACTACGATGACTGGGAACTTAACGGAGACCTCCTTCTCTGGGACGGAGTGCTGGGTCACGCTCTGGAAATTTCAAGTATGGGAATAAGGGTTGACGAAGCATCGATGCTCAGGCAGCTGGAAATCAAGGGAGAGGAGTGGAAAAAGGAACTCCCCTACCACAAAATGCTGCTGTCGGGAGAACTCCCCAGCACCATAGGAGGAGGCATCGGCCAGTCGCGGCTGTGTATGTTCCTTCTCAGGAAAGCGCACATAGGAGAAATACAGAGCAGCATCTGGCCCGACGAAATGCGGAAGCAATGTGCAGAAGCAGGCATTATCCTTGTATAATCAAGGAAATTGACTATATTTGCAATCCTTTGGAAAAAGCTCTGGTTCCGTAGCTCAGCTGGATAGAGCAACAGCCTTCTAAGCTGTGGGTCACGCGTTCGAATCGCGTCGGAATCACACACAGACAACCGATTGAATTTCAATCGGTTGTCTGTGTTTTATGTATACGGGTGACTGGTTTAAAAATGCCGGCATATGTTTCCCGGAAAACGATTTCTGCCATCCTCCGGATTATGGGGATGTCTTCAACCGAAGCGGGACGTATCGTGAAGTTTGGCATATTGATGAATCTGTCCGCAAATATAATCCATTTACCCCAATAGCCGTCTCCGTCGGCGCGGAAATCCGTTTCGCTTAATCAGTATTAAGCGAAACGGGTTATCTGTAATAGGAGAAGTTATTAAAATTGTTTTGCGGTTAAAGATAAAGTGCGTATATTGCAACCGCAATTACAGTAACACAAATTGCATAACGGTATGAAATTCTACGATAGAGATGCTGAAACAGTCGCATTCCGGAAATATGAGGCCTTGTCCGCAACAAGCGCACAGATGATCGTCATCACAGGAAGACGCCGGATTGGAAAAACAACGCTCATCAAACGCTCTTTCACAAAGATTCCCTTCTTGTATTTTTTTGTGGGGAAAAAGAGCGAGTCTCTTCTTTGTCAGGAGCTTTCCGAGATTGTACGTGAAGTCTTAGGTGAAGATATAGGCGACTTCACTTCTTTCCGCAGGCTCTTCGAGGTGATAATGAGTATATCCAAGAGGAGGAATTTCACTCTGGTGTTCGACGAGTTCCAAAATCTTAAGATAGCTGGAGATGGCATTTTCTCGGACATCCAGGACGTATGGGATGCAAACAAGGAAGACAGCAGAATAAATCTTGTCATCTGTGGATCCATCTACTCGAAGATGAAGAAGATATTCGATGACAAGGAAGAACCTTTGTATGGTAGGGCAACCGCAAGGTTCAGGATCAAAGCCTTCAGCATACAGACCTTGAAGGCCATTCTGAAGGACCATAATCCGAACTTCACACCGGACGACCTTCTTACACTGTATATGGTCACGGGGGGCGTTGCAAAGTATGTCGAATTGCTGATGTCCCAGGGGGCATATACCAAGGATGGCATCCTGAAAGCCGTACTCTCTCCCGGGTCATACTTTATCGACGAAGGGCGCGAACTCCTTTCCGATGAATTCGGCAGAGACTATGGCAACTACTTCTCCATTCTCTCAGCATTGGCCGGAGGCAAGACCTACAGGGGTGATATGACCAGTTATGTCGGTTTCGAGACAGGAGGCTACCTGGATAAGCTGGAGACGGATTTTAACATTGTGTCCAGAGTCCGTCCGTATCTTTCCGGGGAGCAGTCAAGAAATATGAGATATTATCTTGATGACAACTTCCTCAGTTTCTGGTTCCGCTTCATATACAAATACCGCAGCGCAGTTGAAATCGGGAATATGGATTACGTTCGCCAGAAGATTGAAACTGACTATGAGACGTTCTCAGGATTTGTCCTTGAAAAATGGTTCAGACAGGCATACAGTGAGACCGGAGAGTATAATGTTGTCACGAATTACTGGAAAAAGGGGTCGAACGGTGCTCCGGGAGAGGACAAGGAGATTGACCTTGTGGCTGTGAACGAAGCAGAAAGGAAACTGGTGCTCGGAGAGGTCAAACGGAATCCCGACAAGATCAATATCAAGGTCCTACAGGAGAAAGCGGCCGGGATATTATCGCATCACAAGCAGTGGGATACAACATTCGTGGGACTTTCGCTTAAAAATATGCTCTGACAGTATCAAAAATGTTAATTTTACGAAAACAACCAGAATTAAGATGCAAAAGAATCAGCAGTCAATAGCGGCAAAGTCATTTGCCGATAGATGGAAAGGCCAGGGCTACGAAAAGGGTCAGAGTCAATCCTTCTGGATTGATTTGTTGCAGTCCGTTTACGGGGTGGAATCACATGTGGGTTTCATCTCGTTCGAAAACCAGGTAAAACTCAGCAGCACCAGTTTTATCGATGCTTACATTGAGTCTACGCACGTGTTGATTGAGCAGAAATCCATTGACAAGGACCTTCGAAAAGCCATTCCCCAAAGCGACGGAACATTGCTGACACCTTTCCAACAGGCAAAGCGCTATGCTGCCGAACTGCCGTATTCCAAGCGGCCGCGCTGGATGGTCATCTGCAATTTCAAGGAATTTCACGTTTATGATATGGAAAATCCTCAGGGCGAGCCGGAGGTGATTCTTCTGGAAAATCTGGAGTAAGAATACTACCGCCTCCAGTTCCTCGTAGAGCAGGGCAACGAACACCTCAAGAAAGAAATGGAGGTTTCCCTGCAGGCCGGTGAGATTATCGGCGAAATTTACGATGAACTGCTGAAACAATATATCAACCCGGAAGATTCCGGGACCCTGCGCAGTCTCAACATTCTCTGCGTCCGCCTGGTGTTCTGTCTCTACGCCGAGGATGCCGGGCTCTTCGGAGAGAAACGCTGTATGTTCCACGACTATCTGGCACAGTTCAAACCAGGCGAGGGAGATATGCGTCGAGGACTTATCGATTTGTTCGATATTCTGAATACCCCGGTTGACAGGCGCAGCCCATACACGCCGTCAGCGCTCAAAGCTTTCCCATACTGTAACGGAGGCCTTTTCACTGATAAGGATATTGAGATCCCTTTCTTCAACGAAAAGATTGCCCATCTGATTCTTAAGAATGCCAGCGACGATTTCGACTGGAGCCAGATAAGTCCGACTATTTTCGGAGCCGTATTCGAGAGCACCCTGAACCCGGAAACACGTCGCAGCGGAGGAATGCACTATACCAGCATCGAGAACATCCACAAGGTGATTGACCCACTGTTTCTTGATGAACTG
>JAZUHY010000056.1:0-3928 GCA_045641985.1 Candidatus Cryptobacteroides sp.
CCAATGAATATAATGTACACATCCTTCGATATTTTGCGAGATATTGGGATTTATTCGTAAATTTGTAAGATTATATGCTTACTTGCACATCATATAAAAGTACGTTCGGCACTTCCATCCACAATCAGGGGAGGGTGAGCAACTGCTTCATACACAGTAAATTAGCATTTGAAAATATCGTCACTTCCGCCTGCGGTCCGTTCTGTGGACTACGGGCGGAAGTCTTTTGTGTATAGCACCCTATAAGCAAGAAACAATAAACGATAAAGAAATGAAAAAGAAAGCAATTGTATTATTGGCGTGTACCGCTGCCTTGATGGCGGTATCTTGCCAGAAAGAAGCCATGGAAGAGGCTGATACCATTCCGACGGGAGAAGGGATGACCATCAGTGCAGTGTCAGAAGGAATAGGTGCGGAAACAAAGGCGGCAATGGTTTACAAATATGATGTCGTCTGGAAAACGGGAGACAAGATTTGTGTAAAGAACTCTGAAAAGAGTGTAGAATTCACTCTCACGGGTGGTGAGGAAACTACAAAGGGGACGTTCTCAAGCAAGGAATCCATTTCAGGCGAGGTCGAAGGTTTCTACCCGGCAAGTGTGGCAAATCTCATCTGGCCCGCCGAGCAGCAGAACAACCATGTCCCTCCTATGTACTGCAAGAAGACGCTCTCCGGCGAGGCTGAAGAGAGAATGGACTTCAGCAGTCTCGGTTCCGTGCTTCAGATAGTGTTCAATACCACTCAGGAGAACGTCACCCTCAAGTCCATCGAAATCAAGGACGGCAGTGCAACCCTGAGCGGAGCCTTCACCGTTGGTACCGATGGCAAGGCCGTCATCACCGCAACAGACATGGCGGGCATCACGCTCCATCTCGGTACGGGAGCTGCTCTCGGCAAAGCCGCGAATTATTTCAACATCGCCGTTCCTGCCGGAAACTATCAGGATCTCACCCTTGTTTTCACCGCAACCGACGGAAAGAAATGTACGATGACAGGCGTCAAAGTCAACATCGCTTACAATGCTGTTGGCAGACTAACCCTCATGGGAGAAAAGTTCAAGGGTGATGTTCCTGACGGCGCACTTCCAGGTGTGTTCACGGTAGCTGATGATGGACAGGGCAACGTAAAGAAGGTTCACTTCTCGCAGGGTAACCTCACATATAGTGTTACGGACACAAAATGGTCATTCTTCGAGCATCAGCACTACCGCGCAGGTAACGGTTCTGCCAGCACTACTCTCATCAGTCTCTTCACCTGGGGCTATGGGAACTGGTCGACCGACCCCTACCACAAAAAATATCTGGAAGGTCATACATCAGGCGGTGAAACTTTTAATCCATCCGAGGATTGGGGTTCTCAAATTGGTGACGGCAAAACTTGGCGCACATTGACCTCAGCCGAGTGGCAGTATCTGTTCGACACCAGAAAAATGGAGAATGGCGGTGCCAGATTCGAGAATTTGACATCATCCGGCATAACGGTCGAGGGTGTTACCTTCTATGGTATGGTCCTGTTCCCGGATGATTTCACAGACCAGGCAGACTGGAAAACAAAATATACAACTTGGAAAGCTCTCGATGACGCGGGCATCGTCTTCCTTCCCGCTACTGGCTTCCGCAATGGTAACGGTGTCACCCATGTCGATAGCTACGCCTACTATTGGTCATCTAATGCGGACGTCAACATCTATCGCGCGTGCCGCTTGTTCTTCAGTGACCTCAGTGTCAAGCCTGTCAGCGTCGACGGCCGCTACATCGGCTTCAGTGTACGCCTCATTACAGAATGTCAGTGAGAGTCGAGCGCAGAGCCAAGCTTGCTTGAGCTATGCCGAGGCGAATCCTGACATTGCCTGCAATCAAAATAGACAAATCCTTGAAAGCCCTTATCCAGCGCCCCACGGGCGCTGGTTTCATTCGGCGTAGCCGACGATTTTTTTTTGAACGTTTTTTCATACTCAGATGACACACAAAGAAATCATAGATATCGAGCAGGAGAACACGGGGTATATCGCTATAGGACTTCGTGTAGCGTAAAGCGCGATTGGAGTCACATTGAGATAAGCCCTGCCGCAGCAGGGCTTATTTGCAAATATGCTTTGGGTTTCCGGCGAACGCAAGCACCGCTGCCACGGCTTTCTCTTCCGCCTGCGGATCCTTGTCATAGAACAGGGAATGTGTTCCGTTCTCTATAATGACATAATTCTGCCTGTCTCCGACGGCTTCCCTATACAATTCCAGAGACGGCAGAGAAATGATTTTATCGCGCCCCGGGCAGATCACCAGATGTTCGTGGCGGTCACCTTTTATGGCTTCAAGCCCTTTCTTCAGCAAGCGGTAATACTCGGGAAGCTGACGCGTGAAGAACCAGGTCCAGTATTCTCCGCCCAGATACAGTTCGTCACAGGGAGCATCCTCATAATGAAGATGATATTTGGAACTTGGATGCCAGTGACAGTTCACCTTCGGGGTGAACGGGGCAAGCAGGCGCAGCGCCACCCTTGCCGTCCAGGGCATCTGGAGATTCTCGAAACTGGGACTCACATAGACAATCCTGCCGATTTCCGGATTGTCCCCGGCCAGAATCGCGGCCATGGCCGTACCCATTGAATGACCAAGCAGATGAACTTTGGAATATCGTGTCTTAAGGTCCTTGACGGCATTGTCAGCCAGCCCCATCCAGTCCTTCGGGTGGGACCTTATAAAATCCTTGCCGCAGGTTCCGTGTCCCGGCAACCTTGGCACGAAAACGTCAAAACCGGCGTTGAACAGGTCCACGGCAGGCCTGACGAATTCTCCGGGATAGCCGCGATATCCGTGGACTATGAGCCAGCATTCATCGCTCCTCCGCTTGTGTATCAAGCTGAAAGATCTCGCCGCCCTGCGGCATTGCAGCTTGTCGCGATAAACCCCATCGTACCACTCCTGCGGCACTGAATATTCAAAGACAGAATAATCCGGGTTCATATTTCATATATACAGAAAACAGGGGCGGAACCGCATTCACAGGCAATGACGCCTTCACGGATGTCGATGTAAGGCAGGGACGTACCGGGATCAGGCCGGATTCCGAAAGCAGTCAGTGCCGGAAAATCCCCCAAGGGAGTCTTTGCGTCCCCTTCCCTTTCCTTGCCGACACCGTTCTTTCCGATGAAAGCCATACCCTTGCAGGCGGTCCTCCATCCTTCCCCGGACCGGAGACAGAACTCCAGTTCGGCATCCTTTTCACGGCAGCCGACCAATATCAAAGATGTCACCGAGGCATCCTTCATATATTTTTCCTTGAGCTTTTTCTTGAAATCAGAATCCATATCGGAAGCAATTGTGGTCTGAAAGCACAGGCGAGTTGTATGCAAATATACCATTTTTTCACGATTTATTTTTAATTTCGCATATTATGCTCAGGAAGATGATTATTACCGCAGTCGCGGCACTGACGGCGCTCAACCTCTGCGCCGAAGAAAGTATGGAAGCCCTCACGGAACGTGTATTCTCACTGGCCCGAACCCAGTACAGGCTTATGGACAGCAGCCTCGACGAGGGACGTTGCCCCAGGACACTGGACAAAGACGGGAAAATTGTCACCTCCGACATCCAATGGTGGTGCAGCGGATTCTATCCCGGTTCTCTATGGTACGTTTATGAGAATACCGGTGATGAAGCATTCAGGGAAATGGCGCAGAAACGCACGCTCGCCCTCTCTCCCCTCCTGGAGATGAAGACCGACCACGACATAGGCTTTATGATAAACTGCAGTTACGGCAACGCGCTCAGAATCACGAAGGACACGGCGGAGTTCAAGGGCGTGCTCCTGAAAGCGGCGGACAAGCTTGCCGCACGCTTCAATCCGTCAGTCGGAGCTATCAGGAGCTGGGACGGCAAATGGACCGAAAGATGGGACTTCCCCGTCATCATAGACAATATGATGAATC
>JAZUHY010000057.1:0-26787 GCA_045641985.1 Candidatus Cryptobacteroides sp.
GGATTACTATGGACTTACTACACAAATCCCTGACGGGTTCTACGTCGCTATTGAAAAGCACAGGAAGGTGGTGGTTCCAAAGATTTCAGGCATCGTTCTCTGCTATTGGGAAGAGAAGTATTGCACGATGGGCGTTGAAGAAACCGAAATTGCCACTCACAAGGTTAAGATATTCTGCATCGAGAAAAGCGTCTGCGATGCCGTAAAATTCCGCAATAAAATAGGAACGGAAGTGGCTGTTGAGATTCTTAGGAACTATCTTAAGCGCAAAGATCGCAACATCTCCCGTCTTATGGATTACGCAAAGCAAATGAGGGTGCTGTCAACAATGAGACAATACCTTGAAATGGGATTATAATATTGAAAAGCATTGAACGGTTTTCAATTTTTTCTTAATAAAGGTGGTGGGTTACCACCTTTTTATTATTTTTGTAAAAAACATGGCGTATGAATCTGGAAGAGACATACAAAGCATGGTGCGCTCTACAGCCACTTTCATTGAAGGACAGGGATCGGCTGAGCCGTAAATTCACCGTGGAATTCAATTATAACAGCAACCACATTGAAGGAAATACGCTGACCTATGGACAGACCGAACTCCTGTTGCTGTTCGGTAAGGTTGTCGGCGAGGCCGAGATGAAAGACTTTGAGGAAATGAAAGCCAGCAACGTCGGACTGATGATGATGAAAGAGCAAGCCTCTTTGAAGGACACAACTCTAACGCAAACATTTATCCGGCAGCTGCATCAGACTCTTCTTCGTGAGGACTACACGGTTTACCGAAATCTCCCGGATGGTACTGTGACAAGCTATGTCATCCATGCCGGGTGCTATAAGACACGCCCCAACAGTGTCATCACCCGTTATGGTGACCGATTTGAGTATGCTGCACCGGAAGAGACAACAGCGTTGATGACAGACTTGGTGGATTGGTATAATCAAGCAGAAGTCTCAGGCGAATACACTCCGGTCGAGCTGGCTGCTCTCTTCCACTATAGATATATCAGGATTCATCCATTTGAGGATGGAAACGGACGAATAGCACGCCTGTTGGTCAATTTCATCCTTGCCCGCCATGGTTATCCGATGGTTGTCGTTCGAAGCCGGAACAAGAAAGATTATCTTGAAGCACTGCACCAGGCTGACCTTGTAGTTGGACCTGTACCAAGTGACGGTTCGCACGCCAGTATCCGTGAAGCACGCAAGTTTGTGAACTGGTTCAAGAAGTTGGTGACAGAAGAAATTCAGAATGACATTGACTTTATTCAAACCCGGGAACCGAATGTCTGGTGGTATGATGGACAACGTATTCTATTCAGAAGCCCCAACTCGGGAAAGATTTTGAATTTGCTGATCGCAGACCCTGGAATCACCATCGCGGCACTGGCCAAGACAATAGGTATCAACACTTCTGCAATTCAGAAACATCTGAAGTCTATGTCTGATAAGGGATACATTGCTCGCAGGGAAAAAGACGGGGAATGGGATGTATTTATTATCCCATCAGCATAAGAACTCCCACTCTCAAAGGTGGTAACTCACCACCTTTATTCCAGTTTCATGATTGTCTCTTTCGCCATCTCTTCATCAATGTCGCGGTAGCGGTTGAAGGCGCGTGAGTTCTCGACATGACCGGAGATCTTTGCAATCAAGTTCGGGTCTTTGACTTCTTTGTAGAGATTGCCGACGAGGACGCGGCGGGCCATGTGGGATGAGGCCACTTCCCAGATAGGGTTCTCGCCCCTTTGCTTCGGCAGGCGGCACTCCGGGACGGCGTTATATGCCTCCAGGTATAACGGATCCTTGATGCAAGGATTTCCCTTATCATCGGTGACTACGAACTCGTGCTCGGTCTCCAGAAAAGCGGCAAACTCGCGCAGCATGTCTGAGGACAGCGTGGCGAAACTGACTTCCTGGACATTGTACAGAGCAAAGCGCTTGAGGGCGCGGATGATGACATTGTAATGGCGCTTTCGGATTTCCGATATCTTCTGAATGGAGACGAAATGCTCGAAGACCTTGAAGAATTCCTCTGTTCCGTCAATTTCGGACTTTTCCACTTCGTCCTCGGCAGGTTTTGAAGCAGGAAGCCTGACCTCGTTCCTTTCTTGTATGAAAGTGGAAAGCCAATCCGGGCTGGATTTCTCGTCACCGGCGATGAGAAAAGCCTCGCGAATATCCTTGGATAAAGTCGCAAGTTCCGTACTGAGTTCTGAAAGCCTTCTGATAAGTTCCTGCTTCTCCAAAGTGTTGGATCTTGTCGTCGGAATTTTGACTGTCCCGGCTTTCTCGTTCCAGTACTCCTTTTGTACGTATAGGTTCGTTTTTGCGCGGTAATCCAACCCTCGTCCGGCATAGAATCTTACGTGAATCTCGCTTTTTCCGGTTACTTTACATTCGAGTAGGATAATATCAGACAATCAACAAGGTCCAGACAGCGAAGCGGGCGAATTTGCCGACGCCCAGAAGGAACAATGTCTGAACAGCCGGAGTGCGGAAGAACCCGAGGGCAAGTGCCACGACATCCCCCACGAACGGCACCCAGCTGACAAGTGCCATCCATACGCCGTATCTGTCGATGTACGATTTATACTTGTGCATCGTCTCCGGGTTGACCTTGAAGTGCTTTTCTATCCACTCCCACTTTCCGAGCCTGCCTATGAAATATGTGGTGATGCCGCCCAACCAGTTGCCGGCTGTCCCGACAACAAGCGTGGCCACCGGGCTGATTCCGGTGGCCAACGTTGCAACATAAAGGGCATCAGAACTGAACGGCAGGATTGTAGCCGCCAGAAAGGTCCCTATGAACAGGCCCAGAAGGCCTATATTCTCGAGTCCGAACAAAGCAGATTCCTACTCGCGCACGGCCGCGATGCCGGGGAGGTCCTTGCCTTCAAGAGCCTCAAGCATTGCACCGCCGCCCGTGCTGACATAACTCACCTTGTCGGCGAAGCCCATACGGGTGACTGCCGCCACGGAGTCGCCGCCGCCGACGAGGGTATAAGCGCCCTTCTCCGTCGCCTCTGCAAGGAACTTGGCGATGGTGAGAGTGCCGTTTGCGAAGGCGGGCATCTCGAACACACCCACGGGACCATTCCAAAGGATGGTCTTGGAAGAAAGGATGATATCTTTCCAGTTGGCGAGAGACTCGGGACCGGCATCCATTCCCTCCCATCCGTCAGGAATCTCCATAGAGGGAACGAGCTGCGTTGCCGACTCGTTGGAGAACTCGTTGGCAACCAGTGTCTGTGTAGAGACTGAAATCTTCACGCCCTTCTCCTTTGCCTTGGCAAGAATCTCGAGAGCCTGGGGGATAAGGTCGTCCTCGTGCAGGGAGTTGCCTATCCTGCCGCCCTGAGCCTTCATAAAGGTATAGCCCATTCCTCCTCCGATGATGAGGTTGTCGACCTTCTCGAGCATATTCTCGAGCACGGCGAGCTTGGAAGAGACCTTGGAACCGCCGATGATTGCGGTGAAGGGATGCTGTGCATTCTTGAGCACGTTGTCGATAGCCTTGATTTCGCCTTCCATCAGATAGCCGAACATCTTGTCGTTCGGGAAGTATTTGGCGATGAGAGCGGTTGAACCGTGAGCGCGGTGCGCCGTTCCGAAAGCGTCATTGATGTAGCAGTCAGCATAAGAAGCGAGAGTCTTCACGAACTCCTTCTGACTTTCCTTTACGGCAGCCTTTGCGGCCTTTTTCTCGTCATCCGTGACATCCTCGGCGAGTCCGCGGGGTTTTCCTTCCTCCTCTGCATAGAAGCGGAGGTTCTCGAGAAGCAGAGCCTCGCCCGGCTTGAGGGCCGCGGCCTGTGCCTGAGCCTTCTGGCAGTCGTCAGCAAACTGTACGGAAACTCCGAGGCACTCTGAAACGTGAGCCACGATGTGCTTGAGAGAGAACGTTGCGTCAACCTTCTTGGGACGTCCGAGATGAGACATTATGATGACGGAACCGCCGCCTGCAAGTACTTTCTTGAGGGTGGGCATAGCCCTGCGGATACGGGTGTCGTCTGTAATCTCGAACTTTTCGTTCAAGGGAACGTTGAAATCAACGCGGACAATGGCTTTCTTGCCGTTGAAATCGTAGGAATCGATGTGCTGTTGCATAATATTATGATTTGTAAATTTTCTATCCTGCAAAATTAACAATTTTTATGAATTTATTTGCGTTGAGCCCCGCAACTCTTCTATGCCGAATGCAAAGACGCAATGGCTTCTGTATGTTTCCCCGGGACGAAGCACCGTACAGGGCCATTCGGGCCTGTTGGGGCTGTCAGGGAAATGCTGGGACTCCAGACATATGCCGGTCCTTTTGTTATAAGTGATTCCCTTCTTCCCCGTGACCGTGCCGTCAAGGAAATTGCCGGTATATATCTGTATTCCGGGCTCATATGTGGAGACTGACATTGTTATGCCCGTCTTGTCGCAGGAAAGGATGACATCCGGCACAAGTTCATCGTTGTCTGCAAGAATCCAGTTATGGTCGTAACCGCCTGCCAGATTCAAGGCCTCGAAATCATTGTCAATCCTGTCTCCGATGGCCCGGGACTGCTTGAAGTCAAGCGGAGTATCCTTCAGAGCGGCAACTTCCCCTGTGGGAATGAGATACTTGTCCGTAGGAGTGTAATATTCCGCATTGACGAACATACGGTCTTCACAGATGCTGTGGTTGGCAGGATCTCCCGAAAGGTTGAAATATGAATGATTGGTCATATTTATGACTGTCGGGGCATCCGTCGTGGCCTCATAGCTGATGTCGAGACGGTTGTCTTCCGTGAGCGTGTATGTCACGTACGCCGTGACCGCACCGGGGAAGTTGTTGTCGCCGTCTGCAGAGTTCATTACAAGTTTCAAATGGGTCCGGTCGGCTTCCACCAACTCATAAACCTGATACTGCCAACCGCGGGTGCCGCCGTGCAGGCAATTCACGCCGTTGTCGTTGAGCGGGAGCTGATACTCCTTTCCGTCAATGACAAGTTTCCCGCCGCTTATGCGATTGGCATAACGGCCTATGCACGCTCCGAAATCGGAGAGATTGTTCTCGGGGAAATAGTCGCTTACCTTATCGAAGCCGAGCACCACATCCCTGAACTCGCCGTTCCTGTCGGGCACCATCAACGACACTATGCGTCCGCCGAAATTGGTGACACACACTTCCATCCCATTTTTATTGGTAAGAGTATAAAGGGCCGTGGTTTTGCCATTGTACTCACCGTCGAAGTTCTTCGGGTCGAGTCCTGACCTGGTCAGGCCTCCCTGTTTCCCTCCGCAACAGGAGGCCAGGATGCATATTCCTGCAATAATCGAGAAAAGTTTTTGCATGATGGATTATTTTTATACAGGTCTTGTATATTCTTATGCAGCATGAATTTATTGCCGGCTATACACTTCCCGGCCCTCAAAGAATGTCTTGAGCACCTGAACATCTTTGATGGATTGGGCGTCGCAGGTCAGCACATTCTCTTCCAGAATGACAAAATCAGCATATTTCCCCTCCTCAATGCTGCCGCGCTCCTTCTCCAGATGCAGCTGCCAGGCACCATTGTAGGTCATTGCCTGCAGGAACTGGTAGCGGTCAATCAGTTCCTCAGGCTGGAAGGCATCCATTCCCGGCTCATATTTGCCGGTGACGGCAACCTCCATGCAATAGAACGGATAGTTGATGCCATTGTCCGCCGGAGTGTCCGTGCATTGGCTGACAAGAATATCATTATCAAAGAATGATTTCATAGGATAGGCCTCTTTGCTGTGCGGTTCGGGAAGTATTGCCTTGAAATATTCAACCTGTCCGGCCGTGAAGCAATGCCAGTTCATATTGCAGGTAACGGCGATATTGCATCGCTTGATTTCAGCATAATCTTCCGGGCTGATATTGCGGATATGGACGATACAGTTACGCAAATCCTTGTCACCGAATTCGTCGTGTGCCTTCGCGTAGGCCTGCACGCTACGGCGGATGGCACCGTCTCCCATAGTGTGAGTGTGAACGGTCAGACCTTTTTCGTTTGCGGCCCTGACGAGGGTGTTCATATCCGCCTCTGTCCACAGAGCCGTGCCGTGACCTGAGAAAATGCTGTCAACGGGACTGTCCGAGTACTTTCCCAACAGGAAACCGGTACCCATTTCCGTACAGCCGTCCATAAAGAGTTTGAGGTAGTCGGGATGAACGTGAGCGCTCTGATACCGTTTTTGAACCGAAGCGGCATTGTTCACATAGCCGTAAGGTTTATTGTTGTTGAACCAGGGTTCGATTTCGTAGGTAAGAGAAACATTGAGATGCAGAGTCTTGTCCCAATCCATGGTTGTCAATGCCTGGAACAGGGATTCGTCATCCACGCTGTAGTTGTTTGTCCACCCCTCGATGATATTGGTGATGCCGACTGAAAGCAGGTATTGCTGCATATTGTTGATGCCCTGAGATATTTGCGCTGACGTGGGACGCATCTTGTTGCCCAGGCCGGGGCCTTGAAGCAGGGATGTGGCGCGCTCGGCGAACACTCCGTTCAGTTTGCCTTCTGCATCACGGTACATAAAGCCGCCTGCTATCTGCTTGCGGATCACATCTCCATCTTCACTAAGAATCCCGGCATTTATCATCGCGCGGGTATTGACAAGCGTACTGTGGTGGTCAAAACCTGTGAGGAAAATCGGTATTTCCGTGGTGATGGCATCCAGGTCCTTGCGATGGCGTCTGTCTTTGCCATCCGCACCTTTCATCCTGGAACAGTCATAACCTTCTCCATAGACATATTCCAACTGCCTGCCTTCTTTTCGGGCTTCCTCCACAAACTTGCGCACCTGGGCGAGAACGTCGTCATAACTCTGCTCATCGGTAAATTGGAGAGTGTTGTCCTTCATCTGCTCGTTGATGAATTTCATCAGATAATGGGCATGTCCATCGGTGATGCCGGGGATGATGATGCCCTTGTCCGTGCGGTCGATTACCCGGCTTTTGTCGGTCCTGTACATGTCCGCCTCCGCTCTGGTACCGACACACACGAACTTGCCGTCCTTGACTACCATAGCATCCGCAGTCACGTAGCGCTCCGAGGCGTTTTTGTCTTTGGACTCATCCACCCTGGCAGTATATATATTGCCGTAAACGATAAGATTGTCATACTCTTCGGGCTGCGGAACGTCATTTTTCGCACATCCTGTCATCATAACGGCAACGACAGCTGCCAGCAAAAGATTTGTTTTATTCATAATGAAAAACTGTTTGTATTATCCACATCATTCGGCTATGGCTTCCATTCACCAACCGACGTGCAAAAATAAGAAAATGTCGGCTCATCGTCAAAATCCGGGTGATAAATATGAAACATAAAGATTTTATGAATATCTTTACGTTATGATTGATTATCCCGACGAAAACTGGAAAGACTACGAACTGTTGGACAGCGGCAACGGAGAAAAACTGGAGCGCTACGGCAGTTATGTGTTGCGCCGTCCCGAGCCGAAAGCGCTCTGGACACCGTCAATGAGCGAATCCGAATGGCGCCGCCTTGCCCACACGAGTTTCACTCCCGGAGCCGGATTCGGCAAGGCGGGGAAGGAAGACAGCGGCATCTGGAACCGCCTCAGGAAGATGGAAGACCAGTGGCACATCCGGTACAGACTTCCGGAAGGACCGGCATTTGACCTGCGTCTGGGACTTACCTCGTTCAAGCACGTGGGAGTGTTCCCCGAGCAGGCTCCCAACTGGGATTTCATCTTCAGGGAAAGCTCGGAACTGAGCGCCCGGGCCGGAAAGAACGGAAGTCCGGCACCGAGGGTTCTCAATCTCTTCGCCTACACCGGAGCGGCATCGCTGGCGGCCAGGTCAGCCGGAGCAGACGTCACTCACCTCGACTCCGTGAGGCAGGTAGTCACCTGGGCACGGGGCAATATGGAAGCCAGCGGGCTGGAAGGCATCAGGTGGGTTGTGGAGGATGCTATGAAATTCGCGAAGAGAGAGGCTAAAAGAGGCAATCTGTATGACGGGATAATACTCGACCCTCCCGCCTACGGCCACGGTCCGGATGGAGAGAAATGGAAACTTGACGAATGCCTGTTCGAGATGCTCAGAACCGTTTCATCCATTCTCAAGCCCGAAAATTCGTTTATGGTCCTCAACCTCTATTCCAACGGATTCTCCGCCGCCCTCGGCGAGACCGTCACGAAGCAGGCGTTCGGACTTTCCGCCAAGACTCCCTGCAAACTTGAAAGCGGGGAACTCGCCATCAACGACAGATTCGGCAAAGTCCTCCCGCTTTCGGTAGTCGTCAGGCTGAAACGCTAGCTTTCGTCCGCAGTGGCGGCCTTGAGCAACAGGGCCAGATTCTCCTCCACCTTGCCGGCGAATTCCTTGTCGCCAGCCTCCTTCAGAGTATCGGAAAGGTAGTAGATATAGTTGGCGCAGAGCTCGAAATCATCCTTGGCGAACTCGTAGAACTTAAGGAAGAACCTGGCGGATACCACAAGCTCGTTGGACATTTCGACCGCCAACTGACGGGCTTTATCCGTCTGGCCGAGCTGATAGTAAAGCCCCACCATCTCTATGACGGTGTAGTCATTCCCCGACAGACCGGCGGGCACAGTCTCGATAGGATAGTTCTTCATCACTTCGGAAGCCTTGTCGAGCATCTCCAGAGCCCTTTCATTCTCTCCTTCCCTGAGGAACGCCTTTGCCGAGGTCACAAATAACGTACGTACCGACATTACGCCCAGATTTGTATAGAGATTCTGGTAATCGATGAAATAGTCATCCCTTGAAATGGCATCCCAACAGTAGGTCTGCGTCATCCTGGAGTACAGTTCATCCGTATCGACAAAATCCGCCCTGGAAGACGAATTCTTGCTCTTTATCGGGACGAACTTATAGGAATAACCCTCGAACTCAAGATAATCCCTGATGCCGATATTCAATTCTCCCCCCATATTGAGCAGATGCAGCGGTCTGTCCCACTCATACTGCGAGAGGAGGTCGAGCAGGAAAATCTCGGGCTTGCTCAGATATTCCTTCTTCCCGGGGATTTCGAGGATTATCTCGTCGGGGACCCTGTCGGCATACTTCGGGGACACGATTCCGTATTTGAACACGTTTTCCCTGTTCACGGGCACCGATATCTTCCTGGAAGCGATGTAATCGACCTTCCGGCCGCTCGACAGGCCCACCTTGACCTCCGGATGCCGGAACAGCATCATCACGTCCCCTATATCCATCACCTGGTCCCTGCTGTCGTAAACGGGCACATATTCGTTGGTGCCGTACAGATACTGCCCGGCAGGAACGGCCAGGGGCAGGGGAGCGGACTCGTTGCAGGCCCACTTCATCTGGTCTATGTGCCAGTCCGTACCGAGGAGGGAAGTGTTGATTACCCTCACGTCGGGGCGCACGTTCTCCACCTCCTGGGCGTACCACACCGGGAAGGTGTCGTTGTCTCCGTGAGTTATCAGGTAACCGTTATCCCCCACGGAATTGAGATAGTTCCTGGCAAGTTCCACGGCCGTCCTGCGGTTGGACCTGTCGTGATCGTCCCAGTTCTGCTCCGCCATCAGGACGGGAGCGGAAAGGCAGGCAAGCGAAGCCGCCACAGCCACGGCAAGCGTATGTTTCCCCTTCAGAGCCTCTTCCATCCATTTGTAAATGGCGGCCACGGAGATTCCTATCCACACGCAGAAGAAATAAAACGAGCCGGCATAGGCATAGTCGCGTTCGCGGACCTGGTATGGAGGCTGGTTGAGATAAATCACTATGGCGATTCCCGTCATAAAGAACATAAGGAAGGTGAGCCAGCAGCCCCGCTTGTCGCGGTCGAACTGGAAGAGCAGGCCCAGCAGGCCCAGCAGCAGGGGAATGAAGAAATAGTGATTCTTGCCCTTGTTGTCCTTCAGGATGCCGGGAGCGTCGGACTGGTCACCGAGGCGGAATTCATCGATGAACCTGATGCCGCTCTCCCAGTTGCCGTGGAAGATATTGCCCGGCGAGGGGCTGTGTATCTCGTTCTGCCTGCCCACGAAATTCCACATAAAGTACCTCCAGTACATCCAGTTCAGCTGGTAGTCGAAGAAATAGGCCAGATTGGCGCCCATCGTGGGCTTCCTGTAGGTGGCATCCTTCACGTAATGTCCCTTGCCTCCGGTATAGGACTCATAGAAACGCTCGAATTTGCCGTCCGGGCTGTTGCTCCACATTCTGGGGAAGAGCATCTTCCCCTCGGGTTTGTATTTCGCATTCACCGGCCCCTCGACCTTCTTGTATTTCCCGTTGAGAGGGGCCCAGTATCTTGTCTGCTCCAAATCCCAGGGAGCATCGAAATACTGGCCGTAAACCAGAGGCGTGGAACCGTACTGCTCGCGGCTCAGGTAGCGCACGAGAGTGAAGGCATTGTCGGGCTGATACTCGTTGGTGGGCGTCTTGGCGCAGGAACGGATGATGTCTATGCTGAAGACGGAAAATCCTATGATTATGGTTGTGAGACACAGGAGAGCTGTGTTCCAGAACACTTTCTCCTTCCTTAAGGTGGAGAACAGTCCCCAGAAGCAGAAGCCCAGCAGGGCCAGCAGGAAGAAGGCGGCGCCCACATTGTAGGGCAGGCCCAGGACATTGACGAAGAACAGATCGACGTAGGCCGCCATCTTGGGCAGCAGGGGGATTATTACGAAGAGAATCAGCGCGAGAATGGCACAGCCTATGGCGAATACCTTGCAGGACTCGCCGAAAGTGAATTTGCCGTCCTCCCTGCGGCGGTAGTAGAACATAAACACGAGCGCCGGGATGGCCAGCAGGTTGAGAAGGTGGATGCCTATGCTGAGACCCATCAGGAAGGCTATCAGCACAATCCACCTGTTGGAGCGGGGTTCGTCGGCCTGGTCGTACCATCTGGTCATAGCCCAGAACACAAGCGCCGTGGCGAGCGAACTCATCGCATAGACCTCCCCCTCAACAGCCGAAAACCAGAAAGTGTCGGAGAAGCAGTAGGCCAGGGAGCCCACAAGTCCCGACCCCATTATGGCAACCGCGGCCCCGGTGGAATACCTGCCCCCGACCGTCGGAATCAGCCTCCTGACGAACCACACTATGGTGAGGTAAAGGAAGAAGATTGTCAGAGCCGAGCACAAGGCGCTCATCACGTTCACCAGAATGGCGGCGTGCATATTGTCGCCGAACATCGTGAAGAATCTCGCTATCAGCTGGAAAACGGGGTTTCCGGGAGGATGTCCCACCTCCAGCTTATAGGATGATGCTATGAACTCTCCGCAGTCCCAGAAAGAGGCGGAAGGTTCTATCGTAAGCAGATATGTGGCCGCAGACACCAGCAGAGAGGCGAGGGCGCATATCCTGTTCCACAGATTGAATCTTTTGTTTTCCATCACTGACTGTTTGTCCGGTTTCCCAACCGGCATATTTTGACAAATATACAACCAAAAATCCTTATCTTTGCAAAAACTTTAGCATAATAATGGCTGACAACGATTGGAAAAAGCGCTTGGGGGTGGTTTATTCCACCAACCCGGAGTTCCGTTACGAGGAGAATTCTCCCGTGGAGGAAGCCACTGTCGAGCCCGCCAGGCAGCACCTGACCGTCAGAATAGACAGGAAACAGAGGGCCGGCAAGCAGGTCACTCTCGTGGAGGGCTTCAGGGGGACACAGGAGGCCCTTGCCGCCCTTGCGAAGCAGCTCAAGGTGAAGTGCGGGGTGGGAGGCAGCGCCAAAGACGGAGAAATCACCATACAGGGGGATCTCCGGGACAAGCTGACCGCGCTGCTCCAGTCAATGGGATATAACGCCAGGAGGGGCAACTGACAATGATTGACAATTTCGGACAACTGCATCTGCCGCAGACCGCCCCACAGGAGGCGTCCGGCGTATTCGTATGGGCTGACTCCATTCCCAACATCATTCTGGTCCTTGTATCGGCGGCACTGGTTCTCACAGTTCTGAAAACTTATTTCAGACTTTTCCCCACCCTGCTGACCTGCCTTCTGAAGACACGGCCCAACATCGAACTTGAGAAGAATTTCCACACCTCGGCGGGACGGTCAATCTGCTGCGCCGCCTTCCTCCTCCCCTTTGTCCTGATGGTGGACAGATTCCGCCTGTACAGCCCTTCCCTGCTTGGGAAAGTGCCCCCGGAATGGTCCGTGGCGGTGCTCTTCGGCGTCACTGTCATTTTCTTTCTCCTCAGATTCATCTTTTACCCGATACGCCCGAACGAGCTTCAGGGCGATGAATCCAAGGCCGCCCACTGTTTCCTCTTCACCTGTTTTGACGTAATGGTCCCCGTTATGCTTGTTTCCCTCGGGGGAATGCTTGTTTTCAATGTGGAAGAAACGGTTATCAGGTACGTTCTGCTCGGAGAAACAGCCTTTTTTTACCTCATCTCGATTGTCCGGACAGGAGTTTTTTTGGGAATCCAATGTTCCGTATTGGGAACAATTTTGTATCTTTGCGCCCTTGAAATCATTCCGGCAGCGCTGGTGGTGATTTCCGATATGAAGTTATGAAGATACTGATTTCCCAGAAAAAGCCCTCCGGCCTCAGTGCCTACACCACTCTTAAGGAAAAGTTCGGCGCAGAGATTGAGTTTCATCCCCTGTACGTCATAGAACCATTGAGCGACAAGGAGTTCCGTGCCCAGAGAATCAACCTGCAGGATTACACGGCAGTGGTGTTCTCGTCGAGGCACACGATAGACGCCTATTTCAAACTGTGCGAAAGCCTGCGCATCAAGGTGCCCGACACGATGAAATATTTCTGCACCACGGAAATGGTGGCTATGTACCTCCAGAAGCATATCGTATTCCGCAAGAGAAAGATTTTCTTCGGAGACGGCACCCCGGGTTCCATCATTTCGCTGATAGGGTCCAAGCACAAGGAGGAGAGATTCCTCATCACTTCCTCTGAAGGTTCCAACCCCGGCAATATAACGAAGCTTTTCGACGAGAAGAAACTCGCCTATACCGTCGGGATTCTTGTGAAACCCGTTTCACAGAACCTCAAGGGCATAGACCTGCACAGTTTCGATTTCATTGTGCTGTATAACCCCAGCGACGTGAAGTCCCTGTACGAGAATTGCCCGGACTTCAAGCAGGAAAACATAAAGTTCATCTCTTTCGGCAAAAGCATAGTCAAGGCAATGGCCGATGCCGGACTGGAAGCTGTCTTCAAGGGCCCCACCCCCGAAGCCCCGTCCGCCGTCAAGGCAATCGAACTGTGTCTGAAAGCCAAATGAACCCCGGCGGCACCATAACAGGAAACGGTCTGAAGAAGGTGGAGCGGTTGTCAGGAAAGACAGCCGTTTCCTCTCTTATGTCAAAAGGGAGATGGGGACGATGCGGACATTTCAAATACTGCGTGTCGGAAAACGGCCTGGAACTCTGCAGAATAATGGTTTCCGTACCCAAAAGGAACTTCAGGCGCGCCGTCAGGCGCAACCTTCTGAAGAGGCGCATCCGCGAAGCGTACCGCACGCAGAAGGGTCTCGTCGGAGGGAAAGGCCTTGATATCCTGTTCTTCTATAATTCGGAAGAAATCTGCGAATCCGATGCCGTCAGGGCGGAAATCGGAGAAATTCTCAAACTGCTGGCCGGATGAAATTCAGTGTCCGCCGAATATTGTCCGCCCCTTTCATTCTCCTGATAAGATTCTACCAGGTGTGCATCTCGCCGCATACTCCATCGGCCTGCCGTTTCACACCTACCTGCAGCCAGTATGCCCTGGAAGCATTCACGAAATACGGCCCGCTCAAGGGCTTCTGGCTGTCTTTCAAAAGAATAATCCGCTGTCACCCCTGGGGCGGCAGCGGATATGATCCTGTTCCTTGAATGCTGTCTTAGAACAGTTTGTTCACCTGCTCATACACATTCTGTGCGGTGTATCCGAGCTTCTCGTCGAGCACCTTGTAGGGTGCTGAGAAGCCGAATGACTCAAGGCCCCAGATGGTGCCCTCGGCTTCGGGGACGAGTCCGAGAAGGTTGACGGGAAGGCCTGCTGTCATACCGAATTTCTTCACTCCCGTCGGAAGCACGCTCTGCTGGTATTCCTTGCTCTGAAGGCGGAAGAGGCCCTCCGAAGGGACTGAAACGATACGCACTTTCCTGCCGTCGGCGCGAAGGAGTTCCGCTCCTGCAACCAGGGTGGAGACTTCGGAACCCGTTGCCACGAGAATCACATCGGGGTTCTCATCGGAACCCGCGACGACGTAACCGCCCTTGGCAACTGCCTTGTAGTCGTTGCCGGCAGGGAGGAAATTGATGTTCTGACGTGAAAGTATAAGGGCTGTGGGAGTCTTGGTGTTCTCCATTGCCAGAGCCCAGGCCTCGGTTGTCTCCAGTGCGTCTGCAGGACGCAGAACAAGCATTGAGGGATTTCCGCTGTGGTTTTTGAGTTTCTCCATAAGACGGATCTGGGCTTCCTGCTCCACAGGCTCGTGGGTGGGACCGTCCTCGCCGACACGGAAGGCGTCGTGCGTCCAGACGAACTTGACGGGAAGTTCCATAAGGGCAGCCATACGGACAGCGGGTTTCATATAGTCCGAGAATACGAAGAATGTGCCGCAGGCGGGGATGACACCTCCGTGCAGGGCCATACCGATGCAGCAGCAGGCCATCGTGAGTTCGGAAACGCCGGCCTGGAAGAAGGCACCGCTGAAATCGCCCTTCCGGAAAGCCTGGGTCTTCTTGAGGAATCCATCTGTCTTGTCCGAGTTGGAAAGGTCAGCAGAAGCGCAAATCATATTGGGAACCTGCTCTGCCAGAACTCCGAGGCAGGCGGCTGAAGCGTTGCGGGTCGCATCGTTCTCTTTCTGCACGCACTTGCTCCAGTCAATCTTGGGGGCCTTGCCGCTGAACCAGACAGACAGCTGTGCCGCCTTTTCGGGGTTGGCCTCAGCCCAAGCCTTCTCCTCGGCATAGCGCTCCGCTGAAATCCTTTCAAGCTCCTCGGCGCGTTTGGCATAAAGTTCGGCCACTTCGGGGAAGATTTGGAACGGCTGTGCGGGGTCTCCGCCTAGATTCCTGACGGTATTGACGAAAGCATCGCCTCCGAGGGGAGCGCCGTGGGTCTTGCAGTTCCTCTCATATGAAGAGCCGTCTTCCTTGACGGCACCCTTGCCCATAATGCACTTGCCTATGATAAGGGCGGGCTTGCCGGTAACGGCTTTTGCCGCCTCTATGGCCTTGCGTATCTGTGCGGCGTCGTTGCCGTCGATTTCGAACACCTCCCATCCGAACGCACGGAACTTGGCCGCGGTGTCCTCGTTCATAACCACACTCGTCTCCGTGGAAAGCTGGATGTCGTTGGAGTCGTAGAACATCACGAGGTTGTCCAGGCCCAGATTGGCCGCGACGCGGGCGCTTCCCTGGCTGATTTCCTCTTCTATGCCTCCGTCAGAGATGTACGCATAGACAGTCTCCTTCGCAAATGTGGGGTTGCCGGTGTGCGCCGCAAGGAACTTAGCGGCGATGGCGGCGCCCACAGCGTAGGCGTGTCCCTGTCCGAGGGGACCTGATGAATTCTCGATGCCGCGGGCTACGTCAACCTCGGGGTGGCCGGGAGTCGGAGAATCCCACTGGCGGAGCTGCTGGAGTTCATCCAGGGAGAACTTGCCGGCAAGGCAGAGCTGCGAATAGAGCATCGGCGCCATATGGCCGGGATCAAGGAAAAAGCGGTCCCTGCCTGCCCAGGAAGGGTTCTTGGGATCATAGGTAAGATACTCGGAATAAAGGACGTTGATGAAATCTGCGCCGCCCATAGCTCCGCCGGGATGCCCGGACTTGGCCTTCTCGACCGCCGCCGCCGCAAGTATGCGGATATTGTCCGCCGCGCGGTTCAGTACACTGATAGAATTTGACATAGATATAATGCTTTAGAATTTGTTGCCTTATCTCACAAAATTAGTCAAAATCCGCAACAAGCGCAACAATATGCGCACACATCTGTCATTTCGCCAAAGATTGCTATCTTTGCACAATTATGGAAATGAAGAACATTCGCAACTTCTGCATCATCGCCCACATCGACCACGGCAAGAGCACCCTGGCCGACAGGCTTCTGGAGCTCACTCAGACACTGGCCCAGCGCGATATGGAGAACCAGGTGCTTGACGATATGGATCTGGAGAAGGAGAAAGGCATCACCATCAAGAGCCACGCCATCCAGATGATTCACAGATACAAGGGGGAGGAATACAAACTCAACCTCATCGACACTCCGGGCCACGTGGACTTCTCCTACGAGGTGTCGCGCAGCATCGCTTCCTGCGAAGGAGCCCTGCTGGTGGTGGATGCTTCCCAGGGCATACAGGCGCAGACCATCTCCAACCTCTATATGGCCATAGACCACGGTCTGGAGATAATCCCCGTCCTCAACAAGATTGATATGGAAAGCGCGCAGGTGGAAGTGGTTTCCGATGAAATCTGTGACCTGCTGGGATGCGACCCCGACGACATTTTCAAGATTTCGGCCCGCACGGGGCAGGGCGTTGCCCCCATACTGGATGCCATAGTGGAGAAGATTCCGGCACCGCAGGGAAATCCCGATGCGCCTCTCCAGGCATTGATTTTCGACTCTGTGTTCAACTCGTTCCGAGGCGTCATAGCCTATTTCAAGATAAGGAACGGCAGCATACGGAAGGGAGACAAGATAAGGTTCTGCGCCACCGGAAGGGACTATGACGTGGAAGAGGTCGGAATCCTGAAGATGAAACTTGTGCCCGGCACCGGGATAGGCTGCGGAGACGTGGGATACGTCATTACGGGCGTGAAGGCGGCATCCGAGGTGAAGGTGGGAGACACCATCACCCTTGCGGCCAATCCCTGCGACAGCGCCATCGCCGGCTTCGAGGAGGTCAAGCCTATGGTGTTCGCCGGAATGTACCCCGTCCAGGCCGACAAGTTCGAGGAGCTGCGCGCCGTGCTGGAGAAATTCCAGCTCAACGATGCATCGTTCGTTTATGAACCGGAGAGTTCCCTGGCGCTGGGAAGCGGATTCCGCTGCGGTTTCCTTGGCCTTCTCCACCTTGAAATCGTTCAGGAACGCCTGTTCCGCGAATTCGATATGGATGTCATAACCACGGTCCCCAACGTTTCTTACAAGGTTTACACCACCCAGAACGAGTGCCTTGACGTGCACAACCCCTCCGGACTGCCCTCACCTACACTGATAGACCATATCGAGGAGCCGTTCATCCGCGCCCAGATCATCTCGAAGTCCGAGTTCTTCGGACCCATTATGAAACTCTGCCTCGAAAAGCGCGGCACCCTCGTGAGCCAGCACTATATCACCGCCGACCGCGTGGAACTCAACTACGATATGCCCCTGTCCGAAATCGTGTTCGATTTCTACGACAAGCTCAAGAGCATATCGAAGGGCTACGCCTCCTTCGACTATCACCAGACAGGCTACAAGCCGGCCAAACTCGTCAAACTTGACATTCTGTTGAACGGGGAGCCCGCAGATGCGCTTTCAACACTGATTCACGCTGACAATGCCTCCGACTTCGGCCGCAAGATGTGCGTCAAGCTGAAGGACCTCATCCCGCGCCAGCAGTTCGACATTCCGGTGCAGGCCGCCATCGGCGCCAAGATTATCGCACGCGAGACCGTCAAGCAGGTACGCAAGGACGTTACGGCCAAATGCTACGGCGGCGATGTCACCCGCAAGCGCAAGCTTCTTGAAAAGCAGAAGGAAGGCAAGAAGCGTATGAGGCAGATAGGCAAGGTACAAGTGCCTCAGTCCGCCTTTATGGCAGTTCTCAAACTGGACTAATCCGAATCGACGTCGGGCTCGACGTGAAGGGAAACCTGAGTCTTGGAGCCGAATTCTTTTTTGAGGCGGGACTCGGCTTCCGTTGCGATGTCGTGCGCCTCCTTGACCGACATCTGGGGATTAACTACCAGATGCGCGGCAATTATGTGGTCCGGACCGGTGCGGCGGGTCTTGAGTTCGTGCACGTCTCCCACTCCATTTACGGACTCTATGATGCCGACTATCCTGTCCTCAACGTCATCGGGAAGCGACGCGTCCGTGAGCTGCCTTACGGCCGGATAAGCCATCTTGACGGCAACGACAACAATCACCACACTGATGATGCAGGCGACGATGGGGTCCAGAATTATCCATTTGCCGCCGAGAAGGATGGCGCCTCCTATGCCTATGGCGGAGCCCACTGAAGAAAGGGCATCGGAACGGTTGTGCCAGGCATTGGCGACCATAGCCGTGCTGTCGAGCCTTTTCCCTACACGGGAGTTCCAACGGTAAAGACCTTCCTTTACAACAATAGACAGTACGGCGGCACCCAGGGCAATGTATCCGGGCATCGGAACCTCCCCGCCTCCAAGGATGGTCTTGATTTTCGTGACTCCCCCGGCCATCAGTTCCACTCCGACTATCAGAAGGACTATGCTTATGATGGCTGTAGCTAGGGGCTCGTATTTGCCGTGACCGTAATCGTGATCCTTGTCCCTGCCTCGGGCGGAAAGCCTGACCATCACCAGGACGACAGCATCGGTGACCAGGTCGGACAGGGAATGGATGGCGTCCGCAACCATTGCGGAACTGCGTCCCACCAGTCCGGCGGTGAGCTTCACTGCGGACAGGAGCAGGTTGCAGGCAGCTCCCCAGACGGTCACACGGCTGATTTCCTTTTCCCTTTCATTCATAGGCATACCTGCGCTTGTAGTCGTTGACCGCCTTGCGGAATTCTATGCAGTCGTTTATGTGCTGTTCGACTGCATTGCGATAATTCAGCTCCGCCTGAAGGAGGTCTGCGACTGTGGCCCTTCCCGCCTTGTAGTTGCCTTCGCAGCGTTGCAGCTGAACTTCCGCGTCATCCCTGAGAGACTTTGACAGCTCCGCCTGATCCGCCGCCGTTTCGACGGCGAGCATCAACTGATGCTTCTGAAGTTGCAGCTGCTTGTCGAGATATTCTTTCTCGTTGCTGACTTTTCGGATTTCATAATCCATCCTGCGCGCCCTCGTTGCCGCCTTGCCTATGCCGGTAAGAGGAATCTTGACGGAGAGGAAACCTATTCCGTTGAACTGGCTGTTGCCCCTGCCCTGGAAGTCGCCGTATCCGTATGTCAGGCCTACCCCGACCTCAGGCAGAAATTCGCCGACCGCGACCTTCTTTTTCAGTTTCCCGGCTTTTTCCCGGACATCAAGAAGCCTGGATTCAATGGGCTGTGCGTCATTTCCGGTGATTACCGATTCGGGAGATTCAATGGAATCCAAATCTCCGGACAGAAGATAATCGCCCAGACGGAAGTATTCGTACTCGAATCCGATGGCGTTGAAGAGGTCCATCTTGGCCAATTTGAGGCCGTTCCGCAATTTGACACGACCGGATGAAAGTTCCGCCATCTTCTCCTTCAAGTTCATCACATCCGCATCGGTCACAAGCCCCGCCTCCCTTGCCGCAAATGCATATCTGTAGAGAGAATCGAGGACGGATTGGGTTTTCTCGAGAGTCGTCATCTTCTCCTGAAGCGCGACCACCTGCCAGTATTTATCCTCCACTTCCCCCTTGATGTCGCGGATTTTAATATCCGCCTGCAGGCGGGAGGCTTCAATTCCCACGGTGGCCAGTCTGTTGCCGTTGGCAATGCGGCCTCCGGCATAGATGGGCTGGGTGAGCATCAAGCCCGCCCCATAGCCCTTCCGCATCGTCGAGTATTTTGTCTTGAGTCCATTTTCGTTTGCGAAGTTGACGTATGCATTGTTGAGTTCCCAGGCGAAGTCCGAGGTGCCGAGTATGTCTTTGGGCCGGATGGTCAACAGGGGGTTCTGCGCGTAATAACCCATCCCGTTGAGGCTGACCGTCGGGAAGAACTCCCAGGTGAGCTCGCTTTTCAGCGACTTGGACGAGAGTATGTCAAGCTGGGCGTTCCTGATGTATGGATTGTTGCTTTCGCTCATTTGCAGGCAGTCTTCCAACGTCAGGACTTCCTGCGCGCCGGAGAAAGAGCAGATGAACATAAAGGCAATCGGAAGAATCTTTCTCATACTCATTTACTGTTTTTGAAAACCAGCCAGTATGATACCGGCATTATGAGAACGATAAGACCTATCGAGAGCATAGTGCCGAAGCAGATGACAAGGCCCATAGGCATCCACAGCAAATCACCGCCAAGAATCATCGGAAGCACTCCCAGAGCCGTAGTGCAGGAGGTGAGGAAAATGGGGCGCATCCTCCTCTGCCCGGCGAGAATCGCGGCCTCGCGAACACTGTAGCCCTTTTCAACACGGAGTTCCTCCGCATACTCGAACATTATGATTCCGTTCCTGACGATGATGCCGACCAGACTGATGAAACCGAGGACTGCGGGCATAGTCAGGTCCATATTGAATATCCAGAGACCGAATGATGCGCCGAAGAGGCAGAGCGTGCTCATCACCATAGTAAGGACGGAGATGCTGACCTTCCTGAAATGAATCAGAAGGAAGAGGAACAATACGGCAACGGCGGCAAGAAAACTCCACGCAATCTCCGGGAAGACCATATCGTTGGTTTCGCTGAGTCCTCCATATGATATTTCCGCTCCTTCCGGCAGTTGCGGTCTGATGTTCCCGTTCACGTAAATGTCAACTATTTTCATAGCGGCAGGCTGGCTCTGTCCCGACTTCATATTGCCGGAGACCGTGACTGACTCCTCCCCGCTCATCCTGACAATCTGCGCCTTCTTCCACCCCGGCGTGATGTCGGCAACCTGACTCAAGGGAACGGACACACCGGGTTTGAGCGAGGGCACGAGCATATTGCCCAGGTCGGCATAGTCCATACCGCCGCTTGTGTTGCTGGCGTACAGATTGATGGGAATTTTCTCCCCGTCCTCGTATATGTCGGCAAGATTGCGTCCGGCAAGCATACCTTCCAGACTGAGCGAGACCATAGTCTTGTCTATGCCCAGACGCGAGGCCTCCTCGGGACGGAGAGAGACGTCAACGAAGGCACGGTCATCGTCATAATCGCTGTGGATGTACTTGAGGCGGTCGTTCATACCGTACATAAACCATCTCAAACTGTCTGCAAAAGGCTTCAACTCATCAATGTCTCCGCCTTTCAGCGTCACCTCTATGGAATTGCCGTACTGATGTTTCAACTGTCTGAAATAGACGATGGCCGAGGGGAAAAGATGCTCGTATTTGCTCTCGTACTCCCTTATGACATCCACCGTGGCTGCCGGTGAAACGGTGTTGACAATGAGTTGGGCAACGTTGGGACCCGGCAGGAGAGGCGTATATATGGAGTGAAAGCGGGGAGCACTCTCCCCGACAAATGACGTTACGGATTTTATCCTCGGGTCGGAAAGGAATATCGCGGTCATCGAGTCGCACAGTTCCCCGGTGTCGCTTATGGATGAGTTGTCGTCGAGTATTATTTCGGTAGCGAAAAAATCCCTGCTCGCCTCGGGCATCATCTGAATGTTGACCTCCGAGAACATCAGGATACCGAGCGTAATGGCGGCGATGCCGAGCGTAATGGTCAGACCGGGCTTGTTGAAGCAGAAAATCTCACATTTGTCATAGATTCGCTGCATTTTGTCGAAGAACCATTTCTGGGCACGGGATATCACGCTTTTGTTCTCGTGCACTCCGGTGATGAAACGGACCTCGAGAGAGGGGACGACGAGCATCGCATAGGCGAGGGAGCAGGTTAGCGCTATCGCTATAACCCAAGGGAAAGAACGGACGAAGTCTCCAATGTATCCGGTGATGATGTGCTTGCAGGGGAAAAACATCGTGCCGATGGCGAAGGTCGCGAGGAACATCGGCATAAACAGCTCCCTGGCACTCCTCCAGGCCGCTTCCGTCCGGTCACCGTATTTGCCGAGCTTGTCCATATAGCCGTCCATCGTGATGATGGAGTCATCGACTATCATTCCCAGCACCGTTATCAGCCCCGCGAGCGTAACGGTGTTGAGTTCCATCCCGGTAACATACATTATCGCGAGCGTGGCGGCGATGCAGACCGGAACGCCGGACCCGGCGATGAGGGCCGAACGCATAGGGAACAGCATCAGCATAACGAAGATGACGACGAGCATCGATATGAAAAGATCCCTTACGAAACCCATTATGGAATCTTTCACGACTTTGGGCTGATCGGTGATTCTGCTGATATGGACGGAATCGGGGAGGCCTGCCGCAAATTCAGTGATAACTTTATCCACTTCTTCGCCGAATTCCACGATATTGTTGTTGTCCCTCATACAGACGTTGATGATAACGGCGCTGTGACCGTTATAACTTACCGAGGGGCTGTCTTTCTTGAGCCGTCTTTCGACGGTGGCCACGTCCTTCAGCCTGAGGGCGTTCCCCATATCGTCGGAATACACGATGTAGTCTTCTATCTCCTGCTCCGACGTGACGGGATTCTCTATGAGTATGGGGGAAGTGGCGTAGTCGGTGTCGAACGTGCCTCCGGAAGTGTTCAGAGTGGCGCTCCGGTACTGCAGCATCAGGGATGCGGGATTGATGCCGTATCCGGAAAGCCTGTCGAAATCAAGCGTGACGGCAATTTCCTCCTCCTCCTTTCCCAGAACGTTGGCGCGGCCCAGGGTAGGGAGGCGTCTCAGCCTTGTACAAAGGTCTTCGGCGTATGTGTTCATTTCCGAATTGCCCTTGTCGTCGGATTCCAGAGCAATCAGCAGGGCGCTGGTGTCGCTGAAATCGTCCAAAACCGCCAATGCCAGCACTGCCGGGGGCAGGTTCAGTTTCGCTGTGTTGAGAGTGTGCTTTATCTTGGACCAGACTTCATCCTTTTTCCTGGCGGGGACGGTGAGATCGACGTACAGATAACATATTCCGTCCCTGCACACTGAGGTGAGTGATTTCCTGTTGACTTCCGGAAAAGAGAACAGTATTTTCTCCAGGGGCTTGGCGAGTTGCTCGCTGACCTCCTCTGCCGTTGCCCCGGGATAAATTGCGGCCACAAGGCCCTGTTTGATTTGGAAGGTAGGGAACTCATCCCTGTTCATCCTGAACAGGCCGATGATGCCGAGAGCAATCAAAACCGCAAGAAAAGCATAAATGATTTTCCTGCGCCTGATGGCTCCCGTTATTATGTTCCTTTTTTCGAAACGGCTCATTCGGCAATCACTTGCATTCCAACAGATACCTTCTGATACCCTGACGTAATTACTTTATCCCCTTCCGACAATCCTTCGGAGATTATTACACCTTTGCCTGCGTATCCTCCCACACTTACATATGCCTTGCGGACAATGCCGCCGGCATAAAGCCAGACGAACTTACCGTTCCTGTCCAGTTGGACTACGGAAGACGGTACCACCAGCATTGATCGTCCCGGGGCCTGGAATCTCACTTTCACAAACATTCCGGGAAGCAGTTCCCGGGGAATGCCGTCCAGCTTGAGATTGCAGTCATAACTGTGGGAGAGGGCGGACGGAAGAAGGTTCCTGGATATTACTTTTGCCTTAATGCCCTCTATGTCAAGGGCGGGCACGTCCACGATGGCTTCACCGCCCACCGCTATGTCGCCTATTTCGTTCTCGTGAACCGGAATCCTGATTTCCAACCCGTTCATATCGAGGATTGATGCGATACGCTGGCCGATGGCGAGGTCTTCGCCTTCGTCGGCATATACGGCGCTGACCACTCCGGCATAGGGAGCCTTGACGTTGCAGTCTTCAAGGGATTTGGAGGCTGATTCCATTGCGGCTTCCGCCTGGGCGAGTCTGGTCTTCAGTTCGACGAACTGAATCTCGGAAAGACTTCCCTGCGGATATACCTGTGCGGCTCTGTCGTATGCGTCACGGGCCTGATCAAGACCGGCCTTTGCCACCTTGCAGGAACTTTTTGCAGTCTGGGATTCTATCCTTGCGATTATCTGCCCGCTTTTCACCACATCTCCCTTCCTGACGGAAAGTTTTGCGAGTTTCCCGGAATGAGGGGAGGATACGCTTGCGGTCCTTGACGGTATCACAGTGCCGACGAATGAGAATCTGTCCGGTGCCGCCTGCGGAGTCACTTCCATCACGGTCACTTTTATCTGCGGCCTCTCCGCGGCAGGATTGCGGTGCAGCATATTCTCCTTGCAGGACACAAGGCAACCCAGGCACAGGAGAAACGGTAGTAATCTGTTATTCATTTCTAGTGGCGATGCAGTTAACGTTTGATGATATTATCTGACAGGGGACGTATCCGGAGTTGAACGTCCCCCGGTACTGCATTTCGAATACAACAGTGTTGCCGTATATGGTTCCCTCGCCATCGATGCTTGCCAGCACGTCGATGGGCATATCCAGAATGCCGAGAGCATCGTGAACGGAAATTTCCCGTTCCACAGGAGACAGGATTACCTTGCCGTCGGCCATTTTCCCATTGAAAACGACAGGGCTCTCTCCTGTGACGTTCATAGTGACGACAACTGCATCCTCTCCGTTCGGGAGTATTCTCATCTGGCCGCTTTCGGGAACAAGTGATGCCTTGAACACCGTGTCCTTTGCAGGCAGAAGGTCACCGATGGGGGGAATTGAGCCGAGAATTTCCAGAATTCCGCCATTCCTGAATGAGTAACTGCCACAGACTCTGTCCACAGGGCTTTTCTGGCAAGCGCAGGCCAAAATGGCCGCAAATAGAAATATATATGCTCGTTTCATAATATCTGCGTCATTGAAAAATCTGTTAAAGATAGAAATTCCCGCAGACATTATCAAGTGCCTATGACGGAAAAGGGGAAAAGAGATGCCGTAAAGCTTCGGAGATTACCGTCTTCCCGGGACATAAGAAAAATTTTTCTGTTTCTTAAGTGTGGTTTTTATGTTTCTTATCTCCGATGTCATTTGATTTTGCCATAATTGCAGTGAAATGAATTTTTAAATTCTATCGCTTATGACCAGCATTTTCACAGACATCCTGGACGATAAGGTCTTCAAGGTCGTTGTAACACTCCGCCGGGCAAAGAAAATTGCCGTTTTGCACCATTATGAGTAATTTTAGTCTTATGGCGGTGCTTGTTACCGTGGTGTTCTGGAACGTGGAGAATTTTTTCGGTGACAGGCCGTATTTTTATGCCAAATGCAACGGCATTGCCAAAACCGTTATGGAGATGGCGGACAAGGAGGGAGGAATGCCTGACATCATTGCGCTGGCGGAGGTGGGGGACAGAAAGGTACTCGAACGGCTGGTATTCACAACGGCACTCAGAAAGTTCGACTACCGGATAGTGCATTACGATTCTCCCGACAAGAGAGGCATTGACTGCGCCCTTCTCTACAGAAAATCCTCCCTCCGGAAAATCGGGTCCAAACCCTGTCACCTCTATGACTCCACGGGCGCCGTGATGAACACCAGGGACATCCTTCTATGTCAGTTCGACTCGCTCACCATTCTGGTCAACCACCATCCGTCAAAGGTCGGGCAGGGCGGCAATGGCAGGCGCCGCATCGCTATGGACAGGATGAACGCTCTGTGCGACTCTCTGGAGAATGAAGGAGTACGGAAAATTCTGTGCGTCGGAGACTTCAACGACAACCTCTGGGGGCCGTTCACGCAGGGGACCATCAAATACAACGGAGAATGGGAAAAGATTGACGGACACTTTTCGCGGGGTCTGCACGTGAGCGAAAAGGTGTTTGTCTCGCCGTTTCTGCTCACGAAAGACAGCAAGTTCGGCGGTCAGAAACCGCTGCGCTCTTTTTCCGGTCCCCGCTGGCTCGGCGGCCTCAGCGACCACCTGCCATTAATCCTCGAAACAAAGCCATACATTCATTTCCCTGCAGATAAACATTCCTGCGTCCCGCCGCGACGGGAAAACACTGTGGGGAAAGGATCGGCTCTGAAGAAATCAGTTGATTTTACAGATAATAATTCTAACTTTGCATCGGAAGTCCGGCTCAAATCAAAAACGCAAGACAATGAACACATACAGAGATTTTGACAATTATCTCAAGGAATATCCCAGTGAAGAAGGCTGGTTCGGCAGCTACGGCGGCAGCTATCTCGACAACCCCGAGCTGGTCAAGGCATTCAGGGAATATGCGGAGGGCTACAATACAATAGCCCAGTCATCACAGTTCATCGCCGAACTCAGGCGCATCAGAAAGGAGTTCCAGGGTCGTCCGACCCCTCTCTACCATTGCCAGAAACTCTCCAACCTCTTCGGCAAGACTCAAATCTACCTCAAGCGTGAAGACCTCAACCACACCGGTGCGCACAAGCTCAACCATTGTATGGGCGAGGGCCTGCTCGCCAAGTATATGGGCAAGAAGAAACTCATAGCAGAGACCGGTGCCGGCCAGCACGGCGTAGCCCTGGCCACTGCCGCCGCCTATTTCGGCCTTGAGTGCGACATCTATATGGGTGAGGTCGATATTGCCAAGCAGGCGCCCAACGTCGCAAGGATGAAACTCCTCGGCGCCAGGGTCATTCCCGTTTCTTCCGGACTGAAGACCCTCAAGGAGGCCGTTGACGCCGCATTCGAAGCCTACTCCAACGAGTACGAGACCGCCATCTACTGCATAGGCACGGCCGCCGGACCTCATCCCTTCCCCCTTATGGTCCGCGACTTCCAGCAGGTCATAGGTGACGAGGCCAGGGCGCAGTTCATCGAGATGACCGGACACCTTCCCGACAAGGTCATCGCCTGTGTCGGCGGCGGCTCCAACTCCATCGGCACATTCATTCCCTTCCTCGCCGACCCCGTCGAGCTTTACGGAGTCGAGCCTCTCGGACACGGTCCCGCCCTTGGCGACCACGCGGCCAGCATCACCTACGGCCGGGTGGGCGTGATGCACGGATTCAACAGCTATATGCTTGCCAATGAGGACGGTTCTCCCGC
>JAZUHY010000058.1:0-9580 GCA_045641985.1 Candidatus Cryptobacteroides sp.
TCCTTCTGCTCAGTGTCATTCTGGGCAGACAAGGGGGCGCAGGTCAGGGTCAGTGACAGTGCGGCCAGTACTACTCTTGCCTTATCTTTGATGCCCATTGAGAGCGGCTGAATTCACAATCCTTGAACAGGGGGTCGATGATGATGTATGTCGATTCTATCTTGTCGTCCACGAATTTCGACACGGCCTCGAGCCTCTTCTCGTTTTCGACCACGCCGAGCAGTTCCGTATAATCGTTCTCGAATTTGGCCGTATGGGCCGGAACTATCTTGTCCAGACGGACAATCTTGTAGACGGTGTTGCCGTTGCTGCTGTTGCTCTCATTGTCAAGGGACTCGAGGGGCTCCGAGATCTGGCCGACCTCAAGCTCGGAGACAGCCTGGTAGTCCTGGGGCTTCATCTGGTCGATCTCGAAATATGCCGATCCTGTGTTGGGGTCGGCCATCTGGCCGCCGTTGGTGCGGGTGGCGGGGTCCTCGGAATAGAAGCGGGCCGCCATATCGAATGAAATCCTGGAGCTGTCAACTATCATAGTGCGGATGGAATCCAGACGGGCAAAGGCTTTTTCCCTGTCCTGTACGGTATATTGGGGCTTGATGAGGATATGCCTTGCGTTGAACATATCACCCTTTTTCTCCAGCACCTCTATGATATGGAAGCCGTCGGGAGTTTCCACTATCTGGGATATCACCCCCGGCTTGAGGGCCATTGCGGCATCGGAAAATGCAGGCCAGAAAATCGACTTCGAAGCCATTCCGAGCTCGCCTCCCTTGCGCGCACTGCCCGGGTCCTCCGAATAGAGCCTGGCCAGAGTCGAGAATTTCTCTCCGTTGATAATGCGCTCGCGCAGGCTGAGCAGTTTTTCCTTGACCGCCATTGCCGCCGCCTCACGGTCGGGATACACGCAGATATGGCTCATCTTGTACTTGACCGGAATGACGGGGAGATTGGTTACGTCTGCAGTATCCACATACTGCTTCACGTCATAGGGAGTCACCTCCGGAATCTTGGACGCTATCTCCTGCTGCTCCTGCTGGGTCAGAGACATATTCTCGAACTGCTGACGCCACTCCTGACGCAGTTTGTACAGGGGCTTGTGGAAATACTCCTCCACCTGCTCGTCTCCGCCGAGACCGGTACGTATCTGGTCGATACGCTGGCTCAACTGAGCCTCGACCATATCACGGTTAATCTTGAGGGAGTCGAGCCTCGCCTGCATCAGATACAGTTTCTGCTCAAGCATCTGTTCCAGAATCTCGCAGCGGAGGTTCTGGTCGGACGCCATTCCGGAAGCCCGCATAGTCTGCACCTCCTGCTCTATGTCGGAGATGGTAATCACCTCGTTGCCCACAACGGCAACCGACTTGTCTATCAATCCTTTCGAATATTTCTGGGCCGATGCGCAGAATGGCAGCGCAACCGCCAGTGCAAGAGTCAGAAGTCTTTTTATCATAACCTGCAAATATAATAATTAAGAACCTGTTTCAAAATGATTAACTTCTTTTCTTATTAACCTTTTTCTGTCTTTCGCTTCTGTCATTCGGTCACGTAGCTACGGCTACGCTCCCTCATTCCAGAACCAAAATACAATAAAAATCTTATATAATAAAATTCATCAACCATTTCAAAACAGGTTCTAATTTTCTGCGGCCAAACGCACAATCATCTCATCTATCACCGGCGCCAGCGCCGAAGACGGGACGACAAAATTGTTGAACATTATGGAGAATGCAATCATCTTGCCGGAACCGGCAACGGAAGGCAGAATATAGCCGCTGAAGCAGCGGACTCCCGTCATAGTTCCGCTTTTCATAAAGATTCTGGACCGCAGAGAAGAGGGCTGACCGTCCAGACGGCTTTTCATTGTCCCCACTCCCGGAGAGGGAAGAGAGCCAAGGTAAACTCCGAAATTCCCGTCCCTGCTCATTGTCATCAGCAGATCCGCTATGAATCGGGGGGTCAGCAGATTCTTTCTGGACAGGCCGCTGCCGTCGGCAATCCTGATTCCGGCAATGTCAATTCCCATACTGTCCAGAAACGCACACATTGCATTTCGCGAAGCTTCGTAAGAGGCGGAACCGGCAAATGTCTTCCCCATCTGACGGAAAAGAGCCTCCGCATAAACATTTTCGCTCTCGTGATTGGTGACGCCTGCCAAGATGGCAAGGTCCGCCGACACCGTCTCTCCCAGCACCTTCATACTGTCCACGGGAATGAATGTGCCCGCCGATTCGGTACGGGATACAGGGATTCCGTTCTGACGAAGATAGAAAGTGAACTCGGAAGCACAGTGAAGAGGCGCATCGTCTGCGCAGCGGGGGATGTTGTCCGCTATGCTCAGACCGGCCGCCCCGGCACTGTAGTCGGTGCAGATATCCTCGATGCTCCAGTCCCCAAGAATATCATCTCCGTCAAAGTGTCTGGAATCGGCCACTACCCCACCCTGTATTGAGTTGATGCCGTTTTTCAGAAGGATATCCCTCCACGCGGCGAATGTCGCCAGAGAGTCCCCGGTCTGGCTGTAACGGTCGCACAGGGAAGGGTCTCCGCCGCCCACGATGAACAAGTCTCCCACAAGAGTGCTGTCCGCTATTTCGCCCCGACAGGCCAGACGGGTGACAAAACGGTATTCCGGGCCCAGGGAGTGCAACGCCGCAGCCGTCGTGACAAGCTTCATATTGGACGCCGGAAGCATCCTGGTGCCTCCGTTCACGTTGACCAGAGTGTCGCCGTCGGACGTCAGGGCAAATGCTCCCCACACGGAGCCGGAAAGGCCTTCCGTACTTCCTGCTTTCAGAATGTCCTCCTGAGCGGGATACTGCGGAATACCAGCAGTCGCGCCCCGGCCGAACAGCAGGAGCGCGACTGTTATGAGAATCGTGAATTTATTTCTTGACACTCTTTTTGACCGTTTCGCTGAGCTTCTCGTACAGAGCATTGGTCTCCTCGAGAATCTCCTTGCGGAGCCCTGCAAAATAAGCCTTCCTGGAACCTTCCACCTTTACGTTGACCTTGTCGCGAAGATCGTTGTACAGGTTGACGGCCTCTTCCATAAGTCCGGCAATCTTTTCATCTGAAGCGTTGGGATTGACGGCTGCGCAAACAGAGCAATCCTCTACGAATGCACTGAGAACATACTCGATGTCTTTCTTGATATCTCTAAGATTCATATATAAAGTGTTTATGATTTCAGCCCTGCAAATATACGCAATTTTTCTATTGTTTGAAATACAAAGGACTCCTGATTATACTCTTTGCCCCCGTCCCATCGTCCACGTGGCCAAGAATCCGCCTCACGTCGATGATATTGCGCCTGTAGAAGTCGTTTCCGCCCGGGACGAGCGAACTGATTCTGACCGTCTGCGACGAGTGGACGATGACGCCGGGCGCGATGCACAGTCCGACGTGGGAAATCCTGCTTTCGCCGAAGAACACCAGGTCGCCGGGCTGCATTTCCCCAACGGGGACGGGCACTCCGCACTGCGCCTGCTGTGAAGCATCGCGGGGGAGAAGGATGCCGTTCATAAAATAACAGAAACCGACGAGACCGCTACAGTCGAAGCCCTTGGGGCTCATTCCTCCCCACACATAGGCGGAACCGACGAAGCGGCGGGCTATATCTTCAAGACTGCGGGCCGTGGCAGCCGACTCCGATGCCCAATGGCGGAAATCCTGCACGTCACGTTTCCTTGCCCAGCCGGTTCTTCCGGAAGGAAGCACCACCTCCGCCCATTGTCCGGAACTGCGGCTTCCCTGCCTGACTATATTGCCCATAACGAAATCCGTGACATAGGGCGACTTCTCCGAAGGGGTTTCATAAATGTGGGAAAATTCCGCAGTACAGATATATCTGGGTGAGTCCAGATATTGATTCTTCTGCTCTTCGGTCATCTCCACGAGGCAGAGTTCGTTGATCCATCCCTCGTAGGGCTCCGGGGTGCGGATTTTCGTCCAGTAGCGGTCGGTTTCCAGAATTTCCACAACTATTCCCATACCGGTCTGGCTGACGTTGGCGGATTCATAATCGGGCGCTTCCTGCATATAAACGGCCGAAGCCTGAACAAGAGCCCATTGAAGGAGTGTCGCAATCAATTGCATATTTTATTATTTAATCCTATATTTGTCCCCGCAATCGGGGTATTAGCTCAGTTGGTAGAGCGTAAGGTTCGCAATCTTAAGGTCAGGGGTTCGATCCCCCTATGCTCCACGGAATTATCGCAGAGGGAACTGATGGGTCGTGTCCCAGTCGCTCCAATCCCTTATATACAGTTTTATATCCTTCTGGTCATAGACGCAGCTGTACTGCGTGTCTTCCACCATTCCGTTGTCCCACACAAGGTCTTTCCAGTGGACAAGTGAAAGGCATTCCTGAGCCTCTCCGATGCTGAGCGCGCCGTTTCTTTCCTTAAGGTACGCTCCGGCCGTCCCGTAACGCCACCAACTCCTGCTGTGCGGATTGCCGACATATTCGTCGGGGGTTTCCGTGTAATATTTGGGGCTGAGCAGATGGTTCGTTACAAGCATACTGTTTTCTCTCTCTCCCTTGCGCACAACCATCGTCTTCCATCCGTCCTCGCGGTCAAACTCTATGACAGCGCAGTCTCCGGACGCGTCCGCCACCATATAATGATAGCCGGACCCCGCCTTGAGGTCGTGGCATACGTCAACGCCCGACAGGAGTTCGAGAGCCTCATCCACAGTGGCGCACCTGTCCAGGAAAAGCCTCATTATTATTGTCGTGCCGACCTTGTGGTTGCCGCTGTCCTGACGAGCGGGCTGCTTGGGGAGAGCCATTATGGAAGTGCAGAGCCCCTTCTCGTTGATGCCGTCCACCGGAGCATAGATGGAGGCCAGACACAGAGCCTTGGAAACGAATGAGGACGGCAGCTTTTCAAGTCCGTAGCCGAAATGGGACATATCGCTCACCGCGACGGAGGCATAGCCTTTTTGGGGGTGGGAGACGGTCACCATCGTGGGGTTCTTGAAAAAGTCATAATTGCGTCCGTACAGGTAGCCTTCGCCCCCGGCATTCTTCGCCTGGAAACTGGTGCAGTTGAACTGCCCCGCCTCCTTGCCGCTCCTTTCAATCTTGACGGGAAGCCCCTTGGCCAGCCTGCCCACAATAAAATTCAGAAGCCCGGAATTGCTGTCGATGTCGGCCTCGATGACGGCGTCAAGGTCGTACGCGGCCTTGTACTCCATTGTGTAAAGGTACTTGTTGCCGTCCACGCTGCGGACTGTGCGGATGGTGGCAATTTCGCCGTGCCAAACAATGACGGCTGCCGCTACAAGCACGACGACTATGGACGCAATAGTCAGCAGAACTTTTTTCAAAACACTATGTTTCATATCGTTACATTTTTAATATCCAAAAAAGCCGGGAGTTTTTCTCCCGGCTTTCCGTGCGGTAGGTGAGACTCGAACTCACACAGGCCAACGCCCACTACCCCCTCAAAGTAGCGTGTCTACCATTTCACCACTACCGCGTTTGGGATTGCAAAAATACTGATAATTCTGTGATTCACAAAAAAAATTCAACTTTTTTAGGCCAACAGCCCGGCGGGGACGTTCATAACAAGCCTGCGACGCTCCCGGTCCACAGATTCGATGAAGTCTTCGTGGAACGGAATCATCACCGTTCCGCCATTGAACAGAACGTCCAGACAGGGATTGCCGGGGATATCCTCCACGTCCGTGACAGGCCCCACCTCCCTCTCTCCGTCGAACAGTGTCCAGCCGATGAAATCTTCTCCGGATTCCTCCTCTTCGAAATAATCGACGGACATCGCGCGGCCCACAACTTCCTCGGCATCCTCCAGGCTGTCAACGTCCGTAATGTGCGCTATCGCCTTTCCGTTGCCCTTGGGACGGAGAGATTCAAAAAAGAAAGGGACCGGAAGTCCATCGAATTCGATGAATACCGGTTCCTTTGTGTCGATTTCTTCAATCGCGACGTCTGACAATCCTATGAGGATGTCACCATCGGTGCCATTGGACTTGAGTACCTTGGCAATCCGGAACATTATGCCTCTGCGGGTGCCTCAGCCTCTGCTTCTGCGGGTGCTTCCTCTGCGGGAGCCTCTGCAGCCGCGGCTTCGGCAGCTTCCTTGGCCGCAAGCTCGGCGGCCTTCTTTGCGAGAGCCTCTGCACGAGCGGCATTAACCTTGGTCTCTTCTGCCTTTGCGGCCTTCTTCGCCTCGATTGCGGCGTTCTTCAAGCCGGTCTTCTTGGCCTCGACCTTTGCATCCTTCTGAGCCTTCCAGTCGTTGAATCTGGCATCGGCCTGCTCCTGTGTGAGCGCACCCTTTGCCACACCGCCGTCAAGATGGTGGCGGAGGAGGACACCCTCATAAGAGAGGATACGGCGAGCCGTGAGTGTGGGGACCGCACCGACCTTCACCCAAGCGAGAGCCTTCTCGAAATTGAGAACAATCGTTGCGGGGTTGGTGTTGGGGTTGTAGGAGCCGATCTGCTCGATGTAACGTCCGTCACGCGGTGAACGTGAGTCTGCCACTACAATGTGGAAGAATGCGAAATTCTTCTTTCCGTGGCGCTGAAGTCTGATTTTAACAGCCATTGTAAATCTGTTTTAATTGTTAAACCTTTATTCGCCCTGCTCGAGGGCGGACGGCAAAGATAGAAAATGTTTTTTTTATGTGCAAGTTTCAGGGCATTTGAAGAGGAATCCAATGCGGAATACAACACAATAATGAAGCTGAAAACCGCCTTGTCACTGTAAAGAAATGAAATAAACCTATGCGAAAATTTTATTTTTAAAAAGGTTATGCTACCCTTGGGGAAAATTGCGTTCGTGCGAACAAAATAGAAAAAACATAATGAAATCAACAACATTCCGTTTCGTTTTGGCAATCATCGCCGCGGCGACGGCCTTTGGCTGTACCCGAGAAATCACCCCTCCCTACTCCGAAACTGACCCTGAAAACCCGCAAACCGAAGGCCTCCGCACCATCATAGTGTCTTTCGCGGCGCCCACAAGGACGACCCTCCTCAACGGCCTTCAACCGGAGTTCATTGCCGGAGATATGATAAAAGTCTCCAATCAGGACAAGTCGGAAGAACGCCCGATTGAATTTGATGACGACGGTAACGCATCCTTCACCACACACCTGAAGGGTCCTCTTACAGCGGTCTATCCGCCAGAAGCCGCCGGTATGGACGGACAGAAAATAACCGGTGTCATAATACCCGCAGAACAGGACGGCTCCTTCGCCAAGGCGAACATCTGTCTGGCGGAGAACATTACGGGCAACGAAGCGACATTCGCGTGCAAGACAGCCCTGTTCATAGTCACACCTCCCGAGGGAGTTGAAACCTTCAACATTCGGTCTCGCAACAAAATCGACAGCGGCACAGGCCAGCGTGCAACGGAAGCAAACGCGGCATTCATCAACACGGAAGGATCCGATGACAACGCAAGGCGAATCGTGGCCGTCAATGGTCTGGACACCGACGGCAAAGCCTATGTCTCCCTATTCGTTCCGGATGAGGGAGCCGTCAATCTGAGCGACCTCTCGTTCGAGGCAGAAAAAGATGCGGATAACGATTGGATAAAAGTCATCACCCTTGAGGCCATACAAGAGGCAACTGTGGCAAACACCATTGCCGCCGGCACGGCATACACAATTACCGGGAGCAACTGGCAATCCACACCCCGTCCGGAGGAACCCGAGGAAGATGATGAGAACGGAGCAACGGATATGGAAGAGGTAATCGCTTTGTAATCCTTAATCTACTGACAATTTTCAGACGATAAAAAACAATAGAGATATGAAAAAAACATTCAAAACATTCATTATTTCCGTAGCCGCGATTGCTGCGGTGATAGCGTGCCAGAAAGAGTTCGAGGCTGGAGATTTGAGGCCTGCCGGGATGCGCGGGAAAATCAACGTGGACATAGAGGCGATTCTCGGGGAACTTACCTCTGCCGACGGGACCAAGGCCACTCTGGATCCCGTGATGCGTCTGCACTGGGAAAACGGCGACACGGTATTTGTCTATGGGACCGTCCTAGATAATCCGAAGAAACTCGGCTTCCTTCTTGTGGAAACCACGGAGAGCGGATTGACTGCCAAGCTGAAAACCGACGAAGATCATCCGATAATTGAACCGAACGAGGGTTCTGACGTTTATTTTTTCTATTGGAGCGGAGCTGATACGTTAATGAGCCTGGTAGACGGGCACAAACTTACTTTTAATCTTGCAAAGCAGGACACGTTAACCTTTATGGCTTTTGGGAAACTGAAATACGAGGGCGAAGGCTCCCTCACAGGCAAAGCGGTTCCCTTCAATTTTGCAACCTCGCTGATGAGAGTGGCGGTTTCAGGTCTTAATCCCGACAATAAACCTATTGACTCCGTTGCCGTCAGCGGATTGGACACATTGCTAAAATTTGAACTTATTAACGGTACATATTCCAGTGGGGGTAGGGGACACATTTATATGGGAGACGGGGAGCACGATGTGAAAAATTTCAGCAAAAAAGGAGGACAGGGCATATTCTACATAGGAGTAGTGGCCGGAGAGAGCAACCCCGACAGAAGGATTTCCATCAAACAGGACTCCCAATTGTTCGGCTCCGAATTCACGGATACCGAAATCAAAACGGGCAAATGCTACACAACGGTGGCTGCGCTGACAGAACAAACGGGGTCAGGGGGCAGCATCAACGGACATAACTATGTTTACATAGCCGGAAAGAAATGGGCCTTGCAGAATGTTTATTTTAATGATACCGCTGGAGATGAGCCATTCCCTAAAAGTGACTACGTTGATGTTGAAACTCTCAAAGAAGCGTTGAAAATAGGAGATTTCTTCCAATGGGGGGCGTACAGTGGATATATCAACCCGTATTATCTTGAGAATGGAGAACAAGGCACTTCAGACTCTCCTGTCTTATACTACCCTAATGCCGACCTCTATGATATTGAAATCTCGTGCAAGATTAAGAATACTAATGATTATGAACGATATCGTTTCGAAATATCGAACTCCCCCTTCTACAACGGTAGCACTTATACTCACTATTCGTCATCGGACGGGATGAAAACCCTTGCTCCGGAGCACGATGTTGCCAATATTAATTGGGGAGGGACCTGGCGTATGCCCACGAAGGAGGATTTCCAAGCATTGATAGATTCAACGGTATGGGTGTGGTCTGCTGTAGATTCAGCCTTTGCCATTTGCCCTGCTGGATATCGAGACTACCCGGGTGGGACAGTTATTCAAACTCCAACAAATGATATAACTCGTACCCATCTGAAAAACTATGTGGGGCATAATGCTCTTATGATTCTTCCCGCCGCGGGCTATTTTAGTGAAAAAACCCATAAGTTTAATGAAGGAGATATAATCGACGGCTGCTACTGGACAAGCACTCTCGACGAGAATAATAATGCAAAGGCTTATTATTTAAAAATCTCCTGAGTTCAAGCTCGAAACGCAATCGGGGAGAAGAATTTGAGCCGGGCGGCTTTGCCGATTTTTTCTGACACGAAGATACGACAATTATTAGAAACAGAATTGAAAACATTTCATATCTGAGTGAGTTTTGTCCGGTAAA
>JAZUHY010000059.1:0-85546 GCA_045641985.1 Candidatus Cryptobacteroides sp.
CGAGCGCATTCTCCGCTACCTCACCGTCGCTCTCGACAAGCACGCAGTAGCATACGCTGAGCACCGCCGCGAGAAGAAGGCCGCCAAGGCAGAAGAGCCAAAGGCAGAGCCAGTTGTTGTACCAGCAGAAAAAGTGGAGGAATAAACCATGGCAAACGCAGAAAACAACGAGATCCGTTATCTGAACCCTCCTACCGTAGAGGTTCGCAAGAAGAAATACTGCCGTTTCAAGAAGGCAGGTATCAAGTATGTCTACTACAAGGACGCTGAGTTCCTCAAGAAGTTCCTCAACGAGCAGGGTAAGATTCTCCCTCGCCGCATCACCGGTACTTCCCTCAAGTTCCAGCGTAAAGTCGCCCAGGCAGTGAAGCGCGCACGCTCACTCGCTCTCCTTCCGTATGTTACTGACCTCCTCAAATAATTGAAGCGTTATGAAGATCATCCTTAAGAAAGAAGTTGCCAATCTCGGCGAGGCCGGTGATGTGGTAGAAGTCAAGACAGGTTACGCTCTCAATTATCTTGTTCCTCAGGGAATGGCCACCGTTGCCACCGCATCCGCTCTCAAGCAGCACGAGGAGACACTCCGTCAGAGGGCACACAAAGAGGCCAAGCTCGTTGCAGATGCCGAAGCCGTTGCAGCCAAGATTTCCGCAGTGGCCGTGGAACTCACCGCCAAGGTCGGTGAAAGCGGCAAACTCTACGGAGCCATCACCGCAGCCCAGGTTGCGGAGGCTCTAGCGGCAAAGGGCATCGAGGTCGAGAAGAAGAACGTCACCGTTCCCGAAATCAAGGAAACCGGCGAGTTCGAGGGCAAGGTAAAATGCTACAAGGGCGTTTTTGCCACTGTCAAGATTACAGTTGCCGCTGAATAATTCAGCGTCGATTGAATATTACGAGGTGGCCTCAAGTCAAAAGACTTTGAGGTCATCTTTTTTGTGCCGCAAAGCGTCAGAGCGGGAGCCGGACATGGTCCTTCTTTTTTGCCTGCAGCCCCCTACCAAAAAATCGAATCCACCCCTTCATAAAAAATCGAAAAATTGGTATATTTGTAAGAATGTATTAACAATAAAGGAAATGAAAAAGATTTTTGGAACAGCGGTACTGCTTGGTCTCTGCCTGTCAATGTACGCACAGGACGGATATGTCACATATTCCCTTCCCAAGACAGACCTTCTCTTTGAAGTTACGGCACGTCAGGAATTGTTCCACGCAGGGCCTTATGCCAAGTTCGCACAGAAGTATCTGGGCGTTTCCCCCCGCACCAAAGACGAGACATCGTTCGAAATCACCGAAATCAAGCTCACCAGCGCAGTAGAGGCGGACCAGAGTGCAAGATTCTCATCAGCACTGCCCTCAAGCGCTCTCCAGACCTATCTCCAGATTACGTCGCAGGGCCTGATTTCCGGGCAGGACGGAGCTTATTCGGAGAACGGCGCCGTGTGGCGTTTCCCTGTTGACGAGAAAGGTTCGTTCGCAGCCAAAGGCATTCCCTCCAATCTGGCATCCGAATCCAACATGCTGCAGGGAGCGAAGGGCGTCGTGCGCCAGAACGTCGTGGTAGAGAAATCCCTGGAGCGCAAGGCTCAGGAAGTGGCGGATATGATTTTCAAGATCCGGGACAACCGGTACAAGATTCTGGTGGGCGATACGGATGCCACCTACAGCGGCGAGGCGATGAAAGCCACTATGGAAGAACTCAACAAGCTTGAGGCGGACTACACCACCCTGTTTCTGGGATATTCGGAATACCACACGCAGACAGCTGTGTTCGAGGTAATTCCGGATGCATCCAAGGAGAAGCAGATATACGTGGCATTCAGGATTTCCGAAACTGACGGACTGGTGAACGCAGACAATATGTCAGGAAAGCCTTTTTACCTTCAGTTGAACGTCGAGCCTTTCGCACAGACAGGAACAGGAAAAGGCGGTTCCAGGCCCAAATATGAGATTTTCTACCGCATCCCGGCCATCTGCAAGGCATCGCTTTCCGACGGAGTGAACAGCCTGCTGCAGGTACGCGTTCCTGTTTACCAGCTCGGCACAATGAGCGCCTATCCAATTTTCAAGTAATCCGTTCACTCAATAAACGATGAAAATACTTTTCACCGCAACTTTACTGTCGCTTCTTACTACGGTTTCCGTCTCCGCCGTCGATTTTTCCATAGCCGGCAGGGTTGACTACCCTCTGGACTATAATCTCTACACCTTCCTTGACGGTGACATAGGCGAACATGTATCCTATTCTTTCTCAAATCATTGGGTAAGCAAGGACACCAAAGCGCTGTACCAGAACACCTGGCGTTCCTGGGATGTCAACTGGTGCGACTTGGCCAACTTCACCTTCACTTTCGGAGGCCTGTCCATCACAGTAGGAAAAGACATTCTGCTCACTGGCAGCAACGAGGAGATACCCAATGACGTGGACAATTACGCATTCCTCTGCAGCGAATTCTGGAATAACTTCCAGATATACCAGTGGGGCGGAAAGATAGCATACGAATTCAGCGACATCAACACCACCTTCGAAGCCCAGTACTGCTCGTCGCCCTTCAACGAGAAGCCCTTCCTGAAAAATGGAGCCTTTTCTTTCGGCATCAGCGGCGAATACGGCATCTATCAGCCTCACTTCACGGCAAATATGATAGGGTACGACCTTGAAGAATACGAAATCGACGTTGCCTCCAACAGTAAATTCTGGATTCTGACCCTGGGCAACCTCTTCACCGTCACGGACAATCTGAGTCTTGCTCTGGACTACATCCTCTGCCCCAACAAACCCGTCTCCGTCAGCAATCACCTGGCCTTCAAAGGTGACTGGAGATGCCTCGACCATCTGGGACTGAAATGCAAAGCCGGCTACGAGTGGTTTGATTCGGATATGGAGGAAGACCTTCTTCTGGGGTTCTCCCCCAGGCACTGGTTTGCCGGACTCATCTGCGAGTTCTACCCTCTCAAGAGTGATGACCTCCGCATCCACGCGGGCGGCGGCTACAGTCAGGGCACGAAGAACTATTTCAACATAGGCATCACCTACAATTTCAACGTAACCAATCTTTTCAAGAAATAACATTATGACTATCAAAGATCTGAAACCCTCACTCGTCTGGAACAACTTCTACAATATCACCAGATGCCCACGCCCCTCGAAGCACGAGGAAATAATCCGTGAATACCTTCTCCAATGGGGAAAAGAGCACGGTCTGGAAACCTTCACCGACAAGACGGGCAACGTGATTATGCGCGTGCCCGCGACTCCGGGTTACGAAAACAGAAAGCCGGTGATTCTTCAGGGACATATGGATATGGTCCCCCAGAAGAACTCCGACGTGAAACACGATTTCGAGAAGGATCCCATCGGGACAAGAATAGACGGCGATTGGGTAAAAGCCTGCGGCACCACCCTCGGCGCCGACAACGGAATGGGACTCGCACTGGCGATGGCCATTGTTGAGGACCCGGAAGCAAAGCACGGTCCCGTCGAGATTCTCATCACCTATGATGAGGAGACCGGAATGACGGGAGCCAAGGCGCTGGAGCCCGGCGTTCTCAAGGGAAAGATTCTGATCAACCTGGATTCCGAGACCGAGGGCGAACTCTACGTGGGCTGCGCCGGAGGACTGGATGCCACAGCCAAGGCAAGTTATGAGCGCAAGGAAGAGCCTGCCGGATACGAATGTTGGGCTCTCAACGTGCTGGGATGCCAGGGCGGCCATTCCGGAATGGATATAATTCTCTGCCGTGCCAACGCCAACAAGGTGGCGGCCAGGCTCCTGTATGCCCTCTTGAAAGAAACGGACGCCAAACTTCTGGATATGGAAGGAGGCACCCTTCGCAACGCTATCCCCCGCGAGTGCTTCTGCACCGTCTATGTGAAGGACACGAAGAAGGCGGAGGCTGTGGTCAGCCGCGTCGCCTCTGCCATCAAGGCGGAATATACCCAGACCGACCCCGACCTCAAGGTTGTATTCGAGCCCTACAAGTGTCCGAAGGGTACGGTATGCGACCACGACGAATGCCTCTATGTAGAAGAGAAGTCCGCACTGCGTTTCGTCGAAGCCATTCTCGCCTGTCCCGACGGTGTGGAGCGTATGAGCGCCAGCGTTCCCGGACTTGTCGAGACCTCCAACAACCTTGCAATGGTCAAGATATACAAGGGCGTATTCTCTGTTCACACTCTTATGAGGAGTTCCGTCGATACAGCGAAGGCTGCTCTTGCCGACAAGTTCACATCAGTGTTCGAGCTGGCGGGAATGGAGTCATCTTTCGCGGGCGGCTACAGCGGATGGGCACCCAATCCCGATTCGGAGATTCTCGCCATTATGAAAAAAGTGTATTCCTCGATGTTCGGCAAGGAGCCCGAGGTTATGGCAATCCACGCCGGACTCGAGTGCGGCATCCTCGGAGGCATTTATCCCGACTGGGATATGGTCTCGATGGGGCCCACTCTGATGAGCCCCCACTCCCCCGATGAAAGATGCTACATTCCTTCAGTGCAGAAGGTATATGATTTCTTGAAGGAAGTGCTCGCCACAATATAATGAAGTATAACCATAAAAAGAGAAAATAATGTTCAAAGGTCAACCATATTATTTTGGCTATAATAGGTTGATACACAACAACATAAAATAACGCAAGGGACAAAAAGAACATATAAATTACCCACCTTTTCCACATATATTTCCCATTTATTCTTGTAATTTTGTCCCTTATTCGTACCTCGAAAATGAAAGAAAAAGAACTCGTCACGCTGCGTGAAAAGCCTTTGAGGAATGGTGGAACCTCATTGTATCTGGATTATTCCATTGATGGCGTGAGGTACAAACAGTATCTGAAAATGTATATCGTCCCGGAGAGGACGAAGATTGACAGGCTCCAAAACATTGAGACGCGCAAGACCGCAGGCGCAATGAAGGCAAAGAAGATTGTCGAGCTGCAAAACGGTATGGGAGGTTTCAAGAAGCGTCCGAAGGATATGTGCCTTGTTGACTTCCTGCAAGCCGAGCAGTCCGCATATTTCGAGTCCGGCAAGGTGGAGTATGCAAAGACCATCGGCAAGATGCTCTCCTGGCTCAGGATATACAACAAGAGGGTCGCGCTGCGCAACGTGGACCGCGATTATCTCCTTGCCTTCTTCCGGTACCTGCAAACGGAGCATACCAACCTGAAGGAGAAGAAGACTGAAAAGAAAACCGGAAGACCGCGCACGAAGACCGGACTGTCAATGGGGACAATCAACACCTATTCGCAGACTCTATCGACTTTGTTCAACAATGCCGTGCGCAAACGCTACATTGAGCGCAATCCTATCTGGGACCTCGAACTGTCCGAGAGACCGACAAGGCCGGAAAGCGAGAGAGAATTTCTCACGTTGGAGGAAGTTCAAAAACTCTCCGCTACCAGGTGCGGAAACGAGCAGGTCAAGAGAGCATTTCTTTTCTCCTGCTTTACAGGCCTCAGATTGTCCGATATAGAGGCTTTGACAGGTCAGATGATACGGAGTACCACCGAGGGCCTTGAAGTCGAAATGCGGCAGCAAAAAACGCAAAGAATGGTGTTTGTGCCGCTCTCTTCCAACGCGGCTTCTTTCCTGCCTGACGAAATCCCCTCCGGATTCATCTTTCACCTTCCTTCCAGAAACGAGGTGAACGCCAACATCAGACGTTGGATCAAGAAAGCGAAAATCGACAAGCACATCACGTTTCACTGTTCGCGGCATACTTACGCCACTCTCCTGCTGACCTACGGTGCGGACATATACACCGTTTCAAAGCTGATGGGCCACCAGAACGTTGCAACAACACAGGTCTATGCCAAGGTCATTGACAAGAAACGGCAGGAAGCCGTGAATCTCATTCCGGTCCTCGACATCAAATGACTTTTTTATTGGGGGCTGGGGGTTAATTTTTTAAAGCAGGGGTTTGGGGACGGCAAGTCCCCATTATCTTCTCAAAAAAAATAAAAAAAATTGTTGTTATTGTTTTTCTCTTCTCGCGCGCGTATGCGCGTAGAAGAATAATAATAACTCTTTACTTTACTTTCTTTACTTTACTTTGTTCCAAAATGTATGCATTATCAACGATAATGTTGACATTATTGACGATAATGTTTACATCGTGCATACATTTTAATGGATAATGTTTACATTATTCGCTTGATAAAATTTATCTCCGAATTAAAATCCATTTTCTACACACGTAGAATGGCGTTTTTGATTTTAAGTTCTGAATAACGGCTGAAAATGCCTGTTTTCGTACAGAATCAGCGAAAATAAAATCATTATTTCTCCGGTCTCTTTGCGAGCTCAGCGAGCCTTGCTTCAATGGTGACAGGCTTCTCGTTGTCTCCACTCATTGCGACACTCTGCATCTTCGGCATAATGTACTGAATAAGTTTCTCGGCCATCATCATACGGTCCTTTGGCTCCAGGTCTGCGAAGTCACTCTCCATAAGTCCGGAGTTTGAGTAATCAGTGAGAAGATTGCTGATTACTTCCTTGACAGGTCTTGTTACCTTATTGGCGGCTCCTTTCGGACGGCCACCTGTTTTCTTTCCTTTCATATCGGTTAACACTTAAAAAGAACACGCAAATATAAGCCGTTAAATTAGCCTGCGAAATTTAAGTATTAACGTTAATCTTCACGATATGGGACTCATAGGTGGTATCATAGGGGGCGCAATGAACATTGGCGCGTCCATTTTCGGTGGCATCAAGAATGCCAAGGCAATGAAAGAGGTGCAGGCCAATCTGGAGCAGCAGAAGAAGGATAATCAGGATTGGTATGACCGCAGGTACAATGAGGATTCCACTCAGAGGGCAGATGCGCAGCGTCTTCTCACTATGACGGAGGAATCCATAAAGAACCGCAACAAGCAGGCCGCAGGTGCAGCTGCCGTGATGGGCGGTACCGAAGAGAGTGTTGCCGCAGCAAAAGCGGCCAACAATCAGGCTCTCACTGATACGATGTCTCAGATCAATGCGCAGGCCGATGCACGCAAGGATACCATCGAGCAGACATTCCAGGACAATGAGCGCAATCTGAACAATCAAATAAACGATATGACGATGAAGAAAGCTCAGAACACCGCACAGGCCGTGCAGGGCGTTGCAAGTGCAGCAGGGAACATCGCAGGCTCATTGCCATTCTAATTCAAAGCCTATGTCAGCAATTCAAGATATTCTCAAAGATGAACAGGCTCCGGTACTCGCTCAGCAACAACCGGAGAAGCCTGTTACTGTCACACCTCCACCTGCCGTTGACACCTCCAATGTTTCAACGCAAACTCCCGGCAGTGTGCAGTCTCAGTCCAATGATGAGCAACAGGCAGCTCTCCCGAAAATCGATTCATCGAAACTCAAAGGACAGGCAGAGGTGCAGAATAAACAAGAGATTGTCGTTCCCAAGGTGGAGCCGAAAAAGCCAACAGCGTGGCAACAGTTCAAAGGACAGATAAAGAAGGAAGCCAAGGAAATTGGAGAAATTCTTAAAGTCAAGGGGGAGGTAGGAGATAGTACACCGGAGAAAAAAGAACTGCCTGTCAAGGATTCGTACACTCTTCAGGAATTAAACGATTATCTTGCTCCAGAGGAAAGACACATTGATGATATTAGGCGCGAAAAAAGAGATAAGATGCTTGCTGCAATAGGTGACGGCATATCGTCTCTTGCCAACCTGTACTTCGCCTCGCAGGGAGCTCCCAATATGTATGATCCGAAAACTACCGTTTCAAGCAAAGTTAAGGGGAATCTTGATGAATTACGCAAGAATTGGCTTGATGATGCTGAAAAGAGGGCAAGAGCAAGGCAAAATGCTTATACTCTCTTCTCTCAAACACAAGCACAGCAACTGGCGCAGAAGTATCGTGAAGAGCGCGACAGGGTTTCTGACAATCAATGGAAAGAGACCTTTGACTACAAGAAAGAAAGTGATGAAAAAACTGATGCAGTTAATGCAGTCAAACAAGGCAATGATGCAGCCCTCAATGCTGCCAAGATTGAAACGGAGAAAGCACACGCTAAATATTACAATTCCCGTGCAGCATCGGGGAGTGAAAAAACAAAATATCCTTTCCTTGGCAAAAATTACAGCAGTGTTACCGAGTATGAGAAAGCAGTTATGGCTGCCGCTCGTAAATATGATATTCCTATCACGCGAGAGATTGATGCACCTGGGCAATATGGTATGCCTGTCAAAAGAACAGTAAACCGGGATATTGCCGAAATAGCGGCAGAAGCAGAAGAGAGGTCTAATAAACGCGATTATTCGCAGTACGAGGAAAACAACAATGCGGATTATTCAAAATATAAGCGCAAATAACAATCATCATTATGCCAACATCAAATAACAACAAGTATAAACTCAACGGGAAAGTATATAACATTCCTGATGATGTGGTTGCAGATTTTGAAAAAGATAATCCTGATGCCACTCAAGCATACAAAGACGAATCTGGAATTTACGATATACCGGTCAGCGAACGGGACGGCTTCTTAAAAGCATTCAATAAGGCAGTCTTATATGATGAGAATATAAAGGATGAGGCTCAGCCGACTCAGGAACCTGCTAATCCGGTCGAGGCTGTCCGCTCCACTTCGCTCCCATCATATGAGCCGATAGGCTTTTCAATGGAGGCGATACAGAAAGATATGCAGGAAAAATATGGCGTTCAATTTCCAGAACAGCCAGATGTGAAGGTTCCTTATGCTATACCCGGTTATGAGCCGAAGAGAGATGCAACACCGAAAGAACAAACATCTCCTGTTAATGAAGCACCCAAGGAAACTGCACCTGCCAACCCAGGGAGAAGTTTCTGGAAAATGGCATACCAATCTTTGAAGGGAACAAGGTATGGAATGAATTATGGAATTGGAGAAGCATACAACGATATTGCATCTTTGATTGGCATTGAAACACAAAAAGACTTTGGAAGAACAATACATACTTTTGGCGAGTTCAACAAAGAAGGCAGCGAATCTGCTGCGCTTTTAAATGAGTTTGCGCAGAAAATCGCTTCAATTCCATTCAAAGACACCGCATCGAAGAATAAACTCAAAAAGGAATATAAGAAGCGTCTGATGAAATATATTCCGGGACCATCAGAAGTTTCTCCTATTGAGATAGTCCGGAATATGCAGATAAACAAATCCCTGCTTGATGGTTCTCGTGACATAGAAAAGATTCTTGATAATATAATTTCCGCAAAGGGAGATCTGACAGGAGCGGAAATCGGATTGCATCTTTCCAAACCTGAAAAGAATCTTGGTGAGCGCCGACAAGAAGAAGCGGTTGAGGCGATATCAGGTTTTGAACAGCCAGAAGGTTTTTTAGGCAAGGCCGGAGCGCTTACAGCAAGCCTCGGACCTTATGCACTTGCTTTAGGAGTCTCCGTTGCAGGTGCGCCTGAAGTTGGTGCCGCCATTTCAAAAGGTGCTACCATAGGATTGGTTGGAGGTTCAATGGGTGAAGCCGGAATGCGGGCAAGAGAGGCTGGTGCGAATGATGAACAGGTCAAGCAGACGATGTTAGCCACAGGAGCAATTGAAGCACTTGTGATGAAGTTTTCTCTTGGTAAGTTCACCAATCGTCTGTCAAAGCAAGCCGCATTGTCATTTGAGGGCAATATTATGTCCGCATTGAAAAACGGTCAATCTGAGGCGGTAGAAGGGGAATTGGCTAAGGCTTTATGGCAGACTTATCAGCGCAACAAAATTCCCACAACAAGGGAATTTGTCACCAATGCAGCGAAGCAGATTGTCATTGATGCTGCCACATCTGGAGGCACAAGAGCAATAGGAGATGCCCTGCAAACTGCCGTGCCTGTAATATATCAGAATCCGGAAGACTACCCTACTTTAGGGCAATATCTTGAAAGTGCCTCTACGGGTTTCAAGAATGGTGCGATAATGGGTGCATTCCTCGGTGCTGAAACACAGGCCGGGAAAGCGATAAGAATGCGCAGCGTCCGCGCTCCGTATGTGTCAAGGAATGGTGGGGTACGGCTTGTTGTCCTCACTGACGGGAAAGGTGTTTCGGTCGTTGAGCAGATTGGTGATGTGGAACCGACAACAGGAAACATCAAGGTCGCAATCAATGACAATGTTGTCGAAATGCCTGCAAAGAATGTCGTTGCCTCAACGGAAATCCCTTTTGCAGAATTTGAGTCCGCGCGTTCACAATGGAATGCAGATTCCGCTTACGAGCAGGGATATAAGATGCTGACGGAAGGACCTGCCGCGACTCCGGACGGAGGCAAACCGACAAGTTACATACCAAGGACTCCCATACAGGTCAAACTGAACTTTGAATCAGCGAGAGAGGCTGTAAGAAAAGCATTCGGCAAAGACTTTATAAGCAAGGAAGAGGCAGACGCTTTGGAGGGAGAGGACCGGACTATTGCCGACAATTTCATTGAGGCGGAATCGGCATACAACGGGATGCTTGATGCCGCAAGAGACAATATTGATGCTCAAATTAAATTGGCTCACGATGAGATTGATGCCAACGCCAATGAGCAGGGTGAGATTCAAAGCGGAATGACCAACACTGATACAAAAGTATATGTCACCGGTGGCCGTATTGTTAAAGACGCTGATGGTTCTATTGACTATTCTTCTTCCGATAAAAGCGTCATTATCAAGGATGCGATGACCGGAGAGAAATCAATGGTCGATGTTCACACAATAGTCAGCATTGATGATGCTATTCCTGTCGATGTCGAAAAGGCAAGTGCTTCTGAAATCATACGCAATATGGTTGCAGGCAATGCAGCATCAAAGATTGATGGTGAACTCTCCTTTGAGAATGGCTTACAATATATCATACTCCCAGAAGAAGGTGGGGAACCTGTTCAACTTCAAATAGCAGCCAACGAACAAGGCATAGTGGACAATGGGGATGGAACAGTCAATGTCATTCTTCCGGATGGGCAGACTGCGATTTCTCCTAAAGCCAAACTACAAGAGGGATTCAATAGGTATCAACTCTTTCTTTTGGAGCAAGAGAAGGCAAAGAGAGCAGAACTTGAAAATCAGGCAGACCAGAACATTCAGAAGGGGAAGATGACATTCTCTCTTGGAGATAAACTTACTTTTGATGATGGTTCAGAGGGAGAGATTCTTTCCGAGCCAGACGGAAACGGGAGGATGCAGATAAATGTTGAGACACCGGACGGTGACATCAAGATTTGGAATCTAACTGCCGATGAGATACGGGCAAGGATAAGTGTACCAAAAGAGGCTGTTTCCGTTCCAAAAACGGGCGAAAGTGTGCCAGAAAGCGACGAAAGCGTACCAAAAGAGGCAGAAAGCGTATCAGAGGCGCAGAATGATGAAACATTGGACTTCCGGGGTAATAAGTTGCCGATGCGTACAAAGAAACTCAAAGACGGAACCACAAAACAGGTTGTCGATTCGGACAAACTTGCAGCCGATGATCCGGAGGCTTGGGCCGTGTGGAATGAAGCGCAGCCTGTTAAGGCGGTAGAGACCAAGAGACACTTGCAGAATCTTCTCAATGAGAATGCCGACAAAATAAAGAAGCAGCAGAAAAAGATTGATGACCTTCGCAAAAAGACCAATCAGGCGAAGATTTCGGATGCTCTTGATGAAATGCAGGACCTGGTGGATTATGGCGAGAAAGTCAAAGGGACTCTTGCGCAATTCAATCAACAACAGGAGGGCGAGGCTACATTTGTCGGAGAGAAAAGGAGTGCGGCAGCGCAGGAGGCAAATCTGCAAGCAGAGCAGGGCTTCCCTGTCATTCAGCAGCGTTTCCAACAAGGCACTAAGGTTGAGGGTCTTCCGGATGAAATCACTCTCGCAAATGGAGAGAACATATCGGGAAAGTATATACTTATTGAGGCTGATGTTGTGACTGCATCCCATAATCCCTCAAACAATTTTGCGATGTCAGAAGGATTCCCTGTCGATGAAAACGGGAAGACCGTCAACGACAGGGATTACCAAAAGGACAAGAATGCCCAAATGTCGGTACTCTCAAAGGCTAATAATTACGACCAAAGGGCTTTCAGTCCCGTGCCACCTATCGTTTCTACTGATGGCGTTGTTCTTTCCGGTAATGACAGGACAATGGCAAGCCAAATCGCAGCAATTCAAGGTACTGACACGAAGTACACCGACTATATTAATAAATTTGGGCGCAAATATGGATTTACGCCAGAACAAATCGCGCAGTTTGCGCATCCGAGGATTGTATTTGTCCCGGATGAAGCAATGGAATACAATGCGCAGAACTTTGCAAAGTTCAATGCAGACTACACAAAGTCCCAGAACAAGGTCGAGAAGGCGGTTAAGGCCGGCAAGGTCATATCAAGGGAGGCATTGGGTAAGATTGCAACCGAAATTGGGAACTATGATGACATTAATGCCGTTTACGGAAGTGCGGATGCAGTGAATAATCTTCTACGCATAATGGTGGATGATGGTTTTGTCAGCAAGGAGCAACTTGACTCAATGCGTGATGGGGATAAACTGTCTGGCACAGGTATGGATATGATAGAATCGGCACTTGTCGGTTCCGTGCTTGAGGAAGACGCCCTGCGAACCGTTATGAACGAGCCTTCTATACGCAAGGCGATTGCTTCGGCAATAGGACAGGTCATAACTAACGGGACTCTTGAAAAAGGGTATAATCTTAAATCGGAACTTGCAGACGCAATAGCCATTGTTAAGAGAGCCAAGGCCGAAGGGACAAAGACAGGAGAGTCGATTCAGTGGTTTATGCGAGAACGCAACCTGTTCGGTGACGATGTGGTTGCGGAAGGCACTGTGCAATTATTGGCTGACATCCTCAACAGCAAGAGGCCAAGCGACTTGAAAAAAGTGTTATCTTTGTATAACGACAGGGCTGTCTATGCCAACGAAGGTATAGGCGATATGTTCAGCGAGACACAGGCTCCGGAAACAAAGGAAAACATACTTACTGAAATACTTAATCATTATGGATATGACACAAGAACATTTGACACCTCCGACAGGGCAACACCCCAACGAGCAGGAGAAAGCGCAGAAACTCCGGCAACAGTTGGAGAAGGCGGATCCGGCCAAGTTGAGAAAACTCCATCTCCTGATGCAATGTTGCAAGCAGGTTCAGGAAGAGAGCAAGGAGCAGCAACCGGAGCAGTAAAGCCCAAATCTGAAATACAGGGTCTTGAAGGCTATTCCAACGATGAAATCATTGGATTGGCCACTGACCATATCAAATCCGCCATTTCTGATGGTCTCCCTATCCAAATAGTGGATATGCAGGTCATCGGGTCTCGGAAGGGCAAGATAGCCCGACCGGATTCTGACCTTGACATTCTTGTTGAATACAGTGGGGATTACAAAGAAGATGGCGTTTTTAATGCTCTCAACAATGCTGAAAGCCGATTGGTTATAGATGGCTTTCCCGTTGACTTCAATCCTATTCGTGCGGAAGAGAGTGGCACCATTCAAGATTGGCTGAAATCTCACAACAATGGTGTTCCGGTCAAAGAATCAGTAAATGTCTCCATTGACGCTGCCCGTGCGGAAGTGAACACCGACCCTACCGAAGGCCAGAAGAAAGCCGGGAACTACAAAATGGGCCATATCGTCATTGACGGTCACAATATCTCTCTTGAGAACCCGAAAGGCTCCGTCCGCAAGGGCGTTGACGGGAACGGAAAGGAGTGGCAGACCGAAATGAAGAATGACTACGGCTATCTTCGCGGTACCGAAGGTGTGGACGGAGAGCATATTGACGTGTTCCTGTCTGACACTCCGGAACAGGGAGACGTGTTTGTCGTTGACCAGGTCAATCCAAAGACGGGAGAATTTGACGAACACAAGGTTATGTACGGCTTCAACTCCGTTGAGGAAGCACGAGCTGCATATCTCGCCAACTATGAAGAGGGATGGCAGGGACTTGGCAACATCACTCCTGTAAGCAAGGAAGAGTTCAAGAAGTGGATTGATTCTTCACACCGCAAGACAAAGCCTTTCGCTGAGTATGCGAGTGTGAAACCTTTGCAGGATAATTCCCCAGAAATCGAGGGATTTGAGACCGAATCAACAAAAAATGTAAATAAATCCACAAATAATGTTGATTCTGCCAAATTCGCAGAACCTACAAAGGACCAGATTAGCGCATTGCAAACATTCCTCGGAATGTCGGAAGCGCAGGCAATGGCTGAGCATAAGAGGACCCAGGTGTTGAATTATCTTGTGAATGAAATCGCAGATGAGAAACACATACCTGTTGTATCTACACTCGCAAATGTCATTTCAGACCTCAAACAGGTCACTGACAACCCTGCATACATTCAGACAGTCCAAAATGAAGCAAATGTCAATCCGGACGGATTGTTCGGATTTTCTCTTCCTGACGGGCACATATTCATCGTTTCCGACAACATCTACGACAAGGAACACGCAAGGATAAACTATATCCACGAAAGACAGCATACTATGACGATGCAGAATCCCGAAGCATTGTCTCTCGTAAAGGAGAGTATGACGAAGGATGAAATGGAGAAAGCCCTGCATACCCTTGCTGTTATTTTTGATGCTGATGGCAACATTACGGATGAAGAGAATACCGCTTATGACGGAGAAAACGATAACCTATTGGCAAAAGAAATCATCAGTTATGCAATGCAGGCAGCGTATTCGGTTGAGCCGGATATGGTAGAGCCTGTATTGAAGGCTCTTGGCTTGCAGAATGAAAAAGTTATTAACTTTGTAAAAAACATAGACAATGAACAGCGTAAGAATCCAATTTTCAGCAACGCAAGGCGTTCCTCCGAACAGTCTTCATATGGTCGTTGGTATAACTCCAGAGGAAATGGAGAAGTTGAAACAGTTAAGGACGGCAGATCCGGAGAAATGGGAGTATCGGGACCTCGATCTGCTGAACGAGGTAAGACGGCTTCTGAAAGAAGAAAAGCAAGCGGAAAACCTGTAAGGAAGATTGAGGACTTTGGTGAAGAGATTGCCGGAGCCAGAAAAAACGTTCTCCGCACCTTGGCCAAGAGTCTTGATGATGTGACCGAAGAAAGTTTGGTCGCACAACCTCTCGGCAAAGCGTTCAAACGCCCAGACCTTGAAAAACTTGTCAACGAGGGCGCAATAACTCCCGATGATGCACGATGGGCAGAAGCCATAATGGAGGCGCTTATCTATAAGGACAAGCCCCGTGCGGACAAGTATGACAAATATGCCGCAAGGCGTGCCGAAAGGAACGGTGTCGAAGCACCTATCCCATCCAAAATAACAAATTGGGCCAAGGATGTCAAAAAAGGCGTTGACACCCTTAAAGCGTTTCTTCTTTCATCATCGGAAGAGCGCAAGCAGATGATAGAGGAAATGCTGAAGCCGGATGAAGCAATCTTGTTGCAGGAGAGGATTGACCGGGCGAGATTCACAGAAAGGAACGGCATAGCAACCGGAGACCTTTTCACGCCAAATCCAATATGGGTAATAGAGCAGACTCTTGAAGCCTTGGGGTATAAGCCAGGCGAGAGAATAGATTTGCCTTTATCTCAGATTGCAGTATCATACGATGGCAAGAGTTATGAGTTGCGCAACAAAAATGGTGAGACATACAGGTATGTTGATAAGGCTGCATCACTCGATGAGGCGATAAATGGGCTTGTTCAACTTGCCAAGGCCAAGCGTGGGGACAATGATGTGCAGTTCCCTATGAGAGCCTTCCAGATTAACGGTAATAAACCAATCTATGAAAACAGTGGTGAGTTCCGTGTAATGTGGATTACCGGAAAGATGAATTTCCATTCATTGGAGTTCAAGACCGAGGCTGAGGCCGACAAAAAGATAGAGGAACTTAATGCCAAAGGACTGAAGCCCGAAAAATCGCCTATTCAGCGCAAGACGGGCTATGAGCAGTATGAGGTGACATTTGTCCACCCTCTGACGGGCAAGGCTATGTCCATTAGGTCATTTGACAATCTTCCTGATGCGAAGTTGTCTATTGCCGAAGATTATGATGCCAACAACGATAAGGCTAATGAAATGTTGTCGGACATCAGAGAAGCAGATGTCTCCAAGTCTAAGAAGAAAGGCAATGTTCCTTGGGGTGTTAATAGAGACAGCGAATCCGGCACATACACGCTCTATATACCGGCGAAGATGAATCCAACCGGACAGGACATTGTGCTTGCAGAAGGATTCGCCCGTTATCAGGATGCAGGAGAGCATTTCTATGCCCACGAGGATGAATACAAGGAACTGCTTGACAGGTACAAGAACGAAGTCAAGAAGGCACCTTACTTTTCTCTCGATGTAACACCTCGAAAAGGAAAGGATTATCGTGGAGGGAAGGATGTCACTCCGGAACATTTCAGCGACAAATTCGGATTCAGAGGCGTTCAATTTGGAAATTGGACAAATGATGCAGACAGGCAGGCGGCACTCAACGAGACTTATGATGCGTTCCTGGACCTTGCCGATTTGCTCGGCCTGTCACCTCGTTCTATGTCCCTTGGCGGTGAATTGGGTCTTGCCTTCGGTGCAAGGGGTGTGGGGGGATTCCTCGCTCACTATGAGCCGTCAGAGGTTGTCATAAACCTTACAAAGACAAGGGGCGCAGGTTCCCTCGCTCACGAATGGTGGCACGCTCTTGATAACTATTTCTCCCGTAGAGGAAATGTCCCTTACGGGATGGTGACTGAAAATATGGTGAAGGACATCCGTCCGGAAGTCTCTGCCGCATACAAGGACCTTATAAACGCAGTAAGGCGTACCGAATATGCACGGCGTTCTGCCGCCGTTGGTGAGTATTGGGGAAGGATTGTGGAGGTGACAGCAAGGCTCTTTGCGGAATGGGTTGACAAAGAACTTGGAAAATCCGGCAACCTCAACCATTTCCTTTCAAGAGGAATAAACCTTGAATCGGTTGAGAAGGCGAAGGAGCGCAATTATATGCTTTTCGTTCAGCGCACAGGTTCGGATATGCCTTTTGAAGAATTTGCGAAAAGCAGCAAGGCTCTTGCCGGTTTCCCTTATCCTATTGCGGAAGAAGTTGAATCAATGTCAGACACCGTTCGTGGCGTATTCAATTCCATAAAGGAAGAGCCAGGCAATAAAGGTGTTCTCTTCTCAAAGAAAGCCGATTCCTCAAATGAAGATGAATTGTACCTGAAAGCCGTTGAGTATGGTGATACGGAAACAATGCAGAGGATGGTGAATGCCGCAGCAAAGAGAGCAGGTTATGATCCGAGAAGCGAACATCGTGACGGCCACGGCTCCCCCGGCCCTGATGTTTCCCGTGAAGATTTCACCAATCTGGATGTTTTGCGCCAAAGCGTAGAGGAAGATGGATTTGACGGCAACCTGTACGGAATCGCATTCGGAGTTTCTTCGCAACCCGATGACTATTTCTCCGCTAACGGTCCAAGATTATTCGGATATAACAACGAGTCCGGTATTGAATCTTTCCGTGCCATAAAAAAGGCAATCGATGAAACGCGCAAAGCAAAAGCCGGAGAGATACCTACAATCAAGGTTTACCGCACTATGCCTAACAAGGTTAAGCCGGACAATGAGGTATCAGATGCTCTTGTCGAGGCCAAACTGCGTAACGGGGATTGGGTGAGTCCGAGTAAGAGTTATGCCGTAATGCACGGTGAACACCGCTTCGGAGAGGGAGCATATCATATTATTGAGCAGGATGTGCCCGTAACCGAATTATGGTGGGATGGAAACGATGTCAGAGAATGGGGTTGGGATGACGGAAGGACTTATGCCTACAAGAATGCGCCTAACAACATAAAGTTGCTTGAACCTATAACATTTGACAAGGACGGGAGAATCATTCCGTTGTCGGAAAGATTTGATGAGAATAATCCGGAGGTGGTGTTTGCCAAGGTCAACAGGAATCTGCAAAAAGTGAGTGACGCATTTGACAGCGAACTTCAGCAGCAGATTGATGGGACGCTCGAAAAGGGGCATATATATCAGCTGGGAAGACCTGGGGCAACGCTTCGTTCCGCCGGTTTCCCCAATGCACCAATAGAGTTGTCTGCCTCGCATCTTAAAGATAAGTCCGTCAATAAGAATCATCCATTTGAACTGGATGAAATAAAGGGTCTTGTAAAAGCCCTGCAAAATCCGGTTGCAGTATTCTCATACGGAGATGCTGAAAAGGCGCAGAATGCAATAATAAACCTCCAACACGACGGTAAGAATTTTCTCGTAGGAGTGCATTTCAACCAGAATAGAAGAGGCATTACTGTATCCGATATTAGAGGCTTATTTCCAAAGGACAATCACGAATGGTTGAATTGGATTGCCCAGGGCAAACTGCTATATGTAAACAAGGAAAAAATAAAAACCCTGATAGACAAACAGCGAATCAATCTCGCTGAGGTTGAATATCAGGGCCTAAATATTCAGGACCTGATAGACAAACAGCGAATCAATCTCGCTGAGGTTGAATATCTTGACCTGAATTTGGTCACAAAGATAATAGAAAATTTTAAGAATCCAACTTTTGAACCGGCAGACGGTATTGAAAACGATGATGTCATTTCATTCTCAAAGCGCAGCAAACCGGCACCAAAAAAGACTGAAAAAGGCTATAAGTTGATGCGTCTGGAGGATGACGGCAAACTTTACCCTTTATTCATCGACAGCAAGGCCGAAGGACTTGAACTTGGAGATTGGTATGACGCTGATCCTCCAAAGATTGCCGACCTCGAAAACCTCCCTGTCGGACTCTTTTACAAGATAGGCGAAGGCGGCAATGTTATTGAAAGTCTTGAAAGGAAGCCTTCAAAAGCGCAGGTTGAGGCCGTCAATACAGGCGAAAGATGGATTAGAATATCCGAATATGCCAATGGTGAACGGAACTATCAAAATGTCGGAATCAATGGAAGTGGTGCTGTCTCAACATTTGCTATGAGACCCGGATGGCATCTTGGCAGTCAGCCTGTGATGACGCAGATCGGCAAAGGAAAAGACAGGAACCTGCGTGATGACAAGTTCGTATGGGTTGAAGTCGAGTTCCCAATGGACCGCATCGATGAATACGAGCAAGAAAAGATGCAGCTCAGCACAAAGGATATTGCAACTCATATCCCGGAGGATGGTGCTTACATTAAAGGCACAAGCAGTTTCGTCACGAAGGATATGAATTGGTACATTGCCGGAGCAATAAAGCCTGTCCGTATCATCGGTGATGTTGAGGCCAGAAGTATTATTGATAAGCACAATCAGGAAACCGGGAACAAACTTCCTTATGATTACGAAAGGGAAAGCGGAAAAGTCTTTGATGCAGAATCAATGAAATTTGAAGACAAGAGCGAAAACTTTATCCGCAGAGCCAAAGCGTCAAGTTTGTCCGATGTTATCGGAAAGCAGGAGTTCAATGACTACCTGTTTGATATGTACCGTTCCGCAGATGAGATAATCCGCGAAGAGATAACGCAAAAGGCAAAAGGCAAGGGTTGGGATTTCATCAAGGGAATAAAAGACTATTTCAAAGCATTCGCAATGGATGACAAGCAGTCGAAGTTCCTGAACACGATGAAAGATGCCCTTGAAAAGAGAACAGGCGTTAAATTCCCTCTCAATGATTTCCGCTACCTGTTATGGAGGGAATCTGCAAGGCCGCAGGACAATGGTGCTTTCGGCGTTGCAGATGATGTTGTAGCAAAGGCACAACTTGGCATAGATGGTGTCACATTCTCCAAAAGGAGTAGTCTTGATGAGCGAATCAGCAAAGACAAAGAGCGATTGTCAAACGATATAGATGCGGCCAAAAGTGTAAAAAATGAAAGTATCGGCTCATTGCCAAGCAAGTTGTCTGCAATCAAGGCTGCTGCTGCCCAAAGGAGATATGACAAGGAAACTGTAAGTGCCATAAGCGACCTTGCTTCTGACCTGCTCAAGGACAGTGAACTGAACGATATGGGTAAGGGCGAGATAAAACGGCTACTTGCCGCTGTCAAGAATGCCTCTGGGAAGAACGATTTGTCGGACTCATTCAATGCCCTGTTAGACATTGTTCTGGAAAACAAACTTCGCAACAACAGGAGATTGTTTGAAGGTATGCTAAAAACGAGAGGTACGAGGATTGACGCGAAGGGTGTTGAGGTCCAGGCTAAACTTGATCCATTCGGGCAGCGTGTTGTGTCACTATTCAAGGAGGCCGTCAATATGAACCCGGAAGCAATAGACAATATGCTTTCTGATGCAGGTCAAAGGCTTTCAAATTCTACCGGAGATTCTTACGACAGGGCCTTTGAAGATTATTCTGCCTATATGCTCGCTAAAGAGTATGTCGATAATATCCGGGGAAGCATTGATGAGGAATCAGAAATAAAGGCATCACTACGCGAAGCAAACGAAGAGCGCAAGAATGGTCATTTATCCTCGCGTGATTATATGGAATTTATGAAGTCCTGCGGAGAGTCCATAAATCAAAACAGGATAGAGCGCATTGAGTCCTATGAGAATTTGAGCAAGAAACTCGCAAGCATCCTCGAAGGAAGTATGGACCTTGCCCAGAAATTTGCACAGCAGAAGATAGACCGGGACCATTACATCCACTCTCTCGCGTATAATGATTTATCCGGAACAGAACATCGTGAGCATATCCGGCCAAAGACCAACTTTGTAATAGACAGTCCTGTTACTCGATTCCTACTAAAACCTCTTGTTACATTTGACCAGATGCTGCGTCAGTTTGGCAGCAAGAATCCTTCAGGAGAAGGCTATCTTTGGAATCACTTTATGCGCGGTTGGGTTGATGCCGCAGAGAAGGAGTACCTTGGTGTCCGTGATGCCACAAAGATACTTGATGACAAAGCGGCAGAGGTGTTCGGTAAAAAGAAAATGCGTTGGAGCGACCTGTTCTCTATTGAACGCAAGATGCCTACTGCAACCGTTGAGTTCTGGGATGGCGGTAAGATGAGAGAGCATACTGTAACGCAAGGAAACCTGCTTTACATCTATATGGCCGACAAAATGGCAGACGGAAGAATGAAATTGCGCAGGATGGGCATAGGTGAAGACAAAGTGGAAGCAATCAAAGAGCAGATGGATCAGAGATTCATTGAACTTGCTGATTGGTTGCAGGAGTCCTTCTATCCGTCATTAAGGGAGAAATACAATGCTGTATATGAACGGATGTTCGGTGCGCCGATGGCTACCATTGAAGACTATGTACCGTTGAAGATTCTCGCCAATGCACGGGTAAGGGAGGTTGACATCAACATCCCGGATTTTGACGGTAACACTCCTTCTACGATAACCGGAAGTATAATAAAGCGCAAGAGAAATGCAATAGCACTTGATATTCTCAACACTGACGCATTTGACCTCGTTCTTGACCATATCAACCATATGGAGAAATGGGCGGCTTTTGCAGAATGGAACAGGGACATCAACTCATTGCTGTCTGATAAGACATTCAGAAACCGTTTGCAGAATATGTCCGGAATCTATGGCTCAGGCAAAGCGGTTTACGACAATTTCCGTAAAGCCGCAGAACTTGCAGCCGGAACATATAAGCCGTCACAATCCAATGACAGCATAGACACTGCTGCTGTAAACATTGCGAAGGGCGTTACCGCCGCAAAGGTCTCTTTGAGGGTATATACCGCAATCAAGCAGTTGCTGTCTATGCCGGCTTTTATTCCTGATGCGAGAGCGGATATTCTTGTAAAAAATTTGGCAACGCCTTGGAAGGCCTGGAACTGGTGTGTGGAAAATCTGCCTGTTTTTGAAGAAAGATGGAAGTCCCGTAAGTTGGGTGATACAAGATTGATGGACAATGATGCTGATTGGAAACTGTGGCAATACAAAGTGGTAAAGGAAGCATCCCGTATTGGTATGACACCAAACGCATTCATTGACGCGATGACGGTAGCCGTTGGCGCAAAATCTATGTATGAGACAGCGTATAATAGATATGTCCGTGACGGTTATGATGAAGAAACTGCCTCAAAACGAGCAAGACAGGATGCAACTATCCTTTTTAACGAGACACAGCAGTCAAGTAAGGGGGCGTTTGTGTCACCTATGCAACAGGATAGGACCTGGGCATCAGTCGCTCTTTCAGTCTATCGCAATTCATCAATGGGGTATCAGAGACAATTGATAGATGCGGTGAGGAACTTGAAACATATGTTAACTCCGGGATATAAGGAGAATGCAATCGAATTTGTGAAAAAGCAGATGGTTGATGATGGCCTTGGCGTGGAGGAAGCAAAGGATGCCGCCGAGCGCACCGTAAAAAAGGCTATATTCCATAATGCAGCACGAGTTGGAATATTTGGATTCTTATTGCAGTTATTCTGGAATCTCGGAGCAAAATTGCCATATCTGCTGTTGGGTGATGACGATGATGACAAGAAGAAAATCCTTAAAGATGCCGCTTTGCAGGCCGCAATTGGCGGCAGTGTTGAGGGTTTGAGCGGTGGAAATATCATAAGCAGTTTTGCCTTTGATGCCATAAAGGGAGAGCAAAAAAACAGTTATTCTCTTATGCCGTTGGCAAGCGACATAAGCAACATATATGAAATGAGCAAATATGATGAAGTCGCTGCCGCCAATGAAATTATCAACTTATTGGTTCAATCCGGATTCGGCATCAATCCTCAAACGCTGACTGATTTTGCGTTGTCAATATATGATGCTTGTAACGGTGACCTGGGGACATCAAAAGAAGTCACAATGATGATTCTTAAAATGATTTCCGCACCGCAGACGCAAATCCGCGAATTGTATCTTGATGAGATTGATATGAAAGCGGATGAAGCCCTGGATTTGAACATACAGCAACTCGCAAAGAGATATGCGGAGGAACAGGTAAGACGCAATTCAACATACACAGGGTGGGCTTATGATGATGAGGCAAAGAAAAAGAGGCTCAAATCGTACGAAAAGAGGTTCACAAAACGAGCAGAAGAACTGAAGAGAACCAGAGGGGATGAGTTAAGCAAGGAATGGTATGACTATGTGGATAATGAATACAAAGAAGTTGATACTAAATTCCGCGACCTTCGCTCAAAATACAATCAGGCCCAGGAAGAAGGCGATGACCTCTCAGCTATGGAGTATGCCGAAATGATAAGTCAGTTTATGGAAACCGAAGAGTTCAAGCGATATGCGAAGTTGGAAGGTTCGGTGAATGCCGTGAAGGGATTTTCCAGTCAGTTGAAAAAGGCCAATGTGCAAGACAGAGATTCGGTAGTGGAGCAGATAAGGATGTATAAACAGCAACTTGTCAATGAACTTCACAAAGAAGAAGATAGTAATAAATAAACAAATGCGGTATTCCTTGGTGTCTATATTTGTGCATCAGGGAATACCTTAACAATCAAGTGATATGTCAGAAAGATTGAGAGACCTCAGCAAGATAACCGCTCCTGTGCAAATGGATTCGGTAGAAGCGGCAAAGCAGTTCGGCAACCGCCGGGCCTTTGACATTGTGCTTGAAGCGCAGCAGTATTGGAACAATATGGACAGGTTCCGCAGGAACCGTCAGCGTACCAAAAACTATGTTTACGGCAAACAGTGGTCAGACATCATCAAGAATGAAGACGGCAAGTATGTTACCGAAGAGCAATATATACGCGAACAGGGCAACGAGCCGCTGACCAACAACCTTATGCGGAGATTGGTGCGCAACGTCCTCGGTGTGTACCGCAGTCAGTCAAAGGAGCCGACCTGCGCGACATACGACAGGGACGAACAGAAACTTGGCGAGACAATGAGCACCATCCTGCAATGCAATATGCGCCTTAACAGGATGAATGAAATCAATCCACGTTCTATGGAAGAGTTTCTCATATCCGGTTTTGTTGTGCACCGCAAGTGGTTCGGGTGGAAGCAGAATAAACTTGACTGTTGGACCGACTATGTTCAGCCGGACAATTTCTTCATTGACCCATATATGCGTGACCTGCTCGGACGCGATGTCTCATTCCTCGGAGAGATTCACGACATCTCCTTCAATGCTCTGGCGCAGAGATTCGCAAAGAATCCCCAGGACTACAAACGTCTGGCCGACATCTACTCAACCGCTCACGCAAAGAGCCGTACCTATGTGGGAGATTATTTCGAGGAGTTCGGCTATTACAGGCCGGAGAATCTGGAATTCCTTATTCCCTCAGACCTGTCGCGCTGCCGCGTGATTGAAGTATGGCGCAAGGAGAGCAAGCCTCGTTTCCGTTGCCGTGACTATCAGAACGGAGACGTGTATAAGATAGAGATTGAAGATTACGATTCTGAGGTTACACAGGTCAATGCCGAAAGGCGTGAACTTGGCAAGAAGCAGGGCCTGCCGGAAGACAGGATACCGTTCATCACCGCAGAATGGTTCATTGATGACTATTGGTATTACTACTACCTCACTCCATTCGGTGACATTCTCGATGAAGGAGAAACACCCTATGAGCACAAGTCTCACCCCTACGTATTCAAGGCCTATCCTTTCATAGACGGAGAGATTCACGGCTTTGCAGCTGACTTCTTGGATCAGCAGAGATACACCAACCGCCTTATCACTATGTACGATTGGATAATGCGTGCAAGTGCAAAGGGTGTGCTCCTGTTCCCGGAAGAATGTCTGCCGAAAGGAATGTCCATCGAAGATATTGCTGACGAATGGCACAGGTTCAATGGCGTGATAGCAATCAAGACAAAGAATCTTCCGAACGGAGTGCTGCCGCAGCAGATAGCGAACAACTCCACCAACATAGGAATCACGGAACTTCTCAACCTTCAGTTGAAGTTCTTTGAGGATATTTCCGGAGTCAACGGAGCCTTGCAGGGCAAGCCGGGATATGCAGGCACGTCTGGAAGCAAGTATGCTCAGGAAACGCAGAACGCAACAACCTCTCTTCTTGACCTGCTTGACACGTTCAGTTCATTCGTGATAGACGGAGCATATAAGGACGTGAAGAATATGCAGCAGTTCTACGATACCAAGCGCGTATTCAACATAGCAGGCAAGGCAGGTGCGCAGATTGAGTACGACCCGAAGAAGATTCGTGACGTTGAGTTCGACCTGTCAATAGTGGAGAGCACGTCAACACCTGCATACAGGCAGATGGCCAACGAGTTCCTTATGACTATCTGGCAGTCCGGTCAGATCAGTCTCGAACAGTTGCTTGAACACGGAGACTTCCCGTTCTCAGACAACCTTCTGCAAAGCATCAAGAGCCAGCAGGAACAGTTGCAGCAGGGCGAAATTCCGGAAGCCCTGTCACCAGAACTCAAACAACAGGTTCAGCAGGGGGCCAATATGGAAAACGTCAACAAAGCATACAACTTGCTTATGGGAAATCGGCAGATGGCCGCTTAAAAAGAAAGGGGACTTTATCGGTCCCCTTCTTTCTTTTCTGCTCCGCACTCCGCATCCACTCCGCGCGGAGTGCTTTCATTCTGCAATGGCACAGGCGTATGGTGGCGCACCACAAGCCTGTCGTGAGTGAGGGTGACGATACCCTCAATGTTTCCGTAAGGATGATTGTTTTCGCTCATATTCTTTCCTGCGCTCCTTCGCCTTGCGCTTTGCTTCCTTTAACTCTTTCCTGCGAGCCTTTCTCTCGGCAGGAATCTTTTTCAGCCTGTCATCGTACCAGAGCTGATACTTGACCTGTTTCACCTTCAGTTCGTCCTGGGTGATGTTCCGTCCGCTTCCGTCAGCCTGTGAAGTGTAATAGAAGCAGGCATTGAACACGTCTTCCATTTTCATATTCTGGTCGATGTATCCTTTGGCGCGAATCCTTCTGAAATTCTTCCGGTCAGTCACGATAAGGAAAATTTTCGTGTCGATGTTTGGCAGGACGTAATAACGGTGTCCGTCCTCGCTGTGTTTCTTGTTTGCCAATCTTACCGCTTTACGGTAAGTCAAAAAGGCTTTGAATGATTGTAATTTGTTCATAATAGTATTGATTAAACAATTCCTGCTGCTGATACTGATTGCTTTTTGTCCAGATGTACTGATACGTCCCTTGCCACCACCTGGGGAATATCCAATTCATTGAAGCAAAGGAGAAGTCCGATACCGCGTGACATCAGGAGGTCATCGTGCATACCAACGATTGCACCATAGGAGTTATCCTGTCTCTGCTCATAGGTCAGATACTCGTTCAATGTCCTTTCGTCCCTCTCAACATACAAGCCCTCTCGGATCACCTTCTTGAGGTTGGATACAATCTTCGGCTTTGTCGCTATGTTCGTATGGAATCCGTACTTCTTCGGTGCGTGCTGCTGAATTTCATCGTCTGACTGCTTGCGTGCGTACAGGTTCGGATATACCTCTTTCACGAGGTTGAGGATATATTGTGATTGGTCACCGTCCACCTTCCGGTTCTTGTCGTGCGTTTCAAGCGTATTGGATTCAATCACCAGAAGGGAATCATCATAGAACGCTGCTATCTGTGCAGCCTTCCAAGCGAGAAGGTCCATATCTATATGGCCGTACCACTGAGCAACGACAACGGGCTTTCCTCCTTCCATCTGGAAGAGACGGTCAATTACGCATATCACGGACCAATCGGACTTCCTGTGAGTACCGCCAATATCGACAACTGTCACATACCTGTCCGTCACTTCCTCAGTCGGGTCTATCTCCGGCAGCTCCCATATCCACAACTGCCCCTGATGGTCTTCTCTGAATTTGAGGTCAACAAGCGCGTCCTCTCCCTCTATGTCCTTGCCATACACGTCTCCGACATACTTCGGTGCCTTGCACGCAGGCTTGAAAGCCTCAACCTGATATTTGTCGAATACCATATTCCCGGAATGGACAAACGCCTCAACATCATCAGAAGGATATTCTGCGGCCATATCTCCGTGGTCGGTGTACTTCGCACGTTCAAGAATGTACCAATGTATTGATTCGAGCGTTGCACCCTGATTCCATAGCCAATAAAGATACCGTCCCGGCTCCTCTCGGTTCGATGCGGCATTACTGTTATTCCGGTTGATATACAGGTTACGGGCAAATTCCTCAATGTCCTCGATAGGCACTTCATACAGTTCTATCTCGAAGTGCGCAACGAACATTGCTTCAAACTGCGAACGCAGGTTCTTTGCATCGTCATACTCCGTTGCGAAGAAGTTTCCTGTTCCGTTGGCCGTACTCTCATAAGCAATCAGAGTATTCTTCTTGTACGGAATACCGGACGTTGCAGCACGGACAATCTGTTTCGGGTTCTTTCCCTCAGTCTTCTTCCACAGGCCGACCTCGGAGCAATGCACAAGGTTGTAATCACCTGCACGTGCGGAGTCAGGACGCTCTGCGGTACCAATCTTTATCTTGCAGTTGCGCTGCGGAACCCTGTGAATGTTTCCGGACTTTCCGACCCCTACGAACTTCGGCTCATTGCTCTTGTATGCCTGCCCCATTTCGTAGAGGTATTCAATAGGATACGATTCAATCATCCTCTTGAACATATCCTCAATTTCATCGGAAGCCATACCCTGATGCGCAATGATGAGGGAGTTGAGGCCGTATTCAAGCACGAGTTGCAGCCAAGCCATATACATCTGAATACAGGTGGAACCACCCCACTGACGGGCTTTGAGCAGTACAAGACGTATGGGCATTCCTGCTTTCCTCTTGCGCTCCAGACGTTCCACAAGTCTTCTTTGCGGACGATTCAGCCGGAATAGCACGTCCTCGCCACCGCCTTTATTCTTGATATACACAAGAAACGCTGACCAGAAAGGAAAATCGTCCTGTATTCGTATGCGCACGAACTGTTCGATTATCTTCTGCTTCTCGTCCTCGCAGTAATCATAGTGGATGCCCTTCTTCTCATATTCCGGTGCTACATCCTTTTCAAAGAACTTCTCAACGGTCCCGGCCTTTACGAGTTTCTTGACGAAAGGCACTTCCATCGTCTCCTTCGGCAGGTACATCACAGGTATTGGGAAATCCTTTATCTCAACCCTCACACGTTCCTTTGCAAAGGTGGACCCTTCGCCTGTGATAGGATTGAAATAGGCGTGCTTCTCAGCATTGCGCCTGGCATTCTCCGCAAGAATCTTCGCTACTTCCTTGCTTATGTCCTCAACCTTGCTTACTGTCATATGGCAATGGGTCTATTAAGTTGAGCAAGTATGAATCCGCACAGGTAGCAATAAAGATGCAGCCAGGCGTTTGATTGAGGAAAGAAGAATCCTATCCCTATGAACACGGAAAACCAAGCGTGATATTTCAGTCTCGACCTCCTGTTGTCCGAGAAGAAGAATGAATATCTGCCGAGCAGCGCATAACACAATCCGGAGAGTCCGACAGTCGGCATTATTGCGCCACTATACAGGAACGATAACGGACCGATAGGATAACTCGCGGCAATGATGAAGGAGGACACCATCATCGGGAAACTGATCTGGTAGAGGAACACTATTGAAAGCAGTGCCCAGCAGTTGACTGCAAGATGAAGCCAATTCGCGTGAAAGAACGGATATAGGAGCCTGTGCACAAAAGGTGCACCCGGGTACAATCCTACCTCCGCAGCAGGTATATGTATGCAGTACAGTATCACTGCCGCAACAACAATCAATAACGATGATGCTTGCGCTTCCTTTCTTCGTACCATCCGTGCCGGACTTTATGCAGTATCACTTTCGCAGACCCCAGTGTAAGGTAGAACTTCGGTGCAGGAGAATTGACCACATCAAACACCAAGTCATAGTTTGACGCTCGGGGCCGCTCCTTTCTCAGTTCACATACCCTCCTGTATATCTCCATATACATTTCCCTTTTTGTCGGACGCATATTCTCCAACCTGTCTCCGCGAACGATATTCGATATTACTATTGATGCTCTCTCTTCGCTTACCCAGAAACGGGAAGAGGGCATCAACACAACTCTTTTATACACTTCCGGTAGAGACACGTTTCGCATCTGAGAACGAACCTCCCTGAAAGCCCTCAACAGGTCGCGGTTCCTTTCGTCCTCATACTCGAAATATGAGCCTACATTCTTCATCTTACTGATAATAAGAGCAATTCAAAGTTAATTAAAGTTTGCTAATGTTTGGTTAACAAATAAAAAGCGGCAGCAATGTTTCTATCCTACATTTGCGATAAATAGAGTTAACTAAAAGTCTTACTGTTATGGCTGCACCTGATAATCAAACCGTTACGAAAAAGCGCGACATCGCGCTCAATCGTATGAAATCCAAATACCCTGAGAAGAACTTTGAGGATGAAGAGGACTTCTTCGGCCAAATCAACGATGATTACGATGAATACGACAAGCAGTTGTCGGAGCGTGACAAGCAGTTGGAAGAATACAAGGGTCGTGAAAAAGTATTCTCCGATATGTTTACCGGTGACCCTCGCAAGGCGAAGTTTATGCAGGCCTGGAAGGACGGAGAGGACCCTACTATCGCTATGATCCGTCAGTTCGGGCCGGAGTTCGAGGATGTGCTTCACGATGAATCCAAACAGGAGGAAATTGCCGCTGCCAACAAGGAGTATGCGGAGCGTGTCGCACAGGAGAAGCAGTACGAGGAAGAGTACCAGAAGAATCTTCAGCAGTCAATCGACAACATTTCCGCTCTTGAAAAGAACGGAGTTGACAGCGAGAAGTTGGACGCTGCCTTCGGTCTGCTCATCGGCATTGTCCGTGACGGTCTTATGGGCAAGTTCTCTCCGGAGAGCATCGAAATGGCTTTCAAGGCTATCTCTCACGATGCAGATGTGGAGACCGCAGGACAGGACGGTGAAGTTCGTGGCCGCAACGCAAAGATTGACGAAAAGCTGCGCAAGAGCAAGAAGGGTGACGGCACTGAACCTCTTGGAGGAAAGAACGGTGCTCCGGAGCCTAAGCGCGAGAAACCTAATCTCGGTGCTCTTGACCGCTTTGATGACGATACTCAGACCATTTGGGAGCGCGGTAAAGAGAAGCGCACAAAGTATTGATTTACCCTATCAACTTTTTTATAAACCAAAATTTTCACAACAATGAGGACACTCAACAAGTTCGGAAGATTTATTCTTTCCCTCTGCCTGGCTTTCTGCACGCTCGTGTTGGGCGCAGGTACAGGCGTGATGATGGCAGATGCAAGCAATCTGCCTGATGCAGGGAAAACCGCAGCAGGCGAGGGGGCCGGAGCCGCAGGTATTGCGACTGAGACCGCCGGACGTGCTAACGGTGATCCCGAGTTCTACACCAAAGACATCGACAAGCGAATCACGAAGATTCGTCCGATGGCTACTCCTATTGACCAGATCAGCCGTTACGCGAAAGCGCAGTCTGCTGATTCCTTCGAGGTCAAGTATTATTCTGTTGGCACACGTCCTATAAGCTGCAAGACCACACAGGCCGTTGAAGCTCAGGTATCCGGAGCAAGCGTTTCTCTCCCTGTGGACGATGTCAATTTGTTCACCCTTGACGATACTATCCGTGTAGTCGGTGTTAAGGCGAAGTACAACTACAAGGGCATTGCTTACGACCCTGACGATGAGAACACTCCTGACCTCGTTCTCTGCGTTTGTGGCCGCAACTCTGACACCTCTATGCCTTCCGTCTATGCCGTCAACGGTAACCTTTCAAGCGGACAGGCCATTCTGGTTCCTGCCATTCCTTCCGGTGCTACCCTCGTGAGAATGGGTAAGGCCTGCGGTGAGCTTGACGTTCAGACCGGACGATTCAACAATATCCCTATGCCGGAGATTCAGTACTGCCAGAACTTTATGATTCAGGTGGAACAGTCAACCTTCGACAAGATTGCCAACAAGGAAGTCAATTGGACCTTCTCAGACATTGAGGAAGACGGCATCTATGATATGCGTCTCTCTCAGGAGAACACCTTCCTTTGGGGCGAGAAGAATATGATTCTTCATCCTTCCAAAGAGGGTATGACCACTTGGTTCACAGGCGGTATCTGGTGGATGGCCGGAAAGGACATTGAAGTCGGTGAGTGGAACACCACAAAGAACTGCGCTGAAATTTCTGATGACAACCTCGTTGACATCACCAAAGACCTCTTCGTGGGAACAGGCATCGGCAACAAGCGCAAGATTCTCCTTTGCGGTTCCGATATGCTCTCCGCTTTCTCAAAGATTAAGAGCGACAAGTTCCGTCTCAAAGACACTGTTGAGGTTTGGAATCTGAAGTTCAAGTCCTGGGATACTGACTTCGGTGAGGTTCTTACAATTCATCACGAACTGTTTGACGTCAACGGTATGTCAGATTGTGGATTTGCACTTGACCCTGAATACCTGTCTAAGAAGACTCACCTCTCTTGGAGCCGCAATATCCTTGACCTCAAGAAGGCAGGTGTGCGCAACACTGATGCTGTGGTTATCCAGGAAGTTGCTTGTCTCTACCTGCGCTATGCAAAGGCTCACGCTCGTATGCGTCTTGCACAGGCTCCTCTTGCAACAGGTATCACCCTCTCTGACGCCACGAAGTCAGTTGCCGCAGGTGCTACCGCTCAGCTTGTAGCAACCGTTACTCCTACCGGAGCACGCGGAACCGTTGCTTGGGTTTCTTCTGATGCAACAAAGGCCACTGTTGATGCAACAGGTAAGGTTACAGGTGTTGCAGCAGGTGCTGCCAACATTACCGCAACTATCAACGGTCATACTGCAACCTGTGCAGTAACCGTTACTGCCTAAAGTTTATCCTCTGATGGTTAAACGATAAATGGTTTCACCGCAGGGCGGGCTTCTGCCCGTCCTGCTTTTTTTAAGCCCTTACGCATTATGAAAAAATACATTGCAAAATCACACGTTGCTGTATGCGTGACCTTCGCCAACGGTTCACACAAGCATATCAACTTCTTCCCGAAGACCACCGGAGGTAGTGTGTACTACACCGACAACAAAGACGAACAGGATGCGCTTGAAGCACACCCCAAGTTCGGGAAACTCTACAAGGTTGACAATGAGTTCAACGAGACTGTGGCCGCTCAGCCTGCCAATGCTCCTTCTCCTGCCGTTTCCGGAGAGGAAGGTCAGAACCCTGCAAATGGTGCAGACAAGGGAGACACCCTCATAACAATAACCGTCACCGACCTCAACTCGGCCAAGGATTACCTGTGCGACAAGTTCGGTCTGAGCCGCACCAAACTCAAAAGCAAGACTTCAATCATCAATGCTGCACGTGAGAACGGAGTTGTATTCTCAGGCATTTAACAGTACAGGTTATGAATTTCACAGTCAGCAGCCTTAAATCGGCAATCAAGATTGCACTTGACCAGAACAACGTCAGTACACAATTGTTCAATACAGGTGATGTCGATACTCTCTCCCTCGATGAACTTGTAGAGAGCAAGATTGCTGATGCGATTCGTAACGTGGAACTGAACGCTCCGTATCATCTGCTTGATGGCGGTACTGTCTTCCCTGCAAGTGCGCAGATCATAACGTGGGAGAGTCAGCAGGGTTACGGCCCTGGCAGCGTGCTCCTGCCGGAAGACTTTCTGAGACTTGTCTGCTTCAAGATGAGTGATTGGGACCACCCTGTCTTTGTGCCTATCCTTGAAACTGACCCTCTTTATGCCGTCCAGCGCAGCCGTTTCGGTGGAGTGCGCGGCAATCCGCAACGTCCTGTTTGTGCTCTGGTGAACCGCAGCACAGGCTTGAATCTGGAGTTCTATTCCTGTGCGTCAGATTCAGACGCTTCGGTGGCAATGGCGAGCTACATTCCTGTTCCTGCCCTTGTCACCCCAAGCACCGGAGAGCCGTACTATTCCATTTGTGAGAAACTGAAACCTGCCGTTGTCTATTACGCGGCATACCTCGTGGCGTTGATTACTGAACCCGATAAGGCAAATGCCTTGCTTAACGTAAGCAATTCGTTGATGCAATGACCAATGTAAACTTCATAGGCGAATATGTTTCCCTTTCCGCTTTGTGGGCTGAACACCCGGAAGGCGGAATTGAGGGAGACTATGCGCTTGTCGGAGATACATATTACGGTTGGAACCGCTACACGAGACAATGGGAGCAGACAACCCTTTCTGACGGACAAACACCCTCTCCGCTTCTTACAACCAATGTAAGGGAAGCGGATATTGATGCGGATGAAGAGGACGATGAAGACATACCGCCTGCACCGAATGCCGTAGATACCGACTACCTCGGCTCATTCGCTTCCATACAGGATGTATGGGCCTTCTTCCCGGAAGGTGGCAACGAGGGAGAATATATCGCGGTGGCCGGGCAAGTGTACACGTGGAGCAATGTTGTGCACAATTGGATTGTCAGCGAAGACAGGACTATCACAATATCCTATCTCGCATCCACTCCTGCAACACATACACGAATCAATTACCTCGGAGCATTCGACACTCTTTCTGACGTTTGGGTATTCTATCCGGAGGGAGGGTATGAAGGTGACTATGTTCATATTGCCGGAGAAATAAAAGTCTGGAACAAATGGGGCCGCGAATGGGGAACAAATGCAGACCCTACAAGTCCGGCCATCACAAACCAGACCATTGAAGGAGACCTCACCGTTCTGCACAACCTCATTGTTGCAGGCGTTATCCGTGCACCTCAGATCATAGCAGGTGCTGCTACTGATACTGAATTGTGGTACGGCCACAAGTGGGACGATTATATGGACCAACCTGTGCGCACTACCGATGTGGTACGGTTCGCAAAGGTGATTGCAGCCATAATGCAGTCCCCGGACTTCGCTTCCGGAATCAATGACGGTATCGGGTGGAAACTCGGACAGTATGGAGACGCGGAACTTGAAAGCCTCACTCTCCGCAGGTTCCTTGAGGTGCCGGAATTGCGATATAACCGAACGTCCGTTGAGGTAGGCAACAAGTGGACTGCTCCCGGAAGCGGCCTTATTGAGAGCGTTGTCGTGGACTATGACGATGAAGGCAACGAGTTGATGACAGGCACAATCACCCTTCATCTTGAAGACGGTGAATCCGGTGCGGTTGCAGTCAACGACATCTGCCAGGGTATCTTCCACGATGGGCTGTCCTTGCTTAACAACTCCACCGCAGACACTGACGATAGCCGGGGAAACTTCCGGTTCAAAGGTTTCTTCACTTCATATTTCCGCGTGACGGAGATTCTTGATGCACGCAGCAAGACCTTCCGTTATCAGTTGAGGCCCCAGAGCACACGTTGGCCGGAGAGGAAGCATCCTTGCGCGGCAATGACGTTTGTAGGCTATGGCAACTTCACCGACACTACAAGGCAGACAAGCCGATACTCTACACGCACCTATGAACGATTCCTCTGCGGAGTCAATGATTGGGAGATAAGCCCCACGATGATTGCCGCACAGTTCGGTGATTTGTCCAATCTTTCCGTTCACGGATTGCAGATGACCGGGTACTCGGCCTATCTGAACAATATCTATATGTCCGGAACGATTCATCAGTTTGAGCTGCTTCCGCTACGATTGGAGTTCGACACGCAGGGAGACAACTTCCTTGCATACGGAGAAACACTCACGGTAACCTGCAAGGTTTTCAAGGGCTTCGATGATGTCACGGACCAGATAAACAGTTGGACGATTGTCAGGGATTCCGGGGACCCTGTGGAAGATGCGGCTTGGGCTATGAAAGCGAAAGTTGCTGCATTTCACGGCTCAATCACCATCTGCTTTACTCCAGAAGAAAACGACCTTGGCGCAACACTCAGCACGTTGTTTACCGTCACGGCCCAGATGATAGTGAACAACGAACCTACTGATACTGCAATAGGGAATCTGGTATTCTAATACTCGCTAAAATGGAAACTACAAGAAAAAGAATAAGGAAAGATTTCAGTCCGCTTACAGTCTCTACCTGCGTGAAGTGTATCACGGAGGCTTCTTCTCCGCTCATTCAGATATATGACTCGGAGAGTGACGAGTTTGTTCCGGACAGGGCGGTCTCTCCTTGCGGATTGCTGCCAATCATCAATGCTCAGGCAGCAGACGGCAGTTGGGACTACCCGAATGCCAACGCGCTTCTTGCCAATATAAAATGGCTTGTCAATGGCGTTGATATAACCACGATCCAGAGTTGGACAGGCAAATATACCATTGACACGAGTGCCACCTCCGACAAGGGAGCACTCACAATATCGCGCAATATTCAGCCGGGCGAAAGGCTTGCGTTGAGGTTCAAGGCTGACCTTGTTGACACACGTCTCGGTGTGACCTTCCATATAGAGACGGAAGATGTGGTCCTTTCAACCATTGACAAGAGCACGGACAATCACAAGATAGACCTCGGAGAAGCGCAGAACATCACGTACAATCCTTTCAATGACAGGCTTCTTGAATACGAATACAAGGTAGCGCACAGTATTATTTCTCCGTCTCCTTCTGCCCGGGCAGCCTGCATAGACAGTAACTGCTATCTGCGGACCATTCCAATCACGGCATACAAGGGTTCCACCAAGTTGCCGACAACGGATTATACCGTAAAGCTCTTCAAGATGAACTCCGTCTCTTCATTCTCCGAACTGACAACCGATGATGACGAAGTGCTTGAAATCTCCACCTCTCAGATACAACTCGATATGCGGTTGATTGAGAAAGGCAATTATATGGTACGTGCCTATGTCGCAGGAGAAGAGATTGGCTCGCAGCAGTTCACCGTTGCGCGTGCCTATCAGAACTTTACCTGTCAGCCCACCAACGAGACACCGATACTCCCGTCACAGGATGTGCGGTTCGATGAAGTGCAGGTTGATTCAAAGGGACGGAAGATTGCATATCCCGAGAACATTCTGACAATAGTCTGGTACACCGATTCAGCGCACGCTACAAACGTGCAGCACAACGAAGGTCAGAACACCGTCTTCCGGCTTGACAAGACCGGAATAGGAGACACGTATCTGGATGATTGGCTTGACGTGTATGTCAACGCGCAGCAGAAGCCTGCATACAAGGTGGCCACTGACGGCAATGGGGACATCTACACGGATGAGAACAATGAAACACTCATAATCAACTGACGTATGCGATACATCATAGCAGACATAGAAAAAGCGAAGGATTGTCTTATCAACCTGTCCTGCCACAGGAGAAACAAGACCGTTGTTATTCTGAACGAGAAAGAAGTTGAGAATAACAGGTATCTCTCTGATTACCCGACATTGGAGCAGAAAGCACAGGCCCTTGGCGGTTCCGTTCTTTCGCTCAACGAACTGAAACAACTAATAAATAGCGGAGGATTATCAATATGAATTATTCAGCACAGGGAAGTATAACCGTCAAACGTCTCCGGAACGGTGATACAATCTTCCTTACCTTCAATCTTAACGGCATTGCGCTTTTCCAAGCGTGGGATGACCAGACCGGAGCAGCAGTACCCGATTGGACCGTTGATGCGAACAGGCCTGTGATAACTCCTGCCGCATCGAGCACTCGCGGTGAGTCAGTGACACTGAGCGGCCACGTGTGGAAGTACAATGGTACCACACTCATATTCAACGGAACCACTGTCGGAGCCTATACTATGGACAGTACAGGCAAGTTCGGACTGAACCTTGACAACGGAGCGTTGAAGATATTCGCCAACCTTGCCAACTCCCTGAACACGGCCAATGATACATTGACCTATTCCTGTGTGGCAACAGTCCTCGGTCTCGAATACAACCTTTCAAAGTCCGTGACCGTGCAGATCGTAAAAGGCGGTGCTTCTTCCTATGTGGGATTGGTCATAGCCTCAACGACTCAGTTGTCAGCGGATACTCCCCAGGCAACCCTCAACACTCAGCTATGGCTTGCTGCAATTCAGCAGAACTCATATTACGTCAAATGGTACAAGGACAATACCGAATGGGTAGAGAAACGCGGCAGTTCAAGCATCACCATTTCCCGGTCAGACGTGAACGGAAGTCAGCTTTTCATCGCAGAGTTCTACCTGTCTTCCGGAGACACGAACTATGTTGCGCGTGCAGGTCTCTCCATTGTTGATATTGGGGATGAGATTATGATTGTCCCTTACATTTCCTCCCTCAACAAGGAGGTTGACACCAACAAGCCTGTGACAGTGGCCGCGAGGGTAATCAAGACGAGTGACGGTTCTATACTCACTCCTTCCAATCCTACATACCTCTTCCTTGCTATGGACGGCAAGACCTGGACCGAGAGGAAGAGAAGCACCACAAGCAGCATCGAAATCACCACAAACGAGACTGACATTGAGAATGAATCCGGCAATATGGAATATCACGATATGGAAGTCATTGTGGAGATAGAGTTTGATTCACTTGTAACTCAATCATAAACCCTATATACAAATAATTATGGCAAGAAAATCATTAGCAACCGTTGATGTGACTACGACATTGCTTCGTACAAACAGCATCGTTGTTGAGGTCGGAGGCTCAATCAAGAGAATCACCCTCGACAAACTAATTGACGCTATCAACTCTGGTGACGAACAGTTGCTTCGTTCGGTGGCGTGGGGCGTGCCTATCAAGCAGGCAACGCAGTCTTCTTCAAACTACGGCTTTGTCGGCAACCGCACGATGTGGGCCGAGTACAAGTCTCATTGCGGACGTTACCTTGTAAAGAACAATGGTCACGCTGCCAAACTCGCAAAGAACAACTCCGGTATCTTTGCTGACGGTACCACTCTGGACGAAACTATCGGACACGTTATGACAAAGTTCCTGAGACTCTATTTCAGGGTTCAGACGGATTCAGTATCAAACGAGCCGATATTGTGGATGTCTCAGATTCCTATCGGTGGACACTACATCGAGCAGCACGTTGATGGCGCATACAAGGCTTCGATGTCCGGTTCCGCTCTCACCTCTCGCAGTGGTGTTGCTCCTGCCGGAAGCAAAACCATCAATCAGTTCTGGGCCGCTGCACAGGTCAATGGCAAGGATTGGGGAATTTCCAACTATGAGTTCCAGAAACTCCTTGTAATGCTTCTTCTTTCCGAATATGGCAACACCAATGTTCAGGCAGTCCTCGGAAACGGTCTCACAGGAACGAACAACAGTTCCGATTACACAACCCCTCTCGGATTCCTCAACGGCTCAACAAAGAGCCTTGGTGATTCCTTCGGTGCAATCGCGCATCCTTGGACCACTTCCGGTGGTGTAGCCGTAGAAAACGCAACGGACGTTTCCGTCCTCGGCATTGAGAACCCATACGCGCAGCAGTGGGAAATGAGACAGGGCATCTATTGCGGCATATCTGCAAATGCAGGCCAGACCGGAACCGAAGTGTTCCTGTATGAAGGCAACCGTATGCCGACAAGTGCCGAACTTACTACACACCCTGCCGGAGATTACAGGCAGTTGGTACGTCCTTCATCTGACGGATATGTGAAGTCTATCGCACTCGGTGAGTTCTTCGATATATTCCCTGCAACCGTAGGCGGTGGTAGCACCTCTTATTGGTGTGATTACTTCTGGCAGAATACTGCATCAGGTCAGCTGGTCCTGTTCGGTGGGATCGCGTTCTACGGGTCGGACTGCGGTCTCGTTTCTGCGGCCTCGAACCACGCTTGGTCGTACTCGGACTCGTCCTCGCATATCGGCTCTCGCCTTGCCTATTATGGCAAACTGACTGAAATGTCCGGAGCGGAACTTGTCGCAGAGTAAACCGGAAAAAGTTTAACAAAACACTGTTCTTTGAAAAAACATCTGGCTTCCCGGTCAGAAAACCAAAAAGAAAACCCGTCCGCAGCGGTCCCTGTCGGGGCCGCGGAGGACGGTGGGTAGAGGGAAGTGAGAGCTGGTCCTGTTCGGTGGGAACGCGAACAACGGGTCGAACTGCGGTCTCGTTTATGCGAACTCGAACATCGGCTCTCGCCATACACAAGAAACATACACTTCCCGAGCCCTGACCCTGCATCATTGTAGTGCAGCGTAGTGGCCTAACGGTCACGATGTCAAAAAAACACGTGCGGAAAGGCGAGCAGGTCGGCTTTGCACCTGCAAGCAAGCGGTGTTAGTAGGGCTTAACTTATAAGTTAAGTTTCGGACGCTCCGGGCATAGAGAAAGTGCAAGCACTTTTTCGAGATTAAGATAATACGTCTGAAAAGACGAGGTATGGTGGTAAAAACAAAAGACGATGCCAAAGAGGGTAGGTTATTTAATTGAAAAGATTGCCGATATGGACAATCTGCGTGCGGCAGACAAAGCAGCGCAGGCAGGAAAGGTGAAGAAGAATCGCCATATCCGCAGGCACAATCTGCACGCAGAGGAAGACCTTCAGGCATTGCAGAGGATGATACTCACGTTGAAGTTCCCTGAACCGGAGTACACGCCTCTCATAGTGGAGAATGACAACGGGAAGCGCAGACGGATAGATAAGCAAAAGTATCACCCTTGGCGTATCCTCCATCTTGCGATATTGAACGTGATTGGACCGGATATATACAAGAGCCTTATTGCTGATTCCTTCGCTTGCGTAAAGGGCAAGGGCCTGCATTATGGGGTCAAGCGGTTGAAGATGATGCTTCGCCGCTACCCCGAATACAGGTGGTTCTGGAAGACGGACATCAAGAAATACTATCAGAGCATTCCTCACGATACCATTCTTGATGAACTGAACCGCAAGTTCAAGGACAAACAGTTCATAAGACTTATGGAGGTGGCCATACTTACCTATGATTCAGGACAGGAAATAATTGATTTATTGGATGCCGAAAAAAGACAAAAGGCGAGGAATCCCCATAGGCGCGTCTCCGAGTCAGCCGCTCGGAAACTTCACGACCCACAGGATAGATCATCAGATGAAGGAAAGACTGAGGGTCAAGATTTACCTGCGGTACTGTGATGACACAGTGGGAATGGCCCGGACAAAGGCCGAAGCCTGGAAGCAGGTCAACGAGTTTGAACGGATGAATGAAGAAATGGGATTGGTTATCAAGCACGATGTCATAGTGGCACCTTTTGGAAAGAACAAGAATGGCAAACACAGGAAAAGGCAGAGGGGGCATACACGGAGAGAGAAGCATTGACTTCCTCGGATACGTCTTCAACGGTGAATGTGTGCGGATGCGCAAGAGCACGAAGCACAGGTTTGCACGTCAGGCGAAAAAGAGTGAAGGCAAGGACACGGCAAAGCGCAAGCAGATGCTCGCTTCATATTGGGGATGGTGCAAGTGGGGAGACTGCCGTCACTTGTGGAAAGTAATAACAAACAACGATATGAGTTTTGCAGCATTGGGAATCAAGCAGAGCCATCGCACCATAGATGGCAAACGGATGTTCGATGTGCCCGAGGTCAAGTTGATGGACATACTGAACACTCCTGTAACAATTGAAGACTTCGAGCCGGGCACCAAGACAAAGCACGGTCCGGACAGGTACACTGTTGTCTTTACTGACGAACAGGGACGCAAAAGCAAGTTCATCACGAACTCCTACAACATCAAGGACGTGCTTGACCAGGCACGCCAGATGGAGAAGGACACCGGACGCAAGATATTCCCTGTCGAGAACGTCATAATCAAGCGCAGGCCGCTCGGTGACGGCAAGAGCGCATACTTCTTTGAGGAATAATCATTCACACATAAAAACGTTTTTATTATGAAAGCACAAAAACACATTTCAACAGTTCCCGAGTGCGGAGTTGTTGTCGAACTTGAAGGACCTCTCACCAGACTGTTCTTTGACTTCTCTGAGGTTGAACCCAACGAAGAGAACGAGGAAGTTCCGGAAGACCTCAAGAACTGCGAGAGCATTGATGTTGAAGGTCGCGGCAAGGGTGAACTTATTGCTGCCATCGTGAAGGATCACTACAAAGACGATTCGCGCGATGCGCTCAATGCGAACTACAATCTTGCCAAGGATGAGGAAAGTCCACTGACTCCGGAGAAGAGGGCTGAATACATTGCCGAGTACAATGCCTTCCAGGAGTGGAGAGCTCACGCAAAAGAGATTGCTGCCATTGCAGAACAAATCATAGCTGAGAGATAATATGTCTGCACGTGAAACAGCCAGAGGCAGTATCCTTGTACGCAGGGCCGCGAAGGACGGAAAGGAAGGAATACCCGGTCTGATATGGCGTGGTCCTACCCGTTGGGAGATTGGCAAGGAGTACCGCAACGACATCAACATCACATCGACTGCTGACGGATTTCGCATAGTCGATGTGGTGACTGATGTTGATATTGCTCTTGAAGGTACCGACACCTTCAATGCCTATATCTGCAAGAGAACTCATACTTCTTCCGCACAACATCCGTTGGTGGAAGGTCCGGATTGGACAAAGATGAACTCTTTGAAGCCAACGGCAATGTCCCTGCTTCTTGCGTCAAGGATTCTTGCAAAGTATATCGACGTTGCAAACCTCGCGGCAGATTCGGCATTCATCAATAACCTGATTGCCAACTCAGCATATCTGGAAGACCTTGCGGCAGCAACTGCATTTATCAATGCGCTTACCGTTAAATCCCTTCGCACAGACAGTGGAAAGGTGACGATAAACAACAACGGTTCGATTACTGCAACTGATGCTATCCTTTCCGGCATCCTCAATGCTACGAAAGGCATCTTGCAGGACGTTACGATAAAAGGGTCCCTTTCATCCCCTCTTGTCCTGCATATGGAACAGTACATAACTTGCAGTTACTATGGCAGCGACTACAAGTTTGTGCGCTATCCGGCTTGGGACAATGCAACCTATGGCTCTTATTGTTGGAGAGCATACTACAACCCGAGCAGTTATATAAGTTACTACACTATTTATCTTCCGTCTGCAACTCCGGTTGCCGGGATGCAATGTTATTATTATTCAGACCTCACGACTCAAAGAGGGATAGTAACCGCCATCGTTGCCAAAAATGTCTTTAACGGGAAAGAAGACGGCTCCGACAGGCACGATAATGTAATTCTGCCGCAACGACCTGCGTACTCTTCTACGTCTCCTTCGTACTCGCAATTTCTGACTATCACTCCGGAACAGTTCACCTGGGGAGCGGACAATATAGGAAGGACAATCCGTCTTGTCAACTACAAGTATTATGAAGAGCCTGACGGCTATATCACCTTGCAGGCTCCAAGCGGAAAATACTTCTATGAATCCGGCTACCAAAGGGATGCAATACGATTGTCTCGTGAATATATTGAACTCTTTGGATATGGGGCAGAAGGAGTGTTCTACGGTTGGATTGTGGTCAACAGACAGGACGTGAAAACGCGCGGTGAATACGGTATGCCCTGGAAAGTGATTTATCAGGGCTGCGTCAATCCGAAGGCCGCAGTTCCGTTGGAGCGTCTATGGTCCATAGACCTTGACATAAGCGGACACGAAGAAACCTCCTGGGGCTATGTGAGGAAAGCAGAAGGACACTACCGGATTTATCTTCCGAAACGCATTGAGAAGTACGATCCTAATAAATACACCTACGACTATAAGAACTGTTGGCACGTTATCCTGTCTCCAAGGTCCTGCGATGTAGGCGGCACACATATTACGGATATGATTGATGCCGGGTACGCCTGCCTTACTGAAAAGGGATACACCTATGAACAAGTTGGAGGTTCATATATGTACCGTTCATACTTCGAGGTGAAGACCGCAGATGATGCTTCGCTGAACGAACTTGCCTTTGACTTTTTCGTTATCAGTATGGCCAATTGGGTAACACCTTCAATTAGCGGATAATCCGCAAAGTTAAGTAACAAATAAAAAGCCATAACATTTACAGGCGTTTACCTTTGTTCACAACAGGCGGTAGAGCCTACGGCCAGAGATTCAAATAATACTGTTATGAATACAAAACCTACAATTTTACATCTTTTCGGTGAGACACCCTTCCTGCCGGAAGAGGTGAACTTCACGATAGGCAAAGCAGCTGCCGCCTATAATCTTCAGTTCTCAGTTGACTGCGAGAATGCCGGAGACACAAATGCGCATTGGGACAATTACCGCGAAGAGCAGATACCTGCTGATACGGCAGTTGTTATGAAAGGACTTGGCCGCGTATGGTGGAGACTTCAGGGAAACACAGGTCATTTTGTTGTACGCTTTTAATCCTTAATCACTATGGCACTCAATTACATTATCATAGGGGATGAATGCGGAAAAGACTACAACGCGCTTGACAACAAGCCCTCGGTAAACGATGTTACGCTTGTGGGCAACAAGTCTCTTAAAGACCTGGGACTTTCGCATCCTTACATCAGTCTCGAAAGACTGCGCAACTTTCTCTACCGGGTAACATTCAACTCTCTGCCGCAAGACAACGGTGACAACAGTCCTGTTGTTGGAGGCTGCTCTGCGTATGTTGCAAATGGCAAGCTCTATCGAAATTATGACTTCAATTTTGACAATGCCGCTTCGTTCATCGTCCGTACAAAGGACTTCGAGGGAATGGCAATGATTACGGGCTTGAATGACGGTCAGATGAATGACGAACTTATTGCACAACTTCCTTATCGTATGGTTGACGGATTTAACAATAACGACATTAAACTGTCTGTTCATATCCTGTTCAACGATTGGGAATGGAATGGATGCGGTAATAAGTCTATCCCTCTGACTTCGCTACCGTATGAGATTCTTTCCAGAGTCAAGTCTATGGCAACGATAAGCACCGACCTTGCGGACGTGCTTGGAAATCTCGCCCTGAATGACGCAATGGGTGATTACCTGTTGCAAGTCCTTGTTACTGACGGAACGACCACCTATGCTGTCATTCCTCCGACATCTGCGAATCAATCGTATGAGCTTGTTAATGCGACCACCAACCCGAAGATGTCCAACTTCCGTTACGTCAACCGTGCGGAGGTGTCAAGATTAGATATGGACTTGCAGACAAGGCCTACAGGTATCGAGCGTTTCAATGCTATGCCTTGCGACCTGGCAGAACTCCGCTTCACAAAGGCATACGAAACTGCTGACAGGCTTTCTGAGTTCATCGGTATCAATGGAACCACAAAGGCTTCTACGGACGCGGAATTGACCGCCATCTACGATGAGGCAAGGGCTGAATACCTGCGAAGAGAGAGGGACGGCAAGACCTGGCAGACAATGCACTCCGTTGTGTACGGAAAGCGGATGAAGTCTCTCTATATTCAGGAGAATTGGAATGACAACTGTGTGACCGAAATCGGCCCTGCATTGGTAGCAGCCGTTTACGGCTCAACGGCTTTCGAGGACATTGTGGCAGCATTGAGCAAAGGCCGTGTTGTCGTTGCGAGGAAAGATGCTCTCGCGCTCCCTCTTGCAAAGGTTGAGTTTGCCGAAGATGAAATCAGCAAACTGACCTTCTCCGGTGCCGGACTTGTGGAGGATGTTCTCACGTTCCATCAGATCACAGTCGATGCAAACGGTTGGTCATATACTCCTGCTATCGTAGCACGAGAAGAAGCCGGAACCACATTTGCACTCCTTTAATCTTAAATCCATAATGTTATGAAAGATTGGCTCATTAAAATCTTCACAAGCAAGCCTGCAAGGATAGTGTACTTCTTTGTGCTCATCTTCGGCTATGCTGCTGCCCTGTTCGCAGGCATATTCATTCCTATTCACGCTCACTTCGGATTCTTCGCAGTCCCTATTGTCGCTGCTGTCATTGTTGCCGGGCCGAGTTACCTCAAAGCCCTGAAATGGTGCATCAACGGTGCGGATAAGAAGTCCAGATAAAGTTCTCGCCTTATGAAGACCCTTATGGCTTTACTGAATCACCCACTGATGGTGTTCCTGTCAAGTCTTATGGGGGCAACTGCGACCCATTATCTTCAAGGAACGGCAATCGAAGCCGTCTATTGGTTCATCCCTTGTCTTGCAATCATCATTGCGGACCTGTCGGCAGGAATCAAGGCGGCTCGATTCCGGGGTGAAGAGATAAGGACTTCCGGAGCGTTGAGGCGCACATTCAACAAATGTGTGTGTTATGCTTCCTGGATCATCTGCTGCGTTGCTCTCAATGAGAGATATTCAACAAGTTGGGTTGCTTGGGGTGGAATGGGTTTGATATTCCTCATTGAAGGAATTTCCTTCTTTTCCAATCTTCTGGAGCCGCACGGAATCAAACTGTCAATCAGAGGTATTCTGAGGATTGTCGGCAGCAAGACACACGTTGAGGGACTTGAAGACGTAATTGAGAAACCCACAAACAACGACCACAATGCACCTGTTTCTTAAACGCATAGCAAGAAAAGAGACCTACACAATAGGCCGTCTTTATATCAACGGAGAATACTTCTGCGACACGCTCGAAGACAAGGACCGGGGACTGAGTGCCGCCCTTCCGTTGGAAAGCCTTAAACGTATGAAGGAATACGGCAAGACCGCCATTCCGACAGGAACATACAAAGTGGACCTCCGCACTGTCAGCGAGAAGTTCCGTGACAGGTCTTGGGCACGTCCTTATGGTGGACGGCTCCCCAGACTGCTCAATGTCCCTGCGTATGAAGGAGTGCTCATTCACGTTGGCAACGCTCCGGAAGACACTCTCGGCTGCATACTTGTAGGAGAGAATAAGGTTGTGGGTAAAGTAATCAACAGTACCGCCACGTTCAAGAGACTTATGGACAAACTACAACCTATGGCAGAGAAGGACGAAACGGTATATATTCAGATCGCGTGATGTTGGCCCTTCGGAAGGTAACAATAATTGGGGTATTTTTTCTGGCCCTTTCAGGATGCGCTGCAACAAAACATCTTGGTACCAACACGTCCGAGCAGACCCAGGTACGCATCATCGAACACCAGAAGGTCGTTCCGGTATATGTCGATGTCCCCATACCTCAGATACGCGAATCCGTCACCGTGCAGGACACGTCCTCGCATCTGGAGAATCAATACTCACAATCCGATGCACGGATAAACAGTGACGGCACACTGTTTCACTCTCTCGAAACCAAACCGCAGACCATAAAGGCAAAGACGGAGGCTCATATAGAATACCGGGATTCCATTGTCACAAAGGAAGTCGTTGTCGAGAAGACCGTTGAGGTGAAGGTTGAGAAGGAACTGACGTGGTGGCAGAAGGTAAAGATGAAGGTCGGAGGATGGGCACTCGGTATTATTTTACTCGCAATAATCTATCTGGCCGTGCGTCTCTTTCTCAAAATAAAGTAACAAATAAAAAGCACAGGGTCAGCCCTGTATATAATTTTGCGCTATGAGCAATACAACGTTAACTGTCAATAAGGCAAATGTCTATACCGAGGTAGCGAAGACAACGAGTTACTCCGGTGTGAAGAAGGCTGCGGACGGTTCCCTGTATGAGCAAATCTTCACTACTGATGAAGACAGGCTCCTGCTTGAACGTTTCTGGAATGAAGCGGCAAACGCGGCAACCGAACTGTTCAAGCCGTTCCTTGTCAGTGTGACAAGCACCGCACAGAGTCACGGCATCAACCTGTCGGCAAACTATACTGTGGTCCTTGCCCTGTCGAATGCTTACAATTCAAGCCTTAATGACAGTGTGCAGAGTTCCCTGTTCAGTTATTTCGTGAACTTCATCGTCAGCAGATGGTACAAGTTCGCCAATAAGGACGAAGCGGAAGAGTTCGGAACACAGGCCGTAGCTATGCTTGATGATGTGAAGAGCAAGATATTTTACAAGAAGAAACCCACGAGGATTGTCCCTCAATAATTCATACTGATATGGCAAAGAAGATTTGTATCAATTTTGACCGCACTATCGCAAGCCTTGCGAAAGACAACACCGTCAAAGGTGCGGAGTTGGTTGCGGACGCAGACAACGCCCTTGCTGCGTTGAAAAAGAAAGGGTGGACTATCATTCTGAAAACTGCGCTTCCTGTCGATGAGGTCAAAGAATGGCTCAAGGAGAAAGGCCTTGCCTATGACCATATCAACGAGAAAGAGGAAGATGCTGAGCTCTATGTGGACACAAAGAATGTCCGCTATTCCGGTTCCTGGAGCAGCGTTATCTGGGACATCGCATATTTCAAGGAGTCTTCTGCCGAGAAGAAGGATGTTGTCAAGGAAATGACCGACAGGTTGGAAGAGGGCAACATCTGGAAGCGCGGACAGGAGAAGCGCACAAAGGCCGGAAAACATTGTGGAGACGCCTGTATCGGATAATCATAAATACTATATATTATGGCACGAGTCGCACTTACAATCACTATCCATACATCGGAACTCATTTACGATGTGGAGAACAAGACCTACCTGACAGGCCGCAGCCGGGGTAACGGTCAGAATCACGAGGAAGTGGCCAATATGCAGGCTTCTTCCGATGACGAAAACCGCAACCAGATACTCCGTTCATTCGGCAATGCCCTCGGAGTACTGAGGAACAAACTCTCGGAATACCTTTCGCTTACCGCCACGACATCCTCAGATGTACTGCTGAGCGAGAGTTCCCCTATCAGCATTGCTTTGTCAATGCCGTCCAACTACAACAAGAATACCGTTGATGCCATCATCGCAGCACTTCATATGTTCTTTGTGAACACAGCCGTTGCTGATTGGTTCACCATCACCAACAAGGCTGATGCAGCCGACTATATAACGCAGTCTGCCGCCAACCTCGAAACGTTGCGCGAAGCACTCAACAAGAGAGTGAGACCTACATACTCTGCCCCTGAAAATGACTAAGACCGTAACACTCACGTTCAAGCGTTCTGAACTTCTCTATGACGTTCAGAACTATGCTTATGTCGAAGGAGACATTATGACACCTCCGAATGAGCACGTGCAGCACCAGACACAGGACATTGTGGAGGACGGCAATGTTGACCGCATCACAAGGGTCCTCGGTCTTGCTCACGCTGAATGTGTGGAGTTCCTGTATCCGTTCACAAAAGTTGCAGTTGATGATACCGAGGTCCGGAACGATATTCTTGATGCTCCGCAGGAATATGTAATCAGTATGTCCGTTCCGGATACCTTTTCAAAGAGCACTTGCGATATTCTTGTCAAGTACATTCACGAATATCTTGTCTGCCGGGCATTGTATGATTGGCTCAGCATCACCAAACCGGAAGCTGCGGCCAATTGGCAAAGGAAAGCGGAAGATGCCAAGGATGAAATTATGAGTGCGAAAAGCATCCGTATCAAGAAAATCAGAAGAGGAATGTCACCATTCTGATAATTTTTTTCATAAAGATTTGAAAGTGTTAAAAAGATAGCGCAGCCGTTGTGAAACGCCTGCGCTATTGCTTTCAGAGTAACTACTCGTCAACGAGGTTGGCCTATTTGCCGTGCATCATATTCTATTGAGCAGCCGTTGATACTTTCTCCGTCTGCAAGACTGCATTTAAGGACAATCCGATAATACTTGTATGGCGTACCTCTGAATCCGCGAAGATAGTGCGTTGTGCTGCTGAAGACCGGGAACCAATTAAGCAGATCGCGTGAACCGTACAGGAGCACCTGCACTTTGCCTGATTCAAAGTTCCCTCGTTGAATGATGTTGTCGATTGTCTTCAGTATGTCCGGGGCATCCAATTTCAACGGACGTGTAATCAAAATCTGATTGGAAGGAGTTGTATTGGCAACACGTTGCGAGAGGTCTATGAGCCTGTTGTCGGAAGTCATAGCCAGACATTCCGGATATGAGTTCACCCCACAAACGATATTGCTTCGCATCATTCCCCACTGCTTCATATTCATAGAATAGATATAAGCATAAGCATAGGAAGGATTATATACAATCAGACGGTATGACACATAATCGTAGAGCAGGCGGCAACCTTCCCGGAACGTGCGGAACGGAACGAAGTCAAACGAATGGTCAAGACCATTGAAGAGAATACTGCTCGCCTGCGGCAGCGTTGATATGTCAAAGGCCGCATCCGTGCCGTTGTCAAGAATGTCGGAGATACACTTCGCTTCTGACCCTGCAAGGAGAATAATGCCCCTGTCAGTGGCAAAGAGGACGGCACTGTCTATCTGGGTTACTGAATCCTTGTTGAGGCACACATCGCGCGTGATAGGCTGCTTTGCAGAGAATCCGCCTGTCGTGCCGGACACCTCCAAGGCCCAAATGCCATCAGTGGTGAACGCATAGAGGGGGAACTGTCCGAACTGTCCCTGAGAGAGAGCCTTTGCCGCAGTGCTTATGGCAATAATCTTTCCGGTACCAACGGTGTTGATGTTCGTCACAGGGAACACGAAAGGGTTGTTGACATCAGAAGTGTACAGTTTGTTCGGCAGATTGACAATGCGCTGCGCTTCCGGTGTGACTGACGGAATGGAGCCTGTCACTGACGGGCCTTCCCACCCCTCGAAATAGAACGCACCATTGAGGAAACTGTGCGCTTCAAGAGGTACATCATAGCAGTATGTCAGGAAGCCGTACAGGTACATTGCCACCGTGACCTTGTAAGCATTGATGTTCGGATAATAGAAGAAGAGCGGAGTCGTCCTGTATCCGATTCCTCCGGAGCCTCCTTGAACAACTATATCTCTTCCGTCCTGCTTGATATGCACGTAGCACACAACGGTATATATCTCATCCATATATGTAGGCGACACGTCACTCCAATTCAGCACATAGCCGTTACTAAAACAAAACATTGCCTGAGAAGAGAAGCCTGTGAACAGTTTCTTCTTCAAGTCAGCAAGGTTCAGACGCGAGTTGTAAGCAAACGAATAATTCGGAATCAGCTTGTCGTGACTGTCATAATCGTCCGTCATTACCTCCCTGTTGACAAGAGACTGCAAATAGTCTTCCTCAACGTCTTCTATAAGCGTGCGAGTGGTAGTGAGGTTTTCCACCTTGATTTTCTCCAACAGATAGAAGGACGAACAGTTCTTTATGGCTTCCTTCACGGACGCAGCACTCTTCTGGGGCAGCATCAGACGGCCAATAGGATATGAAAAGTCGGTTGAATACTTGAAGGCGTACATCTTGCCGAACTTATTCATCTGATAGCGGAGCGGATATGTAACCTGGCTCACTGCCTGATCCACGTGCTTGCAGATACTGAAACTGTCGGACTGTGACGCACCTGTCTGAGAGAACTTGGTACATTCTCCGTTCTGGTCGTAGGTATAAATCGGAGCCGAGACAAACACGTCAACGGAGTTCACTATGTCTTTCCAATCGTTGAGCTGACTAATCTCAGAAGAGGAGACACAGGCATAATCCAACTGATGCACCATTGCGTAAATGCGGAGCGTTGCATCAGTATAGGCTCCGCGTCCGGTGATATGTTCATACAGTACCTGGGGAGCGAGGTCTGACGAACACACCATAAGAACAGGCGCGGAATGACGTGTAAGAGTGCCGTCATACAGGCGGTAAGCATATCTCACGAGGAAAGGATATATGAACCGCCCAACATTGGTGGAATGTTCCGCAATGAACTTGTTTACCTTGCCGAGCACCTGATTTGTGATTCGGGTCTTATTCTCTTCGGTGAACTCCTTCCAGATGTCCCCTTCAGCAATGGATTCAAAACTTATGTCAAAGGCATCATCTCGTTCAAGCCTGCCTTGCAGACCGAATGACAGTTGTATCTCCGGAATATCCGTTCCCAGATAGGCATAGTTTGAATCCTTCCACAAGTAATACCGCATACCGGACGTAGTGAACACTATCACGGTATTGCCAATTCCCGATATATGCGTAAGGCTTCCAACAGCCAGACCGGAACTTGACATACCTGTCTGAACGGTAGAACCCTTGTTTATCCAGAAGAGGGTATTATGCGCACTGTCATATACGATATAGTGCGTGAACGATGAAGTCTCGTGCAGAAACATTACTCTCTGCTCAGTTGTGAGTTGAAGAATGTCCTGCGGCTTCAATACAGGCCGCAGAGAGCCGTTCTCCGGCCACAAATCCATCACGACTGACAAATCCCCATCCGGACACTCATAGTCCGCAGGAGAAGCCGTATGGCCGTTATATTTCAATTCCTTATTCATAGCCCTTATCGCTTAAATTGTATGACGGTATTATGATGATTGCTTTCCCCACGTTTTCAAAGTCCAAGACTTGCCCTGCGACAATCCGGGCCTTGTCACTTCCGGAAACGTTCAGTACGAGGTTCGTTATCTTCTTGCTATATGCCCTGAAATTGTTCCTGTGCTCTCCTTTGTTCGATTGGAAGCATTGGGCCTCATATCTTCCGCGCAACTCTTTCCCCCTGGCTCTCACATACAGATAAAACTCGCCACGTGATACCGCTATATCAATCACATCCCCGGGTTGAAGTCCGAGGATGCGAGAGACACGCGAACTTATGTCTATTCTGCCGTTGCGATAGAAGGTAACGTCAGAATGCCGGAAGGATTTTCCGAGTGCGCTGCGAGATATGTCAAGCCTATTTTCCATTGGACGGATTACATATCTTGTAGTACGTTATGTTCCCTTCATCGGTTTTCCCCATACGAACTGACAGTTTGCAGGTGGAATCCGCAGGAAGATTGTAGTCATAGAAAATCCTGTTGACCGTTGGGCACAGTGACTCGAAGCCTATACATTTGTGCTTCGCGTCATACATTATGTCTGCAAGCTGCGTAGGCACACCGATAGGAGGGTTGAGGATAAAGGCATATTCCTTTTTGTCCCCTATGCCTGTCAGGGTTGCGACATAGACTTTCACTTCTTCGAGGTGCCACAAGTCAAGCAGGTGGCACAGGCCTTTCGAGAAGGTGATGGAGTTGTCCCTTGCGTCAGCAATGACAAAGCAGTCTTTCTTATTGAGAAGATATTTGAGTTTTCTGAACATAGTGGCGAATATAAAATGTTCGACTTGGTGTAACTTTTTATTCTTTAACTAATGAAGGGGATAGAGGGTATCGGCCTTCTTGTACCACCCTTTGCGAGAGCGGAAGGAGACTGTCTCGATCCAAACATAGGTTACATTTGTTTCGAGAGACCTGCGGTATTCGTCCGCTTCCTTCTTGGTGCGGAAGATGAAAGAACTCAGCTCTGTGCGGATCACTCCGCGTGTGTTGATGATACAGGCGTAATACTTGTATCCGAACAGGAAGTTCCAGATACTTTTGAGAACGGTAGTTTCTTGTGCCATACTAATCTTCGTATTTGAAATTCATTATTTGACGTGCAGCTTCTTCAGCAATCTTGAAGCAGACTGCCGGGTCTGGGTTCCTGCGCGACACGTGTTGCAGTATGTCCGCAATGGCTTCAACGCTCAGGCCCTCGAAGTCTCCGACAGTCAAATCTTCAAGATACTTCAACTTACAGTGAGTTTATGAGTTCTTCCTTTGTCTTGAACACAAGAGGTTCCGGGACGTAGGTTGCCATAACCATATCTCCCTCTTTGCGGTCAGCAGGAAGCAGACCATAGTTTACACTGTCCTTGTCATCCTTTACGACTTGGATAACGATTGTTACGACTTCGCCTGTCTGAGGCTTGTTGTTGTTCATATAGAAGACCTGGTCCCCTATGTTGAACTTGGTGTTTTTGTTTACTTGCATAATCTTTATTGATTAGGGTTGTTGTGAGTTTCTTTGTATTCCTGAATGGCGGTACGGTAGATAACGCCTTCCTGTTCGAGCAGCTGCAAGAATGAGCCTATGTCGTAATCGACAGGGATACTATACAGGTCAATCAGGATTGCCTTCTGGCCGGAAGGGAAATTCACGGCTGACAGGTTGAATTGATTTGCGACTATCTCGCAGGTAGGCTTCTTATTTATGGAGAAGCCCATCATCAGTTTTTGAGCGTGTGGAGCCATAGGATTGATTTATTAAAAGATTCGTTTGTCTCTTTGCCATAATTGAACAGTCTGGATAACAGAAATGTGTTTGCCACTATCATCCTTCTCAACTTTTGGAGTTTCATAAACGAGTTTCAATCCTCTCCACTTAATCTTCCCTCTGGTGATCTCCCCTCTGATGGGAGGTTGAACCATATTGCGTAAGGCAAACTCTACTTTCTCCCCTAACTGTTGAGCTCTCTCTTGCAGATGTTTATTCATTTCATCAAAGATTGCATTCTCGCATTCTTCCCAAAAGTTCCTGAATGCCGGAACGTATGAAGCAATGTAATTGCTCTCAGCCTTTGTATTCATTTTTTATCTTCTTTTTTCTTTACCAGGTCGTTTCTTTGCGCTTCCATATCCTCGCTTCGAGCTTTTGAATAAGAGCCTTGTAGTATTCTCTCTCGTAGTATTCTCATATCAAAATAGTTTCTGTTGTGCGTCCATAGCGTCAAGTTTAGAGTTCAAATCTGCAAAGGTTTTTCCTTGCTGAAAATGTATGCCTCCGATATTATCCTCACGGGATAAGTTCCAGAGTTCTCCCCATAGGTCGGGGTGTTCCCGTCTGAAAGATTGGTGTGTGCATAATCTTCTGCTCGGACAAAACCAACACCCGCCCCTTGTTGCCGTATCGTAGATGGGGGAAAGCAACCCGTAAGCCTTACACAATTCCTTTGCATCTTCCTCCGTCATTTCGTATTTGTTCAGCAGGGATATTTGCTTATCTTTCATTCTTGCAAGTCGCGTTTCTTCATCTTTCGCAATCCCCACATACTCCACCACATCATAATCAGATAGCCCCTTGTAGTATCTATGAATAGGTCGCAGTTTAAGCACCTTCTGAATTTCGCATTTGCCACGCATCGGAAATCCGTCCTGTTTCCCCTTTCTCGCTCCTCTTGTTCTGATATGGTGGAATTTCTCAACATAATCCTGCTTATCCCGCACCACATCAATCTTCACTCCCATACTTTCCAATTTCGGGATTGCGGTGGAGTATATCCAATCAATATGCTCTGGTATCTCTCCGCTTATTCCCCGTGAGTGGTCGAACATAACCTCTGCGAATACGGCTCTATCCAACGGCTCGTTGTGTTCCAACGCAAGGAGAATAGTGGCTATGCTATCCTTGCCGAAACTGCAAGATGCTATGTATATCTTTTCTTTCATTCGTCTGGTATGTTTTGGCATAATTATTTCCTGATAGTCCTGTACCTTTAATGGGTATTTCCAAACTGTCTTCATATTCTCTTATTCATCTAACGTATAATCAAAATTTCTCGGATGCCAAGAATGACCGCATTCTCTACAATAGCAAGTTGTTCTTATATGCTCGCCGCCATCTCCCTCACCATTAGGCGTTACAATGCCATCCTCGACCTCATAAATAAGTTCTTGGACATATTCGTCCACAATTTGAAAGTTCTGTTTGCCACACTTTGGACATTTCTTATCTGTCATATCACTTTAGAATTTTATAAACGACATCCATATTGTTGTATCGTTGCGCCTCGTAGGATGTCCGAATAGGGGCTGATACGGCTTTATTGCATCAATGACTCTGGAGACCTTAATTTGGTGCTCGTTCCATTTGAATATCAATACTCCCCCCGGTTTCAGTACTCGCATAAGCTCGTCCATAGAATCCTTGAGAAAGGATTTCCAATCTGCCGGAAGTTTGCCATACTTATGAGCCATCCAACTGTTATCTCCCACCCTTCTTAGGTGCGGAGGGTCGAAGATTATCAAGTTGAAGGTATTGTCTGGGAACGGAACATTCCTGCAATCCGCAATGACATCAGGTTCAACTTTAATTGCCCTTCCGTCACAAAGTGTAGAGGACTCCTTTCTGATGTCCATATAGGTTGTGTGCGGCTCTTGCTTGTTGAACCAGAACATTCTGGAACCGCAGCACGCATCAAGTATTTTAATATCTGCCATTTTTCCTTGATTCATATTCTCGGACGTGTTAGGGACTCTCTTCTTTGTTTCCGCTCAGCATCCATTACTGTCTGCTGATAAGCCAGGGCTATGTCGTGATGCAGCTTCTTATTCGGACGGAAATAAAGAGTGAAACTTTTGCCGTTGCCGTCTGAAACTTCAAGAGACAACTTTGAAGCACTCTTGATGGCTTCAATAATTCTTCTTTCTGCTACTTCCATATCAGGCCTCCTTCTTTATTAAGTCTTCAAGATATTCAAGTCTGGTCCTCATAGCAGAAAGACGGTCTGCCGCCCATTTGCTGAGTGCGTGAACCTTCTCCCTGTATTCGTAATCATACATTTCGCGCTTGAGCCGCTTGATTTCAAACTCCGGTTTGTCCCAATCGGCAATAATCAGACGGACCTGTTCAAGATAGGAGAGTTTGCCCACGTCCTCGCGGACATCATCGGTCTCTTCGTCACGGTAGTTTTCCATCAGATACTCCCAGACAAAATTCTGGAAGTCATCCTTACCTATTCCCTCATCGCAGCGTCCGTACATATCCAACAACCCGGTGAGGGTTGAGCAATCATCGTGGCTAACCCAATCGTAGATAGTACCATCATACTTGAGGGTATCTCTCTGATACCGTTCACCCACTTCTATCTTGCATCCGCAGAACATACACTTGTATTCCTTCCGGGCAGTGGGATGCAGTTCTTTAATTGTGTCTGGCATAACTATTTCTCCTTATTTTTAATCCCCGGCTGATTTTGCCGCTTTATTACGACAAAATCAGCCCATATATCTGCAAACTGATTTCCGCAGTAATCCGCAAGTTCCTCGCTTTTGAGTGCAAGGCGAGAGCCGATGTACGAGGTCGAGGACGACCAAGCGGAGTACGAGGACGCATAAACGAGACCGCAGTACGACCCGGGGTTCGCGGACCCACCGAACAGGACCAGCCTTTTCTTTTTGGCTTCGTCCATCTTGTCTATCTCTTCCTGTGTATAGAGGTAGAACCAAGGATACCAACGGTATTCATCAGTTGTGAACTGCGGCTCCCAACCCTCATTGAGAGCAGCCACTATGATGCGCAGTTTGAGGTATGAGAGAAGGTCCGGTGAAACCACATCCGCTTCTTCTACTCTATTCAGTTCTTCTACGAACGGATGCAATGCACCGAGAGCGTTTGCTGCATCAGATAAAGTCTTGATGCGTTCAGTAACAGGACGGTTGTCCTTTTCATCAACGAGTGTAAGAACTCCGTTTTTCCATTCGGCCTTTTTGCCGTCAGGGATTTCAATTGAAATTGTCTTCATTGTCATATTGATTTGAGTGTTTAACATTGTGTCCGTAATCAAATTCGGTATTCTCCAATTCGAGTTTGAACCAGTCCGGAATAATTATTCGTCCTAATTCCTTTAACGCCTGCTCCTTTGTTCCTTCCTTTACTTTATTGAGGAATGCTCGAAGTTCAGTTTGGCAGGCTCCGCTTACATAAATTCTCCCATAACCGCTGCTGCGCTGCGTAAAGTTGCTTTGATTCTGGTCAAGCCAAAGGCAGGTTATGTCTATCAGGTCTTCCTTTGTCATAGGACTATCATTTTTTATCCTCCGCTATGATCTGGTTATACTCTTCCTGCGTGATATGGCCTTTTTCAAGCAGGCGTGCAGCCTGTCTTTTGCGCTTCCGGTCAATCTCATCCTTCACTTTCCTGCGGCCAAAGATGCGAGCGAGCTGTTGACACATAATGGTCACGTCCGCAATCTCGGTGATAACATCATCCTCAGTTGCTTTGGAGCGTTTGAAGTGACGCAGGGCAAGGCACAGTTCCATACATTCTTCCTCCGCCTGGTCCATTTGATTGTCGCTGCCGTAATTCGTAATAGCAGCATCGTAGAGTTTGTTCTTATCCATACGTGTAGATTTTTTGTCTTTCTTGGGTGAGTAAGGTTTCGTAGGATTCAGTTTGTGGCCGATATGATATTTGCCGCAGAATCCACATTTATAAACGTGCAGCTCTTCCTTATTGTGATGTTTGTTGAGGATATAGAGAGCCTTGTAATAGTCGGAGTTTCCATACTTCGGTCTTGTGCGCCCGGACTGAGTTACAGTCCAATGTTCATTCAAAAACTTGATAGCCATAATCAAAATAGTTTTGGTTCACTGTCGGAGAAGATGTCAACTCTCTGGATGCGTCCCTTGTACTTGTCGCGTTCCCTCCGCATTATCGGTTCTATCTTCTGGCAGGCTCTGCGGCAGGCAACCTTTTCCGGACTTCCTTTCGGTGCTGCAAGCCATTTGTCAATAGCATCAATGTACTCGCTGATAAGACTGTAATAGAACAGGTTCTTATCTCTCAGTTCCTTTTCGTCCATTTATCTTAACCTTTAAGAAATCGACTGCATACTGAATACCTATCTCCGCGACCTCTTTCCACGTTCCCCATAGGCTGATTTTCTTTTCGGTATCGCAGACTACCATTGCGTGCCAGACATCACCAACTTTTTTCTTGATGATGTATATGTTTATTCCGAACCGGATGAAAATTGAGAACACCTCAGCATACATTGTCAAGCAATGAACATCTGACCCCGGATATTCGTCAGGGGAATTGTCCTCTATTTCCGCTTTGTAGCCAACTTCCGCGAGGCTGCGTGCTGCGGACATTGATATTGTGTCGATGTAATAGTATTCCTTGTTTTCCATTGCTAAAAGTGTTTGTGTCATTTCTGAAATAGTGAATTGTGGTCTATTATGTCCGGGACCCAATCAATACCGGAGATTCCCTTCTCGCGTAGCACCTTCTGGAAACATTTGTCAGTTGGAGAGTGCTTGCCTAACTCAAACCAATGTTTGAACTTCGCCCTCTGGACAAAGACCCGATGGGTACTGTTGGAATCCTTTTCAAATCTTGCTTTTACCATTGCTAACCTCCTGTATGGCTCTGAATATCTCATACATTACCTGAACGACTATTGCGTTTCCGCAGGCTTCGATTGCTCCGTTTCTCCATTTTGGGAAAGAAATGGACAAATCAGATATGTCAAAGGGAAGCCCATCATTTCCTGCGTGAACAGGGGAGACAGTCGGAAAGTTTGCCCACCTGTTTTCGGGCAGGAGTCCTTTGTCTGATTCAAATTCTCCACGGTTATCCGGGCTACCACTTCTTCCAGATTTCCCTTTTTGCGAAGAGCCAATTTTACGTTGTTCAGATTTACATCGTGCTGCTGATTCGCCCTTGGTGTCGGCAGAAGACCGGACCCGGCCACTGCTGACAGGGATTGTCCCATTTGCGAGTTTGGATTGAAGGTGTTGGTTCCGTGACTTCCTTCCTTTGCCGTCGGGGTCGGAAGAAGTGCAAGATTCACAAACCTCGTCTTCCCTGAGCTGTCGCATACTTTCAACCCCTGTGTCATTGGTGTAGGCAGAATCAGTCCTCGCTTCGCCACAAAGCCGTTCGCTATCTCCTGCGCAAGCGTTCCGCTCGTTCCAGATATTCCCTTGCTCGTTCTCCTGTCCGCAGTTGCATCCAGAGCACAAGGCGTTTTCAACAACTTCGCACATTTCGGGTCGTACAATACCTGACTCTCCAGACTTCCGTAGGTCGTGCCGTTCTTGTACCCCTTGCGGTTCCTTCGCGCTATCTGCGTTTCCGGACTTTGTGCAGCCATCACCGCAGTCGGTGTTATAAGCAACGATGAAGACCCTGTCCCTGCGGTGCGGAGCTCCAACGGCACAAGCCGGAATAATGAACGGTTGGACAGTATATCTTGCTGATTCAAGATCACGGCAGATTCGTTCAATGGTGAAGGTGTCTCTCGATTGGTATCTGTAAAGTCTGTCACCTTCTCCGAATAAAGAGCTCTCACTTCCCATTTCAGTAACAGTCCCGGGTTCGACCATCGTTGTGAGTCCATCAACGTTCTCACCAACGAACCAAGTGGGCCGGACTTCTTGTATAACTCTAAGCATTTCCGGCCAGAGGTAGCGGTAATCACTCGCGCCTCCACGCTTTCCTGCATTGGAAAAAGGCTGGCAGGGGAATCCTCCTGTGAGGACGTCAATCTGCCCCCCCCCAATTTTTGAAACTTTGTTTCTTGACATCGCCATAACTCTTTGATTTAGGGAACCAATAGTTCAGCACAGCAACTCCGAAAGGATTGATGTCGCAATGAAATGCGTTCTCCCATCCAAGCATTGCAGCCGCCACTTCCGGACCGCCTATTCCGCTGAATACTGATGCGTGAATCATTATTGTTCCTGTTTGACAAGTTTGTAGTAATAATCGTTGAGGGTCGGGCCTATGTGTATCATTCCTGCTTCTTCGAGATCCTTTGCCATTCGGTCTATATCATCCGTTGTCACGCCCTCAATATGAACGTCCCTGCGGAGGACAATATCGGGTCCGATATGCGCCTGTTCTCTCTCCTGGAGTATGCGCTTTATCTCATTCAACAGTCTTATCATTTCTTTTCGTTGTTTTGTTTGTCAGTGTAACCGAAGCGCAGACGCAGGCCACCGAGGACAGGTCTGAACACCTCTGCGAATTTGGTCTTCCACTCTGCATTGATATAGTCGGCAAGTGCCTTTGGGCATTTTAGGCCGTGATACTCTTCGCGGTTCGCTCCGTACATATCCATCACGAGGTTTGGAAGAAAGGCAACTGAATCGTTGAGGCAACTTGACAGCAAGTCGGGCCTGTTGTCGCGGACAATTTCATAGACCTCGGACCAGACAGGCAGAAAAGCGGTCTCCTTGAACTTGGTGCGTGTATCAGGTTTGCCGTTGGAATCCTGCTGCTTCCACATTGTCGCGGCACTCACTCGCTGACCGTGCTTCATAGCATCCCAACTGCGGCCACCTGTATTGTTCCAATTACGGAAATACTCGAACTGCTTGACAGGCGCATAGAAATTGCGTTCAGTCATAAAGTATGCGATAATCTGCCAACGTTCATCCTCGTCAATCTGAGCGCGTGACCTGCGTGCACGAGGTTTCCCGGAGTCCTTCGCAGCGTCTATTGGCGTTTCGGGTGCTTCCGCTTGTATCTCGGCCTGTTTCCTTTCCGGCAGGACAGGGTCCGCAACAGGCGGTTTTGCTTTGGGGTCAAAGACTTTCACATTCGGATATTGGGACGGATCAGCAAGCAGCAGTTCTTTGTTGATATTGACAATCTGCCTGCGTTTGCAAGCCTCGAAATACCTGTACTGTATACCGCGAGAGGTAAGGACCTTGAACGAATCATACACGGCCTTGTCAAAGAAGCCACGCCTGATTAACCCTTGGACAACCTCTTCCACCAACTTGGAACTGAAACCTTCACCCAGACTCTTTGCAAAGAGCAGACATTGGTCCCGACCCCACTGATAGAAATAACCCTCGAACTTGTATATCTTGCACAGGAATCGAACTACAAGATACGACCCCTTTATTCCGAACTCCGCTTCCGTGAGGGCAATCTTATCGTCCTCAAAGAAGTCCACGGAGAATGGGAAAAAGTCTATGCCGTTACTGTTCTTCATTATTGTTCCATTGATAAATAAGTTTCTATTTCCGTTTGAAATTCTTCGAGACTATGACATACGACATACTTGTATCCCTCCGGCTCTATGAGAGCCTGCCACTCTTCCTGCTTATCAGACTGTTTCCCCTTTGGAGTCTTCATTTCAATCAGCAGCGCACCATACTGTTTTGTGCGGTGCAGGAATATCAGATCAGAAACGCCTGCGAGTTGTCCCTCTTCCTTCATAGCAGCGGCAGTCTTTGCACTGCGATAGCCACCGTTGGGAACGGAGAATAACTTATGACGCATCTTCCTGTGCTGATAGCAGAACCAATTGACACAGGCAACCTGTATCCGGTGCTCTTCATCCCCCGGACGTTTGCGCGGCTTCTTGCCGCTTTTCGCTTCTGCCATTTGGCGAAGCATTTCACGATAGCCGTCACTCATTGTCTGATATGTTTAAGAATGAATCCACAAGTTGGTCGAAATACATTTCATCAGTCGGAATATCATCGTCACAGGCCATAATCTCATTGGCAATGCTTTTCTTCTGCTGAATAAGCTCATACAGTCTTCCGTCAATCGTTCCTTTTCCGAGCAGGTAGTAACAGGTTACATTGTCCTTCTGGCCGATGCGGTGCGCCCTGTCTTCACATTGGCAGCAGTCCGCATAGGTCCAGGGCAGTTCAAGAAAGGCAACGTTGCTTGATGCGGTGAGGGTAAGCCCAACGCCTGCGGCCTTGATGGAGCATATTATCAACTGTGCATTACCGTTCTGGAAGTTGTCAACTGCGGCCTGTTTCATCACGGCACTGTCCCGGCCTGTCACGCTGACCGCCTGCGGAAAAGCCTTCCTCAGTTCGTCCACCACTTCGTGATAGGAGCAGAACAGTATGATAGGCTTGCCGGATTCGAGAAAGACGTTCACAAAGTCAACGGCCTGTTTCACTTTACCCTTTGCCGATATTGAGCGCAATGCCATAAAGCGGACGAGGGCTTCCATACGCATCTTCCTGCGGATTTCCCAATCATCGCAGGAACGGTATTCGCGCAGATACTCCGCAAGGTCATTTGCCGCCAGATTATATTCGTCCCTGTTGGATATATCCACATACAGGTCAACGCGAGTCTTGTCAGGCAACTGCGTGAGTACCTTTGCCTTTTCCCTGCGTATCATACACTTCTGATACAGTTGCTCCGAGAGGGATGAAAGGTTTTCTCCCTCGCCATAATCGGCAAGGAACTTCATCTTTCCACCGAACTCCGAGAGACGGTCCATTATCGAGAGTTGCGAAAGCAGATCGTCAGGACGGTTGACAACGGGAGTACCGGAGAGCAGGATAACCCAACGTTTCCCCATTGCAATACCCTTCGTGAAGATTGTCTGCTGTGCAGAAGGGTCTTTCACCCTGTGCGATTCATCAATGATAACTGACTTGAACATTGCAATCTGAGGGCAGAACACCACGTCCTTCAGACGGAAGGACTTCGGGCCTTTAATGTCCCAGACGAAATACTTGCGCAGGCTCTCATAGTTCACGATTGCCACGTTGTGCATTTTCATCTGGAGCAGGTACGGCCAAGTGGTCCGGACATTATCGGACAGAACGAGAGCTTTCTTGTCGGTGAATTTCTCCCATTCCCTCTGCCAATTGATTTTGAGAGAGGACGGACATATCACCAGACAAGGGAAAGCGTCAGCGGTGTCAACAATACCGATGCTCTGCAAGGTCTTCCCAAGGCCCGGCTCGTCACCGATGAAGAGACGCTGCCACTTCAATCCCTTCTCAATCCCTTCCATCTGATAGGGGTAAGGTTGTACTTTCAGATTATGTTTCAATTCGGTCATTTGAAATTCAGCAGATTGTCAATCAAATCCTGTTTTTGTGTGCCACGCAGATAAAGGTTGAGGACTACATCAACGGCCCTGTCATAAAAACGCTCGAACTCGAACTGATCCATTGATGCGAAGGCTATGCTATCCACAATCACGACTTGTTTTGTCCCATAATAGACGGTGTGAGCATATCCGAGGTCGAGTTTCAGGAGTGTGAGCATATCCGTTTCGCTATGGATATTGAGCATCTGATGCAGTCTTTCCGGAAGATTCTCGAAGGTGAGACGCACAAGGGCAAAGAACTTCTTGTGAAATTCATAGTTCCGCTGCTTCGTGACGGAGACTTTGACAACGCTTCCTTCCCGGAGTCGTTTCTTTTCCTCGAAGTCACTGTCATACATCGGGACGAGTCCCTGTGCGGTCACCTTGCAGAGAATATCCATAACCTTACAAGTTCAAGCACCAATACTGAAATGCGAGTTCCTCATACTTCTCCCGGCCACGCTGATACAGTTTGTCACCGCGCGTGATGAAGACTTTGAATATCTGCATTGTCCGTTTGGAGATTGCATACACGAAATCCTTGTCGGTTTTCTCGATGTCCATATACCAGGCACGGCTCCTGTCAATGTCAAAGTAGTCGTAAGCATCCTCAAACTCTTTCTGGGAGCAGGTTGATGTTGTTTTCAGATCACCACCGAAATGCAATGCCGGAAGGAACCAATCCCACTTGCAGCGAGTGTCGAGGGTGAACGGAAAGCCGCCATAGTCAAATTGCTGTCCGTGATGTATGGATACGCGCTGCGTGTCAGCAATCTTCAGTACGTTTTCCAGAAACCTGTCTCTCTTCGCTTCAAGGCGCAGCGCACGCTGCAACTCTTCTCCGAAGTGGAAGTCTTTTGCGGTGTACTGAACATCATCGACCATATAGCGGTAGTAATCCACTCTTGACGGTTCGGTAATCAGAGCATCAACAAGATTCCCGATATGGAATGCCCTCTCCTTGTCACCCTCCGGACGAGGATGAAGGAGATTCTTCAAGGCCGTGAGGTCAGAGTTACTGACCTCGGGCCTGTTGTAGTATGTATCGGGATTGTGATTCATCACTTCGCCTTTACTTCGTCCACGTATTCGATATGCTCAGATTCAAGCAGCAGAGGATTGCTCTTGTCGTTGGCCACCTTCTCACAGTATGTGACCTGGGTCTTGAACGTCTTTGACAGTTCGTCCATTGACAGGTGGCAACCCACCTGCGCCCACCACAGGGAGAATATCACTGAGAAGCCCTCAACGTTCAGGACGTTGATTTTCTTCTTGACGGAAGTCTTCGGAACGTATGACGGTGTGCTTGCAGCAGCCTGCCCGAACAGTCCTTCCATTTCGGAGTTCTGCTTGGCGAGTTCCGCTCTCTTGCGTTCCTCTTCCTCACGTGCCTTGCGTTCCTCTTCCTTCCTGCGAGCTTCTTCCGCTTCACGCGTTGCTATTTCCGCACGTCTGCGCTCGGCTTCTTCGGCACTTGACTTTGCAATGGCTTCGAGAGCACGCTTCTTTGATGGCAGGCGGTTGAACAGATCATCGCGGTTGGCTTCAATCTCGTAAGTGTACTGCTCCTGGAACTGAGGTTCGAGGGAAGCGCGTGTCTCTTCGAGAATCTTCTTGCACTCTTCCCGGCCAATCTCCAACGGATAACGTACTGAGAGCGGCCAACGGGAGTGCCAATCGGAAGGCAGCTGACAGTTGAACTTCTCAATCTTCTGAGCCGATTCCTGATAATTCTCCAACGTTACGGCACTGTTGATGGCGTTGAGGTCGTTGATTGCCGTGTTGATAATCATATCAAACAGCTTGTGATATTCGTCCTCGGCATCAGAACGGAACTGTTTGCGAACATTCTCAGCCTGTATCCTACGGAGCTCTTCTTGTCTGCGTCTCTCTTCCTGTGCACGTTTCTCGGCTGCAAAAGCATTGCGGAGTGCCTGTACCTGTGCAGGAATGGTTGAGGCTTTTGTCACATTGACATCATTCTCCATTGTGGTGAACACAGTCTTGAACTCGTCAAGCATCTTGGTAAGAGGGCTGCGTGCGTCATTCATCTTCTTGAGAGTCTTCTTCACGCGCTCAATGTAAGTGGCGCACTCCTGGTCGAGTTCATCATTGAGTTTACCTCCGGCTGCATTAATCCTTGCCAGAAGGGACTGTCCGGCTGACAGGCATTTGTCGTGAGACAACTTGCAGTCGGCATACATCTGCGGAGCGTTCTTCGCTATGATCTGAACGTTCTCCTGTGAAATGACGGTAAGTTCGTTAGCCATATCAGAATGCTCCATCATCTTCTGGGTTAACCTGTACGCCTGCGGAGTAATCCGGTGCTGCACCGAATGCCGGGTTCGGATCCGGTTTCACGGCAGGCTGCTCCTGCTTTACGCCATAGAAGTCTTCTTCAGGTGTCGGCTCTTCCTGCTGGCTCTGGAATTCGGTTCCCTTGCCTATACGCACCTTCGGATAACTCTTGAAAGCGTGCTTGATAAGTTTTGCACAAAGGAAGCCTGTGTCGATGCCGCCCTCATTGGATGAATACAGTTCGTTCGGAACGCTGACATACTGTCCTGTCTGCCTGTCCTTGTACGTGTTGTTTTTGGCTGAGTACTCTTTCAGACGCAGCCAATCTTCCTCGAATATCACGGCATAGTCAACGGAGTTGTCGTTGCGGACGATGCGCAGGAAGGCCGCGACAATATGGTTTGAGGAATGAGGAATGTGGCAGGTATAGTTGACGGACTTCTTGCCGTCCCTGTCGGAGAATGAGAACTCGTCCTCAACATAGACTATGACAGGATTGTCCGCATAGGCTATCTGACCTGCGCGAGCTCGCATAACAAGTTCGCCATATCCAGAGATTGTAAGCACCAGACGGCCCTCGTAAATCTTGGTGCCGTTTGGATTCTGCCCGATGGGGTAGTTGCGTCCCTGTAGGTAGCACAACGCACGTGAACCGGGTTCAAGAGACAGGCCTGAGACTGCAAGGTCAATGAAGGCAGTGAAGATTGAGAAGCGAGTTGACTTCTCATACAGTTTGGGAGTGTCCGCAAGTATGCGGTTGAAGTAGTTGCTTTCCTTCTCGTATGCAACGATACCGGAACCTTCACCCCACAGGGTGTCGTGGATTTGGATGAACCGTGACCGGACTCTTTCGTCCTTCACGATTTGCAACGGTTGGATACTGTTGATAGCCTCAACCGTCAGTTCAATGTTTGAATTACTCATAATAGATTATTTGAAAGTGTGTTAGTCTTCTCTTTCCTCGCGCCTGCGCTCTTCGCGTTCCTCACAGGCTTGGAGGTATGCTTCATAGTCGGCTTCTTCATCATAGTCCGGATCATACGCAGGGTCCTGGGGATGAATGCCGAAGTTCTTACTTCTCCATCCCGACATAGAAACTCTTCCTGTTGTCTTCGATATTGGCTCGGATAACACCGCTGAGAATGAAGTAGAAAATTGCGGCGATGAAGCAATGAGGTTTTACGAAACCTGCACCGATGCAGAAGAGTGCAATCAGTATGCACAATAGCCAACCGATATTCTCGATGTAGAGAATCAAGGCCTTGCAGATTGCATTACCGTCCTTGTGCGCGAAAGCGCGATGTGCTCTCCGGTTGAGAGCCTTGGCATTGCGAAGCAGCTGTGCTGCGAAATTGCGATTTGTTTTCATATTGAAAAATTGTTTGGTATTAGCGAATTGAAATGACTGCGCACTCCACCTGACATTGCCAGGCTTCAATATCCTTGCGCTTGAATGTGTACTGACCGTTTGCATCCTTGTAGTGGGGAATCTGGTCAATGTTGTTATAGATGGTCTTCGGTGAGCGGTTGAGGTACAGGGCAAGGTCGGCCACGGAAAAAACGTTCTTTGCCGCGAGCCTTGTGAGGGCTTCAATCTTCGCCAGACGTTCTATTATTTCATCGTTTTTCATCCTGTGACTGTTTTTGCTCACGTGCTTTGTAATTCTGGTATTTCTCCCACAGTTCCGCTGCGGTCAGTGTGTGATATGTGGGCTGAATGTTGAGAAAGTCGTAATCCATTATGCAACCCTTTTAACCTCCGTCTTGTCGTATGGACGCGGAGAATGACACTTGAACCACATACCTATTTCCGCAGCCACCACGTGAATGTTGCTTCGGAAGTACCTGTACGGAATATCCTCGGAGGAAAAGACTTTCGATTCCCCGATCTGGAGTTGAGACAACTCGGATTTGAGCCTGTTCTTGTAAACGTTGACTGCCATAGTTATGCTTCTCTCGTTACTTCCACGCAATGCTCTTCACGGCAGATGTGCGTTGAATACTTGCGCTCCCACTGTGCGCCATAGGCAGCTGCGCCTGAACGGACCCGGCACAGGTTGCTGATGGGGAATTTCTTCACCTCTCCAACCTGCATTTCAAAAAGTTCGTTAGCAAAAGAACCTCTAATTGTTGCCATATTCAATAAAAGTTTGTAGTTTTCAAATGCAAAACTAAAGTATATTTTCATCACTTCCAAATAATTTAGCAATTATTTTTTCGTTGTCATATAAAGATAATCAAGTGAAAATTACTTAAAGTATTGATAAATATGAATTTAGAGAAAATTAGAAGGCTTTCGGAAACCCGTCAGGGTGGATTAAAAAAGTTAGCCATAGACATTGGAATGAGCGAGCAAAATCTGCATCGTTGTATGAATAACAATAAAATACAGGCCGGAGACTTGGAAAAAATTGCGTCGCTTCTTGGTGTTAGTATATTGACCTTCTTTGATGAGGAATCTGTAAGCAACAAGGCAATAGCCAACGGCAATAACTCGGTTGCCGCAATCAACAGCGAGGTTAAGTCCAAAGAGGATGCAGGACTTGAAGAGAAAATACGCTTACTTGAGCAATTGCTAAAGGAGAAAGAAAGGACAATTCAAATACTGATGCAGAAATGAAAAAGATATTACTAATTGCGATAACCGCGTCCGTGGTTATGGGTATTGGAGACTTGACATTCAGGTATATTACCGGTGGATTTAAACCCGTATCAGTGACTTGGTATGATTTACTGCACATAATGATTACCGCCATTTTATTGCTACTGGCATTGGGAATAGGTCTATTTTTCCATATACTCTTTTCTGTTCATTCCAGGCTTCAGAAGTTAGTGATGAGTAACAGAAAGGCACGGCAAGCGTTTATTGCGTACATAACAACACACCAGAACTTATGGTCTCTCTCTTTAGAGGAAACGGACACACCTTATAGGTTCACGATACCAGAGGGCGATATGGTTCTCGATTACTATCTGACTTTTTATGGACCACTGTCAGTCCGCGAATTCTACTTTATGGAATTATACAACGCTGTAAAGTCGGCTAAATAAATTAAAGTCCAAATGAACTACTTGACATATTTTGCCGTAATCCTGTACTGCATATTTAGTATTTGGCGGATAAGGTGTTTTCTTTATCAAAGGACATTGCTCACGCTTGAACGCAAGGAAAATATCTCAGTCCGCAATGTTACAGGGGTTTATCCAAAAAGTTACCTCGTGACAAATCGGTTGAGTTTTTTCAGATTTATTATACTTGCCTATCTTGTCTTTACAAAGTGGTATTTAGCATTAATTCTCGCCATAACATCTTTTTCATTATCATTACTGATAAGAGTGAATGATTCAAAACACCTGCATATTTTAGTTAAACAGATAAGTTTCAACACCGGCACAAGTTTTCATTACATAAGACAGAAAGCCGGCAAATGTTTGGCATATACTGACAATGATGACATCTACTTGAACATAGGAAAAATAATTAGCGTTCCTGTCTGCAATGAAGTTGTTTATGGAGAAGTTGTTAATGTTAATGAAGTAACTAAAGAACTTGTTGTACTATTCGCTAAAGAATTTGGAATCAACAATAGCTTCCCTCACGACATTCATTATTTGTCTATCAGTAAGTTAGATAAATTACACAAAGGTGAATTGATGACTGATTTCATCCACTATCGCTGACTATGACAATGTTCAGAGAGTTCCTGAAAGCAAACGGCCTCCGGCAGGTGGACATTGTTCGGTACCTCGGCATATCTCGCCCGTATATGTCGCAGGTCACAAACGGTACGGCCCGGCTCTCTCCGGAGAATATGGAGCGTCTGATAAACAACGGGCAAGGTTGGAATGTTGAGGCCCTCACGAGGGAAGAGGCAGCACAGGAGGATGACAAGACCGAACTTGCGGTGCTGCGCGAGAAGGTAAAGTATCTGGAGCAGATGCTTGATGAAAAGGAGAGATTGATAACTGTTCTATTGGATAGAAAATGACTGATTTTGTCCCCACAATGTCCCTTAATATGAAAAAACAGATATATAACTAACTGATTTACAACAAATAAAAGGTAATTAATATGTTCAAAGGTCAACCAAAAGGTTTGTTCGCCCTCGCCCTCGCCAACACCGGTGAGCGCTTCGGCTATTACACTATGCTCGCCATCTTTATGCTTTTTCTCCAGGCCAAATTCGGCTGGGGAGGTTCTCTGGCGAGCACTGTTTATGCAGTATTCCTCGCCTGCGTGTATTTCTTCCCCGTGGTCGGTGGTATTCTCGCAGACAAGATAGGATACGGAAAATGTGTTGTGACTGGAGTATGCGTGATGTTCCTCGGCTATCTGGCCCTCGCCATACCCACTGCCGCAAATGGTCTGGGAATAGCGCTGATGATAGGAGCGCTGCTTCTCATCTCTCTCGGAACAGGCCTCTTCAAAGGCAATCTCCAGGTGCTGGTAGGCAACCTGTATGACGATCCCAAATACAGCGCCAAGAGAGACTCCGCATTCAGCCTTTTCTATATGGCAATCAACATCGGCGCAATGTTCGCTCCCTCCGCAGCGACAGCCATCACCAACCGCTTCCTCGGCAATGCCGGACTCATCTACAAGGCGGATATCCCTGCACTGGCCCATCAGTTCATCAACGGCACGATAACCCCCGAGAACACCGACAGGCTGCAGGCGCTCGCTCAGATGATGCCCGGAGATGCCGCGCAGATGCCCCTCGGAGAATTCTGCCCCTATTATATCGAGCACCTGTCTTCTTCGTACAATATGGGCTTTGCCGTAGCCTGCGTCTCACTGATAGTTTCCATTGCAATCTATCTGTGCACGCGCAGCTGGTTCAAGCACGCTGACGTCAATGCCAAACAGGCCGCCGCATCCGGCAATGCAAATGTAGTGGAACTCACCCCCAAGCAGACAAAGGACCGCATCGTCGCCCTCTGCCTTGTATTCGCCGTTGTGATTTTCTTCTGGATGGCTTTCCACCAGAACGGTCAGTCACTCACCTGGTTCGCTCGTGACTATACCCAGGCCTATGCCGAAGGATGGAGCAGAATAGGATTCAATATCTGGGCGCTCGCTCTTATCGCGGCGTCTGTCTATACGCTCTTTGCAACTTTCCAGTCAGAAAAGGCATCCGGCAAACTCGTATCCGGTGTGGTTACGGCAGGCCTCTGGGTCGGTGCCTACGCAATCTTCAAAGGTCTTGACAGTCCTCTCGAGATATTCCCCCAGCTGTTCCAGCAGTTCAATCCCTTCTTCGTGGTGGCTCTGACTCCCATTTCAATGGCACTGTTCAGCGCTCTTGCAGCCAAGAAGACGGAAAGGCATCCCAAGGGGCTCGAACCTTCCGCTCCCAAGAAAATCGGTATCGGAATGTTCGTCGCCGCTCTCGGCTACCTCGTTATGATAGTTGCCTCAAAGGGACAGATGTCACCCGCAGAACTGCAGGGTACCGTTTCGCCTGACCCCGTCATTCCGCAGTACCTTATGGCCACCTATCTCATACTCACCTTCGCGGAACTCCTGCTCAGCCCTATGGGAATATCCTTCGTCACCAAAGTGGCGCCTCCCAAGTACAAGGGACTTATGATGGGACTCTGGTTTGCCGCAACGGCAATCGGCAACTACCTCAGTTCCATTCCCGGCCTGCTTTGGGAGAAAGTCCCCCTCTGGGCCAACTGGACTATCCTTATGGCTCTCTGCGTCGTTGCAGGAGGCATAATGTTCGCTATGCTGAAGAAGGTCGAAGCTGCCACAGCGGAATAGTGAAAGACTGCCTGAAGCAACAACTGGCAGAGTGGGTCGGAACCTACAATGACCCGCAGTATTTTCAGGAGGACCCCATAGCCTTCCCCAGGGAATTTGTCGGCAGGGGTGCCTCCCTTAAAGACATTGAAATTGCGGCAGTCTTTTCGGCGCATTTCGCCTGGGGACGCAGGGCTATGATAGTGAGGGACCTGCAAAGGCTGTTCGACGAAATGGAATGGAGGCCGGCCGAGTATATCGCCGCCGGCGAATGGCGCAACGACAACACAAGCATACACCGCACGGTCAAATGGTCCGAAGTTGCGGGCATCTGCAAACGGCTGGACGAGTGGTACAAATGGCACGATTCGCTTGAGTCTCTCACGCCGGCGGAAATGCGTGTGACGGTTTTCAACCAGAAGGAGGACCGTCACGCCCCCAACAAGAAAATCAATATGATGCGCCGTTGGATGGTCCGCGATGACGGAAAGGTGGATCTGGGGTTGTGGAAGCACAGCGACAAATCCTCTCTGCTGATTCCGCTGGACGTACACGTGTACAGGCAGGCCGTCCAACTCGGACTCACGGAGCGGAGACAGAAGAATTTCGAGACTGCAATGGAAATTACGGAGGCGTTCAGGGAGATATTCCCCGATGACCCTGCCAAAGGAGACTTCGCCCTGTTCGGCTATGGAGTGACACATTGATATGCCCAGACTCTACATATTGTCGGGCTGCAACGGCTCGGGAAAGACTACAGCATCGTACACCCTGCTTCCGGAACTTCTGGAATGCAGTGAATTTGTGAATTCCGACGAATTCGCCAAGAGCCTCTCCCCTTTCGACCCGTCAACGGCATCCATAGCCGCAAGCCGTTTTATGCTGACAAAAATCCGCTATCTGCTCAACAGAAGGGCCGATTTCAGCATCGAAACCACACTTGCCACACGCTCACTTGTGGGAATCATCGAGGAGGCAAAGGCTCTGGACTACCACGTGACGGTGCTTTATCTGTGGCTCACAACGCCGGAACTGGCGATAAAGAGAGTCGCCGACAGGGTTGCATCCGGAGGGCACAATATCCCCGAAGAAGTAATAAGGCGGAGGTACAGGATGGGACTAAGATATTTTTTCGACACCTATATCCCAATCTGCGACCGCTGGGTCCTGGCCGACAACACACAGTCCCCCTTCGTCGTGGTGGCCGAGGGTAACAAAAATGGAGTCAACGTAAAGGACATGCAGAAATATATGATTATCAAAGAAATAGCACATACAACAGAGGACAATGGAGAATAAATTCGGAATAAGTGAAGAGCAGATGAGGGGCCTGATTGCCGAAGGGCTGCGGGGTGGCGGTTCGTGGTGTGACCTGTATTTTGAGGACACTGTGTGCTTTGACCTGCTCCTTAGAGATTCTGAAGTCAGTTCCGGCGGCTACCATCAGGATTACGGTTGCGGCATCAGAGTACTGGACGGCGAGAAGACCGGCTATGCATATTCCGAAAGCACGGACTATGCTTCCCTGCTGAACGCCGCGCGGGCTGCATCGTCCATCGCCTGCGGCAGTTCTTCCGCCCCTGGAATCATTTCCCCCGCAGCGGGTAAACGGCGTGCCGATGCACAGGACCGTTATCCGCAAGAATCCGACTGGAGGCAGAAGGAAGCGTCATTTTTCGTACCTGTCCTCAAAAAGATAGATACGGAGATACACAGGCGCGAAAGCCGTGCCGACAAGGTGGTGGCTATGCTTTCCTGGTCCCTGAGCGACATAATGATGTACAATTCACTCGGAGAACTCAGTTGCGACTCCCGGCCTCTCGGAAGCATATCCGTGAGCACCGTTTTCTCCAAAGACGGAAGAATCGAGAACCGGCGGGTATCAAGAAGTTTCAGATGCGGTGCGGAGATGATTTCCGACACTCTTGTGGAAGAATTGATATCGGACTCCGTGAAAGGCGTGGACGCAATGTTCGAGGCGAAACGTCCGAAGGGGGGAAAGATGAATGTGGTGATGGCGGCGGGAGCTTCCGGGATTCTCCTCCACGAGGCGATGGGGCACGCTTTCGAGGCCGACTTCAACCGCAAGGGGCAATCCGTGTTCTGCGACAGGATGGGCAAGAGAATCTGCAACAAAGGAATAAACATTGTAGATGACGCGACCATCCGGGGCAACCGGGGTTCCTGCAATTACGATGACGAAGGAGTGCCAGGGCAGAAGACATATATGGTCACGGACGGAATCCTGACTTCCTACCTCCACGACAGAATAAGCGCATCCTGGTTCGGAGTCGAACCCACCGGCAACGGAAGGAGGGAATCTTTCCGATACAATCCTATACCCAGAATGAGGGCAACCTATATGGAGAGCGGCAGCGACGGCAGTCTGGATGACCTTGTGGGAAGCGTAAGGAAAGGCATATTCGTTGACCAGTTCGCCAACGGACAGGTCAAGATCGGCGAAGGGGATTTCACTTTCTACGTCAAAAGCGGATTCCTGATAGAAAACGGACAACTGACCCGGCCGGTCAAGGACATCAACATAATAGGCAACGGCCCGCAGGCGCTTGCCGACATAGTGGCGGTGGCGGATGACCTGAAAATTGACAACGGCACCTGGACCTGCGGCAAGGAGCAGAGTGTCCCGGTAAGCTGCGGCATTCCGTCCGTTCTGGTCAAAGGTCTTACTGTTGGAGGAAACTGACAATGAAAGAACAGAATATTCAGATAACGAGGGATGCACTTGCGCTTGCTTTGGAGGCAGGTGCCCGGAAAGCACGGGTAACCCTTGCCAGAAGCACGGAAAATCTCGTATCAACCCTGAACGGAGAAGTTGACAAGGTTACGCGCTGCGAGGACAGTTCCCTCAGCTTCGCCCTTTTCGTTGACGGACGTTTCGGAAGTTTTTCCACCAACAGTCTGGACCGCGAATCCCTGCGCGAGTTCCTCGGCAAGGCCGTGGGCATAGTCAGGATGATGGCTCCGGATGCCTGCCGCAACCTCCCGTCACCGGAACGCTGCTGCAAGACAGCCATCACCGGCAACGAACTGGATCTGGAAGACCCCGCATACACGGAACTTACCCCGGAAAGAAGGCGCGGGATTGCCCTGAGTGCGGCCGTTTTCGGAAAGATCAAGCCGGAAGGCTACAAAATCGTGTCGGAAGAAGGCGAATATGCGGATTCAAGATACGAAACGGTAGTTATGGACAGCCAGGGGCTCGTTTGCCTGCACACCGAAGACAATTTCGACTACGGAGTGGAGGTAACTGTCGAGGCCGGGGGCGAGAAATACAGCGGATACTGGTGGGATTCGTCATCGAGGCTGGACAAGCTGGCCTATGCCGGATGCGGAGAGAAGGCTGTCAGAAGGGCGGCAGGCCAGATCGGCTCCGGCCCCGTTGTCGGCAAAAAGTACAATATGGTGATAGACAGGGATGTGGCTTCCAAAGTGGTGTCGCCTCTCCTGAATGCACTGAACGCGTACTCCATCCAGCAGAACAACTCGTTCCTGATGAACAGTATCGGCAGGAAGGTATTCTCCGAAGGTATGACAATAATGGACCTGCCGCACATCAAGGGCCAGACCTGTTCCAAACTGTTCGATTCCGAAGGTGTCGCCACGTCAGAGGGCCCGATAATAGAGGGTGGAACGGTCAGGAAGTATTTCGTAAACAGCTATATGGCCGCCAAGCTGGGCATCTCCCCCACCGTGGAAGATGCCACCAGGCCCAAAGTCCTCCCCTGGCCCGAACCCGGGATGCATCTGAATGACATCCTCCGGCTCTGCGGTGACGGGATATACGTAACCGAATTCAACGGAGGCAACAGCAACGCCGCCACAGGAGATTTCTCATACGGCGTGGAAGGTTATCTCTTCGAGGACGGGAAAATTGTAAAACCGGTCAGCGGGATGCTTGTCACCGGCAATTTCCTCAACCTGTGGAACAATTTCATCGCCGCCGGCGACGATTACAGGGACTGTATGTCCAAACTTATTCCTACCTTAGCGTTCGCTAACGTGGATTTCAACGGATAATTCAAAAATCAAAAGATATGAAAGTAGCAAAAGACAAAGTAGTGGCAGTGAGTTATGAACTCAACGTAGAAGGCAAGATTGCAGACAAGGCAGGTTCCGAAAAGCCGTTGGAGTACATCCACGGCAACGGTATGCTCCTCCCGAAATTCGAATCGGAACTTGAGGGGAAAGAGCCAGGGGACAGTTTCGCATTCACTCTGACACCGGAGGAAGGATACGGCATTTACAACCCCGGATATCTGATTGACATCCCCAAGAGTTCATTCATGGCCGACGGTGTGCTGCGCGAAGACCTGCTGGTAATCGGCAATATCATTCCCATGCTCAACGCCTCGGGTCAGGTCATTCAGGGAACAGTCAGGGAAGTCGGCTCCGACACGGTCAAGATGGACTTCAACCACCCTATGGCAGGCAAGACCCTCAATTTCTCCGGAAAAGTGGAATCGGTAAGGGATGCCACGGAGAAGGAACTCAAGGAAGGTCTTCACGGTGAATACCTCCCCAATGAAGAATGCGGATGCGGCGGCAACTGCCACGGCGGCTGCGAGAACGGGGAATGCGGCGAAAGCAAATGCGACGGTGAAGGCAAATGCGGAGGCAGCCACAAGAAAGGCGGCTGCTGTCACCACAAAGAGCAGTAACTATTTGAAGAGCTTGTCCACCTCCTTGATGGACTGAGGCATAGAGAACACGGCGACGCGGTCATAGGCTTCGATGCGGGTATCCCCCACGGCCAGAATCGCGTCGTTGCCGCGTATCACACCGGCGACGATGGCCCCCTGCGGGAAATTCAGTTCGCAGATGCGTCCCTTGGTAGCGGCACATCCGGGAGGAACCGTATATTCTATGATTTCCGCATTGCTGTCCGTCATATACCTCACGAAACGGGCTCTGCTGCTCAAGGTGAACTTGAAGATTCTGCCGGCCATTATCAGTTTCTTGTTTATCACACTGTCCACGCCCATCTCTTCCGCAAGTCTGATGTACTCGATGTTCTCGACCTCGGCAATTGTTCTCATCACGCCGAATTTCTTGGCGGCGACGCAGGCAAGCACGTTGGTCTCATCGCCCTGGGTAAGCGCCAGAAACGCATCATAGCCGGCAATCCCCTCGTCATAAAGAAAATCGGAATTCCTTCCATCTCCGTTGACGATGCTCACGCTGTCGGAAAGTCTCTCTGTCAGTTCCACGCAACGGTCCTTGTCGGCCTCAACGATTTTCACGCTGACGCCGTTCCTGGAAAGGTTGGCCGCAACCATTTCCGCAATCGCGCTGCCGCCGAATATCATCACGCTCCTGACGTCCACGTTGCTCTTCCCCATATATAAGGCTATCGTTCCGGTTCCTTCGTGTTTGGAAACGGTGTATATTATGTCGCCGAAGAAGAATTTTGTACTCAGATTGGGGATAATGGTCCTGCCGTCCCTGTTGATGGCCAGGATTCTGAAAAGCCCGGCCTCGCCCGGCTGAAGCATCTCCAGGAACTCGGACAATTTGAGATCGAGCATCTTCGAGTTTTCGTCAACCCTGAAAACGGCCATCTGCAACTTCCCGCGCGCGAAGTCAAGCGTCTCGGCCGCCATTGCGTGCTTGAGTTGCGACACTATCTCGTCGGCGGCGTTCTTCTCCGGATAGAACATCAGTTCTATGCCCACCTCCTTGAAAAGGAGTTTGTTCTCCGGGGTGAGATACTCTTCCGAGTTGATGCGGGCCAGCACCTTGGCCGCTCCGAGATGCTTCGCCAGAATAGCCCCCACAATATTGACCTCCTGGGCGGCATATGGATAAACGGCGATGTACAGGTCCGCTTTCTCCACGCCGGCCTCCTTCAGCACCTTTATCGATGACGGATTGCCCAGCACCGTCTCCACATCAACACTGGACGCGAGTCTGGCAATGCGGTCCGCATCGTCGTCAATGACAACGACAGTGTTGGATTCTTCCCTGAGCATTTTGGCAAGGTGGGAACCTACTTCCCCCGCACCCTCAATGACGATCTTCATATAGTTTCAGATATTTGAATATTCTTTTTCCTTTCATTGCCGCGATGGGCAGGATGCATAGGCGCCTCATCGCTCCGGGAGTGCCGTCGAGAGGAAGGGCATTCCTGTCCGTCCCCGTTGAAAGCTTCCGGTATTCATTGTGCGCCTCCAGCACCGCCTTGAAGGAGGTGGTTTTTCCTGTCAATAAATAAACCACGGCTGAGCATCCGTCCAGCACCATTCTGGCAAAGACCAGAACACGTGAGCCGGCATTCTTTTCCAGAAGGAGCAGGTTGTTGCGATAGTTCAGCTTCAGCTTGAACGGAGATGCCGCCGGCAGCGTTCCTCCTCCGAGATGATAAACCACACTCCCCGGCACCACGTTAACCTTCCATCCCCTGCGGTTGGCCCGCCAGCAAAGGTCTATCTCTTCCATATGGGCGAAGAAACGCCCGTCGAACCCTCCGAGTTCCTGCCACACGGCTCTCCTGACCATCAGGCAGGCTCCGCTCACCCATAGCACGTCGGCGGAATCGTCGTACTGCCCGTCATCCGCCTCTATGCGTTTCAGCACCCTGCCGCGGCAGAACGGATAACCGAACCTGTCCACATAGCCTCCCGCCGCTCCGGCATATTCGAAATTGACGGAACGCCGGTATGCCCCGTTCTCGCGGTAGAGAGCGTGCAGCTTGGGGCCGCAGATTGCGCAGCCGGGATGATTGTCCATCCACTCCACAAGCGGGCCAAGCCACCCTTCCGGCACATCGACGTCGGAATTTACAAGCACAAAGTACTCGGCATCCGTTTGCACCAGAGCCCTGTTGTAACCTCCCGTGAATCCGTAATTGCGGTCTAACCGTATCAGACCGACTTCCGGGAATTCCGACTGTACGAAATCCGCGGAGCCGTCCCCGCTTGCGTTGTCGGCCACAATCACCCCTGCATTCGGCTGCCCCTGGGCATCCCGCCCGAGCACCTTGCACGAAGCCAGCAGTCCGGGCAGAAAATCCCGGAGGTAATCCCTGGTGTTCCAGTTCAATATGACCAGCGCCACACGCATAATCGATTTGCAAATATAGCAATTTGTAAAATTAAGCATTTTCTGCGGAAACGGACTGCCAAAAAGTCAGAATTCGCGATTTGGCAGATGTTTTGTTATCTTTGCAGGATGTTTACAGGTAAAAAGAAAAACAAAGATATGTCAAAAGAAAAGGAAGAGCTGAAGAAGGAAACTCCCAAGCAGGAGAAGAAAGTCAAATCACAGGAAAAGGACAAGGTGAAGGAACTCACTGACAAATTGTCCAAGGAACACGATGATTATCTGCGGCTGATGGCCGAATTCGAAACATTCCGCCGTCGCAGTGCGGAAGAGCGTCTGACGCTCATAAATACGGCATCGGCCGATACAATAAAGGAACTCCTGCCCGTTCTGGATGCCTGCGAACAGGCTATGAAGATGCTTGCGAACTCTCAGGACGAAGCTGCAAGGCAAGGCACGGAACTCATATATGACAAATTGATGGAATCCCTCAAGAAGCGCGGTCTGAAGGTGATAGAGGCCAAGGGCGAGAAATTCGACGCCGACAGGCACGAAGCCATCGCACAGATTCCCGCTCCGGCGGAAGAGATGAAGGGCGTGGTCATCGACGTGACCCGCACAGGCTACGAACTCGGAGGGAAAATAATCCGCTACCCGCAGGTTGTGGTGGGAGCATAATACTATGGCAGAAAAAAGAGATTACTATGAGGTACTCGGGCTCCAGAAGGGAGCGAGTGCCGATGACATAAAGGGTGCCTACAGAAAGGCGGCCCTGAAATGGCATCCCGACAGACACGTCGATGACTCCGAGGCCGACAAGAAAATGGCCGAGGAAAAATTCAAGGAGGCATCGGAAGCCTATTCCGTCCTTTCCGACCCGGACAAGAAGGCCAAGTACGACCAATTCGGATTCGCAGGAGTGGACGGTGCCGCAGGTCCCGACTTCAGTCAGGGCTTCGGCAACTTGAATGACATCCTCAACAACCTCTTCGGAGGCGCATTCGGAGGTTTCGGCGGTTTTGGAGGTTTCGGCGGATTCGGCGGCGGCAGACAGCAGAGCCGCGTGGCCCGTGGCCGCGACATCCGCACCAGAGTCCGGCTGACGCTTGAAGAAATATATTCGGGCTGCGAGAAAGAGGTGACGATAGAGCGTAACCGTCCCTGCCCCGACTGCGGAGGAAGAGGCACCAAAAATGCGTCTGACATCAAGACCTGCCCCACCTGCAACGGCTCAGGCCAGGTTCAGCATATGACGAATTCCTTCTTCGGGCGCACAATGACCCTGGGCGTATGCCCTCAGTGCAACGGAGAAGGCAAGATTGTTTCCAACCCCTGCGGCAGGTGCAAGGGCAGCGGACTCGTGCGTATCAAGGAGACGGTGCGCGTCCGCATTCCCGCCGGAGTCGAAGACGGGATGCAGATTCCGCTGGAGGGGGAAGGACATTCCGCAGCACGCGGAGGCATCAACGGCGACCTCCTGGTGGTGGTTGAGGAGCAGCCGCACGCACAACTCAAGCGCGAAGGAGTCAACCTCTTCTACACCAGAGTGATAAGCATCGTGGATGCGATGCTTGGATGCGAGATAAGCATCCCCTGCCTGGACGGGCCGATGTCCCTCAAACTGGAGGCCGGCACACAATCCGGCACGGTCCAAAGGCTTCGCGGGAAAGGCCTGCCTTCCGTCAACGGATACGGCGGACGGGGCGACCTGTATGTCAAGATTCTTGTATGGATTCCGAGGAAACTCAGCAGGAGCGAGCGCGAAACGGTCGAGAAACTGCGTGAGAGTTCGACGATAACAAAACCGGACCCCACCCGCGAAGACAAGGCGCTGTTTGAAAAGGAGAGCAAATATTTTTAGTTTATTTTTGCTCAAACGAAAAAAATTTATACCTTTGCAGTCCCAATTGAGGAAGCAGCCTCTCTCTGAACGGTTCGGTGACGCTGCAGAAAGTTAAAAACAGGATTATGGATCTTATTAAAGTAGTTGACCAGGCTTTCGCAAACGAGAAAGTAGCGTCATATCCCCAGTTCAAGGCCGGCGACACCATCACCGTTACCTACAGGATCAAAGAGGGTGACAAGGACAGACTTCAGAAATTCCGTGGAGTAGTCATCCAGATAAGCGGCGCAACCCCTTACACCAGGACATTCACCATCCGCAAGATTTCAGGCGGTGTAGGTGTGGAGAGGATTTTCCCCTTCCAGTCACCTTTCATCGACAGCATCGAAATCAACAAGATCGGTAAAGTCCGCAGAGCTCGCATCTTCTATCTCCGCAACCTCCAGGGCAAGAAGGCCCGCATCAAAGAGGCCAAGCGCGGCACCATAAAGGAAGAAGAATAATTTTCCCGGCTCCTTAGCTCAACTGAATAGAGCATCTGACTACGGATCAGAAGGTTACAGGTTTGAATCCTGTAGGAGTCACACAAAACCCCGCTACAACACACTGTAGCGGGGTTTTTATTTTTCTTGTTCCCAATTTGTTCCCAATTCTTTGAGATTAATTGTTCCCATCTATATTGTCAAGGATGGATTTGGGAACAAATTTTTTCGGGAAACATTTTTGTAGATATTCATCTACATAAGCTTCAAACTCCGGAGAGTCGATGATTTTTATTTGGTCGGCAAGTCCAACATAGAAACGACAGGCGCCGGCATAGTCGTTCACATCCACATCAAGCATCCAGAAGTTAGTTTTGCGGACAATCTCCTTCTCGGCGAGCGGATATTCCTCCAGAAGCAGGTTTTTGGCCATTACCGTCATCTGAAACTTGATGTGACCGCAAGGATGGCCGGTCATCCGGAACACATCCATCCCCTGCTTGCGGTGCGAGGCCTCTTCCGTCCAGGGCTCATCCAAAATTTCCACTCCCCCGATACGGTTTATCTTGAAAATCTTGTTCTTGCCATCTTCCAGGTCGTATGCATAAACGTCAATATAGTCTGTAGTATAACCGTATGGCTCTATCAGTCTGTCGCGAATAGTTTGTGAATTGCCGGACTCGTAGTCTTTCAATATGACCTTCTTTTTCTCGCAGGCCGCCTTGGTCAGTTCCTGCACGTGCGCGGCGTTGCTCCGTCGGTCCACAAAATCGGCAATGGCTGTCTTGTCGTAAATGACCGCCAGCTTCTCCTTGATACCCTTCTTGAGCGCATTGGTCGGCGCCAAGGCATCCAGAAGAGAATTGATTAGGTATGACTCCTCCTCGCTGAAATAGACCAGTTTATCGAAATCCGGCAAACTTTGCGGCACAGACTCGATCTTATAGACATTTGTCTGGAGCTTATTTACCACGTAGCCCGATTTCTTGAACGTGTCTATATACCGATATATCGTCCGCTGAGGTATATTCAACCGCTCCGACAACTCCTCTATCGAATAGTCGGTACTGCCTGACATCATCTTCATCAGGCGCAGCATCCTATCTTGTTTCGGTTGATCCATAGTGCATCAAGTTTATTTCAAAGTGCCAAAATGGCACTTTAGAGGATTATTAAGTGCAAATCTTGCACTTTGAAATATATCCACTCTTATTGTTTAACTGGTTCTAAATAATTCACCTTCTTTCCATTGGCCTTCGCATACTCAATCTCACTCCTGGTACTGCTGCCGATATAGCCGCCGACGTTGATGACGAAGATTTCATCCGCCATATCAATCTTGCGCTTGTGCATATCGTCCAGCATCTCCTTGGTACCCTCCGTCCAGACCTCAGCATCTCCGGAATGTCCGAAGAGGCCTACGCTGATGACGATGTTGCCTTCAAGGGTAAGGCGTTTCTGCGCTTCGAGGAACTGCTCCTTGAAACGGGTGCTGCCGCAGAGGGTTATGACTTTGTAGGGGCCGACCATAATTGTAATCTATTTATCATAGAGTGAACGATACTCATTATCATCATTCATCTTTTCGACCAAAAAGTCCACCCATGCAGGAGTAAATGTGTATTTATCAAATGTTTCATCGTAGATACAATACTTGGGATTGGTCCTTTCTGGATGCTCTGATTTACTCACAGGTCGAACACCATATTTTAACCAGCATCTTCTGTGGGTTTCTGGATTGAATTTGTCAACTTGTTTTTTCCCTCTTGGAACTTTAATGTTGCCTAGCCTTTCTTGAACTTTTGCCACGACTGCACCAGGAAGTAACATATCTTTATTGGAGACTGGGATTTGCCTTTCCTTAGTTAGACTAACAATCTTATCAATTTCTTTCTTCTCCTCATCGCTTAAGGAATCATACTGTAAAAATTGAATCGGTAGAGCTGTTGATGATTTATGATTTGCGACCTGAATGAGAAACGCTTTAAAGGAATATTCTCCACTATTATAAAGCTCCGGGCTAATAGCCGCACGATACTTATCAATAAAGCGAGTGATTTTTTCTGCATCTTTGCCGGAGCGCACCCCCATCTCTAATGTTTTTGAAGATGGAAACAGTTGTAATGCAAATGATAATGACTCCCTTAGGCAATATTGCTCTCCGAACTCTTTTTCAACAATCCTATCAAAATTGAGCAAAAATGCTTCGCATTCTGCAAAGATATTTGCATCAATTTCAGGAAGGAACTTATGCTCGAGCTTATTTCTTAGAGGAATAAAGAACTCAATATTTTTTCTAATAGCAGTTTCGTCCCCTTTGAAATATTCCTTAATGCAATGAGCAAGTTCCCAGAATTGAATCTCTCCATCAATACGTTTGAATCTTTTTCCATTTTTCTCTCGATAATAAGGTTTAGTCCCTTGTTTAAAGAAAATGGCATGAAACAATGATGTCCAGGCAATACACATCAAAACAATGTATCCCCCCGACTTGAATTTTGTTGCAGGCTTATTATAAGTTTCAACTGCAAGCAAAGCGGAATCTAAGGCTTTGTTTAAGCAATTTTTAACTATGATTGGCAATCCTCTCATTATGCAAAAAATGATTTCTAGTAATACTGCTCAATATACTGATACGCCTTGTCGAACACGTCAGTGTCCTTAATCTGGTATTTTACCCAAAGGATAGAACGGAGCTTCTGCTTGATAGCCCGCTTAGCAGTGACGCTCTGGAAAGCATCATTGAATTGCCGGATGATGTTGACCACATCATTGTCAATGTCGTTCACCACCTGCTCGACGATGATTGGAGTCTGCTCTGATTTGACGGATTCGAACAGCTCGGTAAGAGCGGCTCTGGCCTGTGCGCGTTTATCCATCGGCTGCTCCACCTTCTTCTCCTCTGCAAGGAGGTCCTTGGCCATTTGCAGTAGCTGCTTTAAGAAGTCAATGCTGGTAATGAGGCTGTCCTCCATTCTGCGGCGCAACTCATCCAGTTTATCTGCAAACTTCTTGTAATTCACCTCCCCCTTATGCTCTCCGAGGCGCAGACGGAGCATCTTTTCGACCTCGACAATCTTCTTCTTGAGTTTCTTCTCGTCTTCCAGAACGGAGTCAATCACATCGGCATCAACAACCAAATCTTCAAGCGGTGTGCCGATATCAATCGTGTCAATATTCTTGTGGATAATCTCGATTGTTTTGGCGCCCAGTAGCGTCCAGATGAGGTTTCCTCCGCTCACCGGCCTAACACTCTGATAAACTTGAGCAAGCCAGGTGTAATCGCTCTGGAAAGGAATCAGGCATTCGTCCGGGCTCATTGTCTCCCATGCCTTTGCAAGCCTGGCGAAATGCCGTGCAAAATTCGTCTTTATGCCTTCATCCTTCAGACATTGTTGCGCGGCTGTCAATCCTTCCCACCCGCCGACAGTCCTGTCAACTCCAGGGAAGAAATCAATACACTCCTGCATAAATGTCGGGATAAGTCCGCGAATTTCATCAAGATTCTTGATAATGGTCTTAACACTTTCCTCATCGAACGCGAGTGACTTGGCTACATTATCGAACACGCCGACAAAGTCAACAATCAAACCGCATTTCTTGTTCTCGTTGTATTTTCTGTTGGTACGGCAGATTGCCTGAAGAAGAGTATGGTTCTTCATCGGCTTGTCCAGGTACATACACTGGAGAATTGGAGCATCGAAACCGGTCAGAAGTTTACTGGTCACAATGACGAACTTTATTGGAGAGAGCGAGTCGCGGAACTTATCCAGGAGTCTCTTCTCGGCATCCCTGTCGAGTTTATACTGCTTGTAATCATCAGCTTTGTCACCACCTGTGTGCATCACGATTACGCTCTGGTCCTCATTGCCAAGAAGAGCGTCGATTGCTTTCTTGTACTTGACGCAGCATTCACGATTGTAAACGACGACCTGAGCTTTCATTCCCGTCGGCTCGATATAGTCACGGAAGTGATTGACTATGTATTTACAGACGGCATTGATGCGCTCCTCAGCAGTAAAGAAAGCTTCCACGCTCGTGCGCTTTACAAGCTCGCCCTTGTCTTCCTCGCTGATCTGGTCGGTCAGAGCATCAAATTCTTCTTGCAATCTCTTCTCGTCAAGATGCATCTCAACGGGAACCGTCTTGAAGTTCAGTTCCAAAGTTGCACCATCTGCAACGGAATCCTGGAATGTATATTTGGAAATATAGCCGTTTTCATCTTCTTCAGCACCAAACGCCATAAATGTATTTCGGTCACGCCTATTGATAGGTGTTCCGGTAAGACCAAAGAAGAATGCATTCGGCAAGGCGGTACGCATCTTCATACCGAGGTCGCCTTCCTGAGTGCGGTGCGCTTCATCCATCAGGAGGATGATGTTGTCGCGGTCATCAATAACCTCGCCTTCAGACAGATCTCCAAACTTGAAAATGGTTGTAATGAGAATCTTCCTCTGATGAATCTTCTCTTCAAGTTCCTGCTTTGATGTGATGCTGTCCACATTAGGAATCTCGGCTCTAGTGAAATCGCCGGTAATCTGGTCTTCAAGATCAATACGGTCATCCACAATCACAACGGTAGGAGCCTTAAGGCACTGCTGCTTGCGAAGTTTCTGGGCCGCAAATACCATCAGCCACGATTTTCCGGAACCCTGGAAATGCCAGATGAGACCTTTCCTGGGGCCGGTACCTTTCTGGTATGTATTCAGGACTCGTTGAACAATCGCTTCGCCGCCAAGGTACTGCTGATAACGGCATACAATCTTGATCTTCCTGCCGCCGGTTGTTCCGGTGAATACAGTGTAGAATCGATAGATATCTATCAACTTATCCGGAGAAATCAAAGAGCAGCAGTTGTGCTCGACATCAGCGAGAGTGCCGTGCTTGCGATCCTCATCAGCAAACCAAGGCCCCCATTTGTCAACCGGACATCCGATAGAGGCATACTGCAGTTCTCGTCCTTCACTGGCGAAAACCAGCACGTTCGGAACGAACATCTCCGGGATGCTTTTCTGATAGTGCATTATATCGGTCGCACCATCAGCCCAGGTTACCTGTGGCCTGACCGGAGACTTCGCTTCTCCGATTGCCACCGGAATACCATTTATTACATACACCAGGTCCAGACGCTTGCCGCCTTCCTTGCTCTGACGAGGGAATTCCCACTGATTCGTGACAACGCAATTATCTGACTTCACATCGTCACTGAAGAACCTGATGTTGATATTATCTCCATCCGGGCCAAAAGGATAACTGTTCTCTTCGAAGAGTAGCTTGCGGAAGCGGTCGTTGGCGCTGACAAGCTCGTCGTAATTGCCGCCAGTGATAATGGCTGAGCGGAGCTTGTAGATGACCTGTTCTGCCTGATCTGGCGTAATCGGGTTCAATCTAAGCAGAGCTTCCAGCAACCATTCTGTAACCAGAACATCATCATATTGCCTTGGAATGTCATTGGCTGCAACGTATTTCCAGCCGCACTTTTGTGCTGCATTTACGAGCATCTGCTCAACTGTATTGTCTTCGTTAAAGTATGTCATAATGTTTGTTGATTATTCAGTTATGATACGAGTCGTTTGATGGCCTGTCGACAAACAGACTTTGATTTATCGGCTTGTTCGGCGATTGCGACAAACTTGTTTTGTTCATCCTCTGAGGCATCAGGAATACCGATTTCCAGATACTTGCTCATATTGAGATTCTGAATGCCGGTGGTCTTGCTCCCCATAGCCCTAACCGCTGTTTTGTTCGTCTGATAGAAAAAGAACAACGAGTAAAAGGCGAAACGAGGATCAATATTTTTGAACCTTAAAACCTGAGTGAAGTTGTTACACAAATAGATGTCATCTTCCTCAAATAGAACGACCCTACCTACAGGATTGTCGGCAGTACCGCCAGATCGTTCGAGGATTGTATCGTACTTATGTATTGTCTTACGTTCAATTTTCTTTTCGATAATGGAACGAGTAACCACATCCGCCAGATCCAATTTTCCTGTATTTGTGAAATTGGTTGTGCGGATGACCTTGACCCCACCTCCTTCTATGTCCTCTGCGCCCCATTCACCTGGATAGCTTTCTTCAACATAACTTTTCACAGGTGTAGTTGTCAGAGAACCAAACATCTCTATAAATTGCGATTTGAATCCATTGCCAAACTTTGATTTATCGGCCTGCTCAACAATAGAGGCAAACTCTTTTTGCTGACTCATTTCTGGTACTTTTACCCAGAGATTGAGAAGGTCGACTTTTGTTGTACTCGGCAAAGTGGTACCCTTGTTTAAGATTTTGAAAT